>NZ_CP180230.1:600000-900000 GCF_047555085.1 Candidatus Nanosalina sp. VS9-1 | reverse complement strand
TTCTGCAAGGAAAATGCTCTGTCTATGTCCCGTGAAGGAGGAATGGCTGAGATCCAGGAGATATACGAGAATGAGGATTTCGAGCAGGGAGAGGCCTCTGTCAACGAGTTAGATGTGCTTGAGGATTACATCAAGGAGCTTGTAGAAATTTTTGGATCTCTGGATCTTGATGTAGCTGTCAACTGTGGAAACGGAGTTACAGGGGTCCTTGCCGAGGATCTGTTTGAATCCCTGGCATCGGATGTAACTCTGATTAACGAGGATGTTGATGGTTCCTTCCCGAATCATCTGCCGGATCCCACGAATGAAGAGGCCCGGAAAGCGCTGGAGGAAGAGATGAGTGATGAGGATATGGGCATAATATTCGATGGAGATGGCGATAGAGCCGGATTCGTGATGCCTGGATATGGTCATATCTCCGAGGATGAAGTTCTAGCTCTTTTCTCGGAAGAGGCCTTAGAGATTGAGAAAGGAAAAGTGGTATACGATCTGAGGGCCTCCAAGCTTGTATCCGAAATGATTACTAAGAGAGGAGGAGAGCCTGTAGAGTCGCGTGTAGGCCATACGTTTATATCAGAGGCTATCCACAGTGATTCCAGTGTTGTCTTCGCTGGCGAGCTTTCAGGACATTTCTACTTCCCGGCATGGGATTTCCCGTGGGATGACGGCCTTTTTGCCGCAGCTCTGATGATGAAGATGCTTAACGAAGATAAACTGGAGGAAAGACTCTCAAGCTACACAGACTATCCTGTATCCCCGGAGTTAAGGATCGACTGTCCTGAAGACGCAAAAGAAAAAGTAATCCAGAAGATCGGAGAGGCCTACTCTGATCGTGAGATCTCCCGAAAAGACGGCGTGAAGATCCACTTCGAAAAAGGATGGGCTCTTGTAAGGCCTTCAAGCACCGAGCCAAAGATGAGCGTCAGATGTGAGGCCGATACAGAAGAAGACCTCGATCAAATCCTCCAGAGAATCGAGTCAGATGTCAGAAAATTTATACAGGAGACCTCAGCGTAGCTCTGCAGTGAAAGCCGCTGAGGAAATTACATCTCCCATCCCTACAACTCTTTCAGGATCCTCATGAATCAGTGTAGGGATTGAAACTACGTTGAATCCATCAATTTCTGCTATACCTTCTTCCACAAAGTTATCAAGGCCTAGATGATGCTGGAAATCTTCCAGATCATCCAGAATATGAACGTGCTTGTTTTCAAGACTGTAATTATTCATGTCGATGCTGTCCGGTATCTCTCCTATATCTGACATCTTGAGAGCACAGTTCTCTGCGTAAAGCATTGATTCACGGATTTTCTCAGGCCTCGTACCGTAGTCTTCTCCAGTGACGGCGACATGATATCTGTAGGTGTGTATATGAATCCTTTCGAGGCTGTAATCTTCTATGAGGCTTTTAGATAGCTGGAAGGCCTCTCCAAGACTTAGTTTTTCTTCAAAGCTGTGTCCAAGGCTGCTTGAAAGTTCCAGAGCCTCTGATTCATCGAGGCCTATACTGTCGAACTCAGGCACCAGATCCGCCAGGATTTTTTCGGATTTGGAGGCCTCCATGTCGACGTATTCGAGGTGTTTTGGGCTCTTGATCTGGCTTATCTGTACTTCTGCCTTGTCTATCTTTGACTCGAAGTTTCCGTCTGCGTCGTGGAATCCTGATAGAACGACTGCATCAAGTTCATCGTCAAGCTTGTCCAGTTTTTCCTCTACTCCTTTTCTGAAGTAAGGTCCGAATCCCTGAAGTCTGTCCGAGACAATAAGTCTTCCGGTGTGTTCGTTATCGTACTCTACAATCATGTTTTCTTTGACTCTATCAGTGTTTACAGCATCTTTCACACGTTTCAGCTTCAGGCCTCCATCAGCTACAGGGTATACGACTTCAGAGTCAATAAGGTCTGCCAGCTCCTGTGACAGGAAAGGAGTGTAGAAGACAACGTAGTTGCCTGTCTTGCTGAGAAAATCTGATATTATGCCTCCCTGGCCTCCGAGACGCTTCTCCGCTTCAGGGAACTCCCGGGCCAGGTGCTTTCCGTGCACCTCCATGTTCTCATTGTTCTCTATACAGTACTTCAGCACTGAGTTGAGCTCCTCTGGATTTTTCACAGGATCGATCTTCCTGGATTCAACAGATTCAAGATCGATATCGAGATCATCAAATCTGTAGATGTAATCAAGATTTGCGTTAAAACCTGTCAAGACATTTGCTTCAGATCTTTCGGATTCAACCGATTCCAGGTAACGTCGCCGCCAGATATCTTTCAAAGGCCTTCACACATTTTTTCCAGAGTCTCCGCTGGATTATCTGATTTTACGATGCCGGATGCCACCAGTACTCCCGAACATCCAAGCTCTATGCTTTTACTTACATCTTCCGCGCTTTTTATTCCTGCCCCTGTCAAAGTCTCAACTCCATCCGCAGTACTCTCAACAGCTTCTCTGATCATTTCAGGCTCCGCCTGGGAGACAGCAGTATCGCCGCCGATAAGCTCCGGAGGCTCAAAAGCGATGAAATCGGGCCTGAAAGAACTGTACTCCTCAACTTCTTCAACAGTCTGAGCACAGACAACAGTCTCTAATCCAAGCTCCTCACATCGTGAAACAGCATCCTCTATACTCTCACTATCCATACGTCTCTCAGAGTGATTGATCAAGCTGCCTGAAGCTCCAGTGGCCTCTACCGCCTCTGCAACACTGTGGCCGGTATGGCTTCCGGGCTTCAGAGGGCCAACATGCTGGCTGTAGATTTTGATTCCGTTACCCGCAGTTCTGAACGTATCAAAGGAAGAGGGAGCAACTATGACCTCTCCATCTATTTCTTTGTATACTTCACTGAAGCTTTTTACCAGTTCTTCGCTTCTATCTCCCAGTGCATTTCTGTAGGCCTTGAAATTGACTATTATCCTGTTATTCATTTTTCACCACAATATCTAGCTCTGTTTCATCGAGGATTTCAGCATCTCCGTCTTCAAATCTTATATCGACTTCTTCGTCCTTTATACGTTTATTTCTTCGTGTACAGGAAATATTTTCCGGCGGCTGAATCTCCACACGGTTTTTCCGTACCTTTATGCCCAGCAGATAGGTGTCTATAACGTGTACTATCAGTCCTGCGCTCCAGGCCTGTTCGCTGCACCCGAGGATTTTCCCGTTCTCGGCATCAACATTTTCGGGGAATGCTCCTGGCTGATCAGTGTCCAGGAACTGCAGAAACTTCTCGATAAAGTTGACTCCCTGCCTTTCCCTCCCGTAGCGTATGTTTGCAGCAGCCGCCCAGCAAGTCGTCAATCCCCAGACACTGCCTGTATGATAGCCGGAGGCCTCGTATCCTGGATCTGTGCATGAGCGCGTTCTTGCCCCGTAACGTGAGGCAAACTCGCCGTTGATCGTTTCAAGATATTTCTGGGCCTTTCCCTCATCTATATGGCCGTACATCAGCGCTAACGCAGGATTTATGCTCAGTGTGTCTTCTCCGTTGATGCTATCTTTCATGTACTCCTCTTCGGTAAAATTTTCCAGGCCTTCAAATAATTTTTCTCTCCTGTCATCGTTTAGAGCATCAAGAGCTTCTATCCACAGGCTCTGCACATCTACAGCATTTTTTCGCCTTATAGTATCCATCCAGGTTCCACAGGCCTCATTATGGACGATTCCATCGTTCTCTATCTTCAGGTCTTCCGCTGCTTCCGCCACAGCCTCATCTATCACATCGTTCGTACGATGATGTCTTTCAAGCTTGTCAGCAGCCATTATGAAAAGCGGCTCAGTATCATACTGCTTCGGCTCAACACGATCCTCTCCATCAATCACAATCTTGTCAGGAAGGCCTCTGTCAGCAAAGTTAGTCAGTATGTCCTCCGCCAGCTCAAAGTATCCTGCATCTATCAGTCCGAGTACTGACCAGAAGCTATCCCGCGCCCAGAAAGACTGGAACCAGGGATGGCCGGCGATTATCCCTGTGCCGTCCCTGTCGTAGCAAAGATTCCTCAGGCTATCAAGAGCAGAACTGAAACCGTGCCCAAGCTTTTCATGCTCCAGTTCCTGATTCTGACTATCTATGCGTCCGAAAACTCCGTCAGGAGTCGACACTTCGATAGAGATACTGTTCCGATCCTCGAGCTCGGAGCGGAAAGAAATTTCACCGGGAATAAAGCATTTCTGCCTCTCACCGGGGAAATGCTCTTTCTCATAGGAGTCGCCATTCACATTAAACTCTTCGCTGCTTGAAATCATCAGTTTCTTACTTTTTCTCTCCACAGAAAGCCTGTTAGGTCCTTTCTCCATTGTATAGTCTGTATTATCTGTATCTGTGTCTTTATGCCTGATATCGACACCTAGCTCCAGGCCTGTATGTACTGCCTTCTTTTTGTCCATCTTGTTCTCGTACTGGAGTTCTATATCTATCCCGGGAGTTGTTGGAGAGGCCTCTACAGTTTCTTTAACTTTTATGCTGTCTGTCTCGTGGTGGAAAACCATTTTTTCTCCGTAGTCAACTGCTTCTACAGTTTCGGGGCCTAGCCATTCTCCGTTTATTTTTACTGCGTAGTAGTCGAGGAACTTGTACGGTGGTATCCACAGCCCGTCCCATTTCGTCTTGAATCCTGTGTCAAGATGGCGGTTGAAGAAGCAGTGGAGATTAGATATAATCCCTTTTTTATCGTCTAAATCCTGGTTTAAATGGTATCTCATAACTCCTGAATTCTCTTTCTAACGGTATAAAACCTTGCTGTTAACCCGCAGGTGGCAACTAGGCCTGTATGGAAGTTTTAATACATGTCAGAACAATTAACTTGTATTATGTCAAGGCCTGAAAATCTGATCGAAATCTCCTATGAAGTTGCGAACAAGGTCGGAGGCATCCACCAGGTTCTGGCATCGAAATCCAGCAAGATGAAAGACTTCTACGGCGACAACTACTTCACTATAGGCCCTTACAAAGAGGAAGCCGCCAGAGATGAGTTCGCACCAAGAGAAGAGCATCCGTATCAGGAGCTTTTCCAGCAACTCGAGGAAAAACACGGGATAAAATGCTATTATGGAGTATGGAAGGTACCAGGATCACCTAAAACAGTGCTTGTAGATCCTTCAGGCCTCGAAAAATCTACAGATGATATAAAGAACGAACTTTGGAAAAAATACGGTGTTGACTCTCTCAATGCTCCGGAAGATTTCGATGAACCTGTCAAATGGAGTTATGCCGTTGGAAAACTTGTAAAAGGCCTGGAAGAGGAGCTTGAAGGCGAGACTGTAGTACATCTTCATGAATGGCTTTCTGGAGCTGCACTTACAGGATTTGAAAGTCCTTCTGTTTTCACAACGCATGCAACTGTACTTGGAAGAGCACTTTCGAACTCTGACTTTGATCTAGGTGGAGCAATCAAAAAAGGAGAGATAGAAGATAAACTGGCGGAAGAATACGGTGTTAAACCGAAGCACCAGATGGAAAAAGCTGCTGCTCATGAAGCAAACGTTTTCACAACTGTCAGCAAGACCACAGGGAGAGAGGCAGAGGCAGTGCTGGATAAGAGGCCTGAAGTGATACTTTCAAACGGTTTCAACGTTGAGGAGTACCCGAGTCTTGAAGAACTGTCCTATAATCATACCAGGAAAAAATCCAAGATGACTGACTTTCTTCAGGCCTATTTTGAGCCGTATTACGACGTCGATCTTGAGGATGATCCGCGTATAATGTTTGTGTCGGGGCGTTACGAGTTCCATAACAAGGGCCTGGATATGCTTGTCGACGCTCTGGCTGAAGTTAATGAGAGGCCTGGAGATGATTTCTTCGTCTTTTTCTTCGTTCCTTCGGATGTTAAAGGTGCGAAGATGAGTGTTCTTGAAAATATGTCTCTGTTCGACGAGCTTGAGGAGTACATCGATTCCGTTATTCCCGAGATAAGGAGTCGTCTGCTGAAGTCAATAACTTCTGGAGAGAGGCCTGAGGATATTTCAGAGGTTGTAGATGATGGAAAGGCAGATTCTCTGTCTAACAGCTTCCACTCGAGATCAGGCGAGAATCCTCCTCTATGTGCGTTTGATCTGAACTACTCGGATGACAAGATAATCTCAAGGCTTCGTGAGAGAGGCCTGAACAACTCAGAGAATGATCGTGTCAAAGTGATATTCTATCCCACGTATCTTTCCGTTGGAGACAAGCTTCTGTCCATGGACTACAATGATGCGATAGTTGCCTCTTCAGCAGGAATTTTCCCGAGCTACTACGAGCCATGGGGATACACGCCTGTAGAAACTGCTGCTAATGGAGCGCTCTCGGTAACAACAGATATGGCAGGATTCGGAAAGTTTTTACAGGATAAGACTGATGAGGAGGAGCGCAAAGGCATCAAAATACTTGAAAGAGAGGACAAAAGCTATGAAGAGGCCTCAAATCAACTTGCTGATATAATTTCAGATATAACAGAGTATTCGAAGACGGAGATAACGGAAAGGAAGCATAACGCCAGAAAACTGGCGCAACTGACTTCATGGAACAAACTTGGTGAAAACTACAGAGAGGCCCACGATCAGGCGGTGAACATGAAATGACATTTGAAATAGAGATAGAGGGGCTGGACGAATCAGATCAGGAAATAGATCAAAAACTACCGGATTTTACAGGTATCGAGCCTGATATAGACAGGATAAATCAGATAGCAGAGGAATATGACTACGAAAATATCGTTGTTATAGGAAACGGTGGCTCAGTAACAAGCTTCAGAGCTTTACTGTACACCTTCATGCCTGAAGTCGATAAAAATGTTAGAATAGTTACGACAATGGAGCCAGACTTCCTTCACAGGATATCTGGAGAATACAGAAAAGAAGATACGCTTGTAGTTCCGATAAGTAAATCAGGATCGACAGTAGGAGTTATAGAGACACTCTTCTACTTCATGAACAAAGATTACGATGTTTTACCTGTTACCTCCGACAATGATGGCGCTCTGCGTAACATAGTTGAAAGAGAAGGCCTTGACTACATCGAGCACCGTGAAGTAGGCGGAAGATTTTCCGGAATGACGGAGACAGCTCTTCTTCCAGCTGCTTTGATAGGCCTCGATGTAGAGGAGATCAGAAAAGGCGCAGAGCTGATGTATCAAAATCTTGAAGAGCAGGATAATTCAGCTTACAAACTGGCATCCGCTCTGAAAAGCTCTCAAGAAGCAGGATATACTGAGATACTTAACGCAATTTACTCTACAAGGCTTTTCGGATTCAAGCCATTATTTGTCCAGCTTATGCATGAGACAGCGTGCAAAAGAGGCGAAGGGATGACTGTGCTCGGTGATCTGGGGCCTGAATATCAGCATCATACTAATCAGAGGCTTTTCGGAGGAGAGAACGATATGGTGCCTTTCTTTATCCGGTCTGAAGCCAACGAGGCCCGTAAAATAACAGTGCCTGATGAAATACAGGATATAGACTTGAGAGGCCGTGACTTGGGAGAACTGAATGGGATAGATCTATCAGAATCACTGAAATCCGAGTACCGTGGCGTAAAAGAGGCCCTGGAGGAAGAGGATATGCCTCATGTAACTTTGACTTTAACTGATCTTTCTTATCAGGCGGCGGGAGAGATGGTCGCTTTTATGCAGATACTGGCAGTTTATTTCGCCCGTTTCCAGGGGGTTGATCCGTTCACGCAGCCTGACGTCGAGAAAAGCAAGAGAAAAGGATTCGAGGCCAGATTCTGATGGATCATGTGCTCCTGCTCTCGAAGCAGATAAAGGATGATGAGCCTGTTTCAGAGTATGTTAAGTCTCTGGCTTCTTATCTGAATAATGAAGGTCTCCAGGTATCGATAGTTTCTTTTGACGACGGCTCTTATTACTCACTTGATTCTGATATAGAGGTTTACAGGTTCCCTTTACACTTCGACGGCTCAAACATCTTCAACTGGTCGATGATGATGAATAACGAGATCAAAGGCCAGGTGATGGAGAATATCGATACAGCATCCATCGACGTGATCCATGCTCATGACTGGACTACTGTGCCGGCTGCGATATCTCTTTCAAAAGTTCTGGAGAGGCCTATGATGCTTACTTTTCATTCAACGGAACAGCAGAGAGGATTTGGCACTGAGCACTCTGAAATGATCTCTGAACTGGAGTGGCAGGGGGCCTATGAGTCGGTTAAAGTGTTCGCAAATAATGAGGATACAAAGAATTCTCTGCTGTTTGATCTGGATGTTTCAGAAGATAAAATAGAGTTTGTGAGTCCTTTAACAGAGGCCTGGCAGTCGAGAATTTTAAAAGCGTACAGAGAACACGTTAAATTAAAGGAAGAGGTGTAAGATTTTTTTATGAGGCCTTTGTTCGTGACTTGGGAGTATCCTCCTTTCAAGGCTGGAGGGATCGCTGCACACTGCGAGGACTTGGCGACGACTCTGGCTTCTCAGGGACACAGGCCTGTCGTTTTGACGTACGGTGAAGAAGAGGAAGTTGAGTATCGTGACGGAGTGGAGATTCACAGGGTACCTGCTACGGATGCTGCCTCAAATACTCTTTCCTGGGCGATGCATCTTGGGCACCAGATGGAGAAGAAAGCAATAGAGCTCTCGAAGGAAAAAGACTTCGATCTCGTTCACGCCCATGACTGGATGGCGGTGCCGGGTGCTACAGGGATAAAGAAGACGCTTGACCTGCCTATGATATTCACGGTACATTCAACTCAGAAAGGACGTGATGGAATCAACTCGGACTACCAGAAAACAATCCATGATCTGGAATGGTACGGTACCTACGAGGCCTCACAGGTGATCACGGTAGGAAGAGAGTTCTCTGAAGAAGTAAAGCACAACTACGAAGTCCCTGAAGAAAAGGTGAATTACATACCGAACGGTGTAGATCTGGAAAAATTTGATGATCACTCCAGCTCTCTCAGAAGGGATAATTATGCGCTGGGACATGAAGAAATCGTACTTTTCGTCGGCCGCATGTACCCTCAGAAAGGCCCGGGACATCTTATCGAAGCGATGCCTCACATACTTGAACAGAGGCCTGAAGCAAAATTTGTAATGTGTGGCTCAGGGGCAACAGAACACTACAAAAACATAGCGAAGAGACAGGTAGGGGAGAAAGTACACTTTCCGGGATACGTACCCGACCAGGAACTTATCTCACTCATGAAGGAGGCCTCTATGACGGTAGCACCCAGCGTCTACGAGCCTTTCGGCATCGTCCCTCTCGAGGCAGCAGCATGCGAAACGCCTACAGTAGGAAGCTACACCGGAGGGATGAAAGACACGATAGTCCACGAGTATACAGGCCTCCACACGTATCCCGCTGATTCAAGTTCTATAGCTGATCAGGTGAACAGGGCGTTAAATGATCCAGGCTGGACAGACTGGCTTGGCGACAACGCCAGAGACAGAGTAGAAGACAACTTCCGCTGGGAACAGATAACAGCATGGACAACAGGAATATACAGCAAGGCCTTTGAAGACTAGAGGATTCTTCTACAGATTTTCCAGCCAGTAAAACATTTCATCCAGTAACTTTTCCTCTGCATCGTCACTCATCGAATGCTCTTCGCCTTCAAACTTTCTCAGGAGGACTTCTGTATCAAACTCTTTAACAGCATCAGCTGAGCTCTCGAAATGAACTGTGGAATCATCGCCGCCGTGGAAAATAATCACAGGCATATCCACATATTCGCAGGCCTCTTCAAAGCTGTAACTATCGAAATCCTCGAAGAATCTTTCATCGATCGTCTTGTCTCCAAAATGCGTGTAAGTGCCTTTCTCATCGACAACGCTTCGAAATTTCTCCATCTCATTGTTGAAAAGTACAGGCGACTTGAGTATCAGGGCCTCGACATCAAATCTTTCGTTCGCGTGAAGAACGACTTTTCCACCGAAGCTCATACCCCAGAGAAAAATTCTTTCAGGCCCGAAAAAATCTATACAGGCCTCAAGATCTGCTATACGGGAGCTCAGGCTTTGATCAATGAACTCTCCATCGCTTTCGCCGTTCCCACGGAAATCAAATCTTACAGCGTTGAATCCTTCTTCAGAGGCCCTTTCAGCTCTTTTCCTGTAGCTTCCTTCTTTATCGCTTCCGTATCCGTGGCAGAAAAATATCCAGTCATCTGAAGAGGCCTTATGATGTGCTGCAGCAACTTCTTCTCCATCTTCTACTTCGATAAAATGTTTATCTGTCATAAATTGTTCAACTGTTCAGTTCTTTTTCAACTTGTTGCTGAAAATCCATCAAATGTTCTGTTATAACTGCGAATCCCTCATGAGGATGGTCAAAGTATGAGAAATAGTTGTGCACGCTTCCATCGTCGTAAGTCTTCGTCGCGATATGATGCAGGTGATCAGAAGTCAAAAACTTTCGCCACACCTCCAGATAGGCCTCGTCGTCGATTTTCTTCACTTTTTCCTCAAGTTCCTGCATTTTCTCGAATAAAAGTTTCTGCATAGGATTTCCGAGCCATGCAGAGGCGTCCATCTCCTGATCTGCCCAGGAGACTGTGTTGTATTCGAATGCATCGAATTTTCCGACTGCCTCGTTTTCATCAGCGGCCTCTGAAACAGTTGCAAATTTGAGTTCGTCGTGTTCAAGTATCTGCTCCGGGAGATCTTCAAGGAACCAGAGTATGCCGGTGCCTTCCCAGTGATGTTCTCCAAAAGTTTCGTAGTCCATGAAAAGATTCAGCATGTCGCCTTCAACCTCTGAAAGCCAGGCCGCATATTTTTCAGCTGTAAGAGGGTACTCACTCCACCACTCCGCGGAGAAACGATAGCCTACATCATCTGTCAACTTTCGATTCCTCAGCATAACTTTAGTCCCTTCATCTGTAACAAAATCCGGCTGAGTATACGCATAGTTCGGCGAACGCCATCCAAGAATCCTTCCGGCACCTTCCGTAAAAATCCCTTTGAATCCTTCCTCAGCAGCAATCTTCCCGATCTCATTGTGGTAAATCAGCTCCGTATTAGTCATCACCTGAGGCCTCTTCCCGAAACTTTCCTCGATCAAGTCGCTGTGACGGTTGATCTGGTAGCGGAACTCCTCTTTGTCATGGAATAATCCTGCAAGAGAGTGGTAGTGGGCCTGCCCGATAAAATCTATAGTATCATCCGGAAATCTGTTGAGCATGTCGATAAGCTCTGGATGATACTTTTTCGCCTGCTCCAGCCAGCTAGTTGAAATCGAAAAATTAACTTTGAACTTTCTATCCCGGTCCTCGAACTTTTTCGCCGCCCTCAAGAGGCGTTCAGTCGCAGGGAAATAACAGTTTTCCGCCACATCACGGAAAAAATGCTCGTTCATCTCCTCATCAAAATACCTGTCATAAAGAGTAGAGGCCTCTTCATTCACCCCGTCAGTTCTCAAGCGATGAGGCTGATGAACTTCAAAACTCAGGGTTACAGGCAACATACAAACTTTAGGCCTATCATCATTTATAATCTGACACGTTGCTACTGCAGAAGAAAAAACAGGCTTTCAGAAGCTTAAAAAGCTCTTATCTAACTATTTCTAACTATGGACATCGAAATCACAGAACAGGAACACGGCTGCCTCATAGAGATCTCCACGCAGAAAAAAGCAGCACTGGCAGCATACTTCAACGGAGAGGAACGAATATACCTCCCGGAAAAGGCCTCCAGCGACACAACGTACTACATCGAGGAAACAGACGCACTCACCTCGACAGAAAACGGATACGTACTGAAGACAGATCAGAGGCCTGAAAAAATCCAGTTAATCAACTAGAGACCTCTGTAGACCTCTAAAACTTCATCCGCCATATCCCCCCAGGTCCTGCTCTCGAAAACACCGGGGAAATCTTTCTCAAGGCCTTTACTAATTCCTTCAGCTATGGAATCAGAGTCAGGGTCGATACTGACGATGTATTCTCCGCTGAGAACTTCTTCAACACCACTCTCCGTCGCAGCAACTACTGTGCCGGATTCCAGGGCCTCTGTGATCGTCAGGCCGAACGGCTCGTTTATAGAAGGCGAAACAAAGAGATCAGCACTCTGATAGTAATCACCGAGCTCTCTATCAGGGATGAAACCTGTGAAGACAACGTCGTTTTCAAGGCCTAAAATTTCCGTGAAATCTTTCAGGGTCTCTGTCAGGTGTCCATCACCACCGACAACAAGTGTAGCTTCTCCTCCATCGTCCAGAAATTTTCTGAATCCGTACAGAAGATGTTCAAGGCCTTTCTGCTCGGCGTGACGTCCCACGAAAAAAATCATGTCGTTATCGATGTTCAGTTCTTCTCTGATATTTTTTCCTTCCTTTGAGGGCCTTGAAAATCCGTTGTGTATTACTTGAGGCCTTTTTCCGTATCTGTCTTCTATTTCGTCTCCCAGTTTTTCGCTTACTGCCAGCAGTTTATCTGAGTGTTCGACAGCAGTCTTCTCCAGCTCCTCGAGTGCGCCGTAACTTTTCCTGCTCCTTGAGCTGCTCAGAGAATGCATTGTGGAGATCCATTTGGCATCTGAGTATTTTTTGGCCTTGAAGCCTGCTTCTGCGCCGAACCAGTCATGTGTATGAACGATATCAAAGTTTTCTGCCTGTCTCGCCACCTCAGCACTCATCTCACGGGCCTTCTGAACCATATCACCGTCGCCAGTATCTATGGCCTCCACGTTTTCCATATCTGGTGCGTTTTCACTGGGCAGGAAAAGTTTCACGTCCAGGCCTCTACTTTCGAGCTGTTCGAACAGGTGTTTGACGTGGATATCCAGGCCTCCATCGATGTCTGGTGGGAATCCCCAGCCGGTTAGAAGGATTTTCTTGTCCATTGTCTGATTATGTTATAACAGCGTTTCTAAAATATCGGATTGAAAAAAGAAAAATTGAATGTGGGCGGATTTTTCACTCGATGCCCATGGCGTCGTTCGTCTTCTCTATAGAGGCCTCTTTTTCCTCCATATCGAACATTGAACGGATCGCATCGATGTTGTCCGGAACAACGATCGATTCCTGATGCACCATATGGATCCAGTAAAGCGTTCCATCGTCTACAGTAACTGTCTCCTCCCAGACAGCGGCTTCAGGCATGTCGCTTCGCTTCCTTCCAAGATCACGCATCTTTTCATGAAGCTTTGAAGTGGAGTCGAATCCTTCGCCCGCCTTCTCCAGATTTACACGTGGCTGATCTCTGAAGGCCTCTAAAACTTCTTTTTCGCTTGCTTCATCTTCAAGCTGGACAGTAACCATATGAACATGCCCGTAAGTCACAGGAACTTTCACTGCAAGAGTCTTGATATCCAGATCCGGCATAACAGCCTGTACATCAGGCCCGTGATGCGAAGGAACATCTGTAACAGGCACAGTAGAATTTACAGGCCCTCGTGAATCCTGAGGGATATCTCCGGCACGTCTTACAAGATTTGCAGTAGCTTCTTTGACTCCAAAGGCCTCGTCAACAGCACTCATCGTTCTCGATAGAGAAGTCGTGTTGCATGAGACAACTTTCACGAAGTCCTCTCCGGAGGCCTCCTCATAATTGGCGTCTGCATTGAACTTCACTTCGGCGATATCGTCTGGTGCTCCTCCCTGGAAGATTGCTTTGGTGTCGTTAGGCCTGTAAAGATTTTCTTTATTCATTTCATCGACTCCCGAAGGAGTACAATCCACAACGAGATCAACTCGATCTAGAGCATCTTCAAGCAGGCCTTCGACGTGCATTCCGTCTTCTCTTAGCTGTTCGAGCCCGTCTTCGTTTGATGCGTACAGATCAGTGCCGTGGAATCCTCCTTCCTCGCTGAGGCCTGTTCTGAGGCCCTGTCCTGCCGAGACATCTGATACGCCGTACAGTTCCATATCTTCCTGTTTCTTCACGGCTTCAGCTACTCTTTTTCCGATTGTTCCGATACCGTTGACAACAATTTTTACCATAATATCACGTAATACGATTCTTTTTCTCTGGACTAAAAGCTTTCCCAAGAAATAAACTCGAGGCCTCAGAATATATTGATGCGATATGCAGTCTCCTGAAAAACTACTGAAAAAACTTGAGAGGCCTGGGAAATCTCACAAGGGCCAGAACGGCAAAGTCGGAGTCATAGGTGGCAGCAGGGATTTTTCCGGAGCCCCGGCCTTGAACGCCAGAGGTGCTCTGAGAACAGGATCTGATCTAGTGAAAATTCTCACTTCAAAGGAGGTGAGCGATGTAGTTAGATCATACTCCGAGAATTTCATAGTAGAGGACTATCAATCAGACTACTTTGGTGAAGAAGCATGCGAGAAAGCTAAGAAGATGTCTGAATGGGCGGATGCCGTTGTCGTGGGCTCAGGCCTCTCCAGTGCAGACGGTGATTATCTGAAAGAGTTTGCTGAAGCTACAGAAGCTCCGCTAGTTGTAGATGCCGATGCTATAGCTCCTCTAATGGATGCTGCTTTCGAGAAGGCAGTCTTCACGCCACATGAGGCGGAGGCAGAGATATTGCGTGAAAAATTCGGTTCTCTGGAAGATTTTGTCGGGGAAAAAGATGCTGTAGTTCTGCTCAAAGGGGAGAAAGATAAGATAATAGCTCCTGAAGAATCATTTGAAAATACATCCGGCCACGCAACAATGACTGTAGGCGGAACAGGAGATGTTCTAGCCGGAGCGGTATCATCATTGATAGCTCAGGGACTTGAGATTACTGAAGCTGCAAGACTGGGGGCCTGGGTGAACGGAAGAGCAGGAGAAATCTCGGCAGAGCAATATGGTAACGCTGCACTGGCTACAGACATCGCAGAAAATCTTCCAGAGGCCTTTCGATAGAAATATGCTTTTTCACTTCTCGTAAGTATCGTAGAACGCGTTTTTCCGCTCCCATCCTGGCTCAAAATCGTACTGTACACCAGAATCTTTAATCCTTTCAACGAACTCACCCAGCTTATCTTCGGCACATTCTGGAACAAGATAACGCCATTCCTCACCTGACTTTATCCTTCTTCTGACAGCTGTTCCCGAATAAATTTTCGGATCATGCAGATCCTGTTCCTCAAGTTCAAGGCCTGGAAAATCTTCAACTATCTTCCGCACCAGCGGATTCTGAGAAATCACTATGTCGGCTCCTGTTTTCTTCTTCACCTTCTCCATCCATATCCTGTTACCTTCATCAGTTTTTTCCTCATCATCTATACCTACAATCTCCAGATCAGGATAACAGGCCTCTATAAGCTCTTTTCTCTCTTCAAAGTTTAGAGGATTGTCTTCAGTCCTCTCTTCATCGGTACTGCCGATTCCTATACAGAAATCATCAAATTCATCCCTGTAGTCCTCTATAACTTTTCTATGGCCTCTGTGGAAGGGCTGGAAACGCCCTAAGAATACTGCTTTCATCTAGAAAAGATTTTCACCGGCTTCTTCAACATCTGACTTTTTCAGTTCCACGAACTCTTCCAGTTCGCGTTCCTCGAGTATTTCCTTGCCTATAAACCATTTAAGCTGCCAGGATATCTTCTCTGGATTGAACTCGTTGATGAAATCTCCCAGAGAGGCCTCTAGTTCCTGCCATTCGTCTTCGAATTCTTTAACGTCTTTTTCTGGCTCTCTGCCGCCTGAGTTTTCTTCCAGAAACATCAATCCAAAGCTTTCAGCCAGTATTTCCTGCCAGACAAGTCCTGCATCCTCTGTCTTCTCGTAGAACCATGATTTGCCGTATTCTTTCGTTACAACTTTCTCAAGATCATCTTTCCAGGAATCTATCTCTGGCTTGAAATAGAACTGTGCGGCCTCTGAATTAAGCGCTGCTCCATGAGCTCCGTGTTCGCCTGGTGAAGCGGTTGGAGCAGCTCCAAGACTTATCTCAAGCATTTCATTTTTCTCCAGTATGTATTTGCAGCTTTCCAGTACTCCTTCAACTGTCTGTTTGGCCTCCCGGATCTGATGTGGCTCAGGTCTTACAGTATAACTCATTTTTCATCACTTTCCTTCCATTTGATGCTGCATCCTACGCTCGGCTCCTGTTCCTGAGGAGGATTTTTCCTTTTCAGCATTTTTTCGATTGCTTCCTCCATGTAAAATTCAGAGGCCTCGTCTCCCGGCTTTTCTATATCTGTCAATCTGCCGTGATAGTATACACGGTGTCTCATGTCCAGAAGGAACGGGTCTGGAGTGCATTTGGCGTCGAAGGCCTCTGCGACTTTCTGTTCCGGGTCTGAAAGGTACTGGAAATCGATATCGTTTTCCCCCACAAACTCCGGCATCTTCTCTTCCGTATCCATTGGATGTGTCTCGGCGTTCGGATTGATTCCTACTACAGCGATAGAGGAGTATTCCTGATTCAGTCTCTTTATCTCATCCAGATTGGCGTGAACAAAGGGGCAGTGGTTGCACATGAACACGACGAGGACACCGTCGTAATTGTTCAGATCTTCCAGGCCTACTTTCTCACCTTCGATATTTTCAAGTTCGAAATCCGGTGCAGTGTCACCGATCTCCAGAGTTTCGGATGATTCTGTCTTCATATCGGATTTTTCTCTGTCAACTTCTTTAACTTCAATGGAAAAAGGCCTATACCGGAGAAAAGTTTTTCACTGTCATACGTGATTGGTTCTTCATGGCTGATAGAAAATACGGTGTGCCTGCGATAATCTCGCTTCTTGTGCCGGGCCTCGGGCAGATAATCAAGGGAGAGATTCTGAAAGGCCTGGGTATTATGCTGGCGCTTTTCATCAGTGGAGTCCTGACATGGGTATTGATAGGTTTCATAACGACTCCTGTCATATTTTTCTGGCAGGTCTATGATGCATACAACGCACAGCCATAGCGAAAACTGTTTAAAGAAGGAGTCGTAATACTTCGTAATATGAAAGATTTTGATGATTCTCCGATCGTCCGGAATGGAAACTCATTAATCCTTGCCTACGATCATGGTACTGAGCACGGGCCTGTTGACTTCGAGCCTATGCCGGAAAGTGCCGAGCCCAAGCACGTCTTCAGGGTGTCGGAGCATGACGCCGTCACTGCCATCGCACTTCAGAAAGGAAACGCCGAATACTACAGAAAATGGCAGGAAGATACTGGAAAGAGCGGGGCACCACTTCTCGTCAAGTTGAACGGAAACTCTAATCTTGCGAAGAGAGAGGACTACTACTCTCCGAAGCAATGCAGCGTAAGATATGCTGTTGAGGAACTGGACGCGGATGCTATCGGATACACGATGTACGCCGGCTCGATCCACGAAGACGAGATGTGGAAAGAATTCAGAGAAGTACAGGAACAGGCCCGCAAATACGGTATACCTGTAGTAATGTGGAGCTATCCAAGAGGAAAAGGAATAGAAGAAAACACTGAATACTCAGGACAGAAAGATCCGGAAGTAGTAGCTTATGGAGCCCGTCTAGGCCTCGAGCTCGGAGCAGACATGGTGAAATGCAAGTATCCTGGCGAACAGAGAGACTGGGAACAGCTTGAAGACGTCGTAGGGGAGATGAAAACTGTCATGTCCGGAGGATCCAAGAGAAGCGATAAGGCCTTCCTTGAAGATGTCAACGCAACTATAGAAGTGGGAGGAAACGGATTGGCTGTCGGGAGAAACATCTTCCAGCGCGAAGACCCTGAAAGCTTACTTGACAAGCTTGAAGGAGTCATATTTGAAGGAAAAAATCCGGAAGAAGTCACAGAGTGATTCAAAGTGGACAGGGAAGAAGTAGCGGATGAAATCTTCAGAAAAGTAGCTGAAGTAACTCCACACATCTCCTCAGGCCTTCAAAACAGAAGAGAGTACGTTGGGGAGGAGAATCCCAGCGACGAAGAACAGCTAGAGGCTGATGTCTGGGCCAACGAATTTTTCAAACAGGAGATCACTTCAATCGACGGAGTTGGCCAGTTCGCATCCGAGGAAGAACAGGAAATAACAGAATGCGGCGAAGGCCTATCAGTATCTATAGATCCTCTCGACGGCTCCTCTAACATCCCTACCAACAATCTTGTAGGCACTATAGTTGGCATGTACGATGATGAACTACCGTGCAGCGGCAGAAACCTTGTTTCAGCTTTTTATGTCGTTTACGGGCCTCTGACAACGATTATGCGTGTTGAAGACGGTACTGTGAACGAATACGTCGTCGAGGAAAAATCTGGCGATGAAGTGGATATCGTTCTTGCTTCAGAGGATATTGAGATGCCGGAGGCCTCTGTCTACGGTTTTGGAGGGAACAAGAACTGGACGGAGGATTTCAAAGATTTCGAAGAAGAGATCTCCCGTGACTACAAGCTTCGTTACGGAGGTGCCTTCGTCGGCGACATAAATCAGACGATTCATCATGGAGGCCTTTTTGCGTATCCTTACAGGACTGATGCACCTCAGGGAAAGTACAGGTTACTTTTCGAGGCGAATCCTGTAGCTTTCATCATTGAAAATGCTGGGGGCGGTTCTACGGATACAGAACAGTCGATACTGGATGTAGAGGCCTCCAGGCTTCATCAGAGGGTGCCTTTCTTTGCGGGAGACGGTGAACTGGTGGAAAAAGTTGAGGAAGAGCTAGAGGCTCCGTAAACTACAAAAAATTCTTTCTACTATTTTTTCAGTGTGAGAGATTACTGGACGCCTCTGGCAACTGTTCCCGATCACGAAATGGATGCGTATATCGAGGCACTCGAGGAAAAGGCCCGTACACGTCTCGAGGAAGCTGAAACTGCACAGTTCTACGCTGCTGATGAATACAGTGCAGTAGAGAGTATGGAGAGAAATATCTACAGAGGCCTTCTGGACGGCATCGACGAGATCGAGACGAAAACTGATGTCTTCAACTATGCCAGAGAACAGATAGAATCAGAGAGCTCTCTGCCGGCACCTTTCGACTTTCTGATGAGGCCTGTCGATAGACTCGTAGAAGGTCAGAGGGAATTAATACTTCAGGAACTGTTTGAGGAGGCTAAAAGAGAGGTAGAGGCCTGATTATTCGAAGTAGTCCATAACGTTTTCACGGTCGAAGATGTTTTCCTCTCCTACCTGTTTTTTCAGTTTCTTCGCAGTAGCTTTCCCGATCAGTTTTTTCAGTTTCTCAAAGCTGACTTCTCTGATGTCTTTCTGATCTCTTATACCGTGATCGTACAGTTTCCTGGCTCTGACACGTCCTATTTGATCATACGAAACAAGATTCAGCAGCTCGTCCTTGATACCGTGCTTCAATCTCAGACGCAGCTTCTCCAGCTCTGAAGAGCCGTCTTCATCCTTCAGATCAAGATTTTTCATCCTTGCCAGTTCCTGAGCTCCATAGATCAGCCAGTCAGCATCACGCATCTTCGCCCTTATACCGCCTGGAGCCACGTTGTACTTGTTCATGATCTTCTCTTCATCCAGCTCCGAGATCCAGGCCTGCATCAGCAGCGAGTTCTTCATACACTCCATGAAGTGATCGTAATCAGTCTCCCATTCATCCGGAGTCGACTCCAGAATAAACTCCTGAGCATCCATAAAGGCCTGCTCGATCTCATTCCACTCCTTGTCACGTACACGAGGCCTCGGCTGCATCTCCGTCGTACGGGAAAGCATGAAAAGATACGATACAGGCCTCGTATCCTGATCTTCTGCTCTTTCAAGACACTCCAGCATCATGTGAGCAGAATCAGGATCGATATAAAGCTCTGAAACTCTCCTGCCTACATCTGTAGGCCTTAACTCATCTTCTTCGACAAAATCATAATCTCTTAGCTGTGATACAACGTTCTCCACTTTCTCCTCAACTTCTTCCATATCCCCGTACTGATAAGCGTAGAAAGTCTTCCTGTAAAAGCTTCTCAACTCCTCCATGTCCGTACAGAAACGCGAAGCAATCAATGAAAGAGTATGCATACGCAGGATCGGCTCAGCAGCCAGCTTCGACTGAATCCTCTCTGCCTCTCCCAGAACGTACCGCTCCAGTATTTCATTCTTCATCCCGGGATTTTTCGCCAGCGAAATCGCTTCCCCGGTATCATCGTATTTAGGCCTTCCAGCACGTCCTGTCATCTGCTCGTACTCCAAGACAGGAATGAAATCCATGCCATCCCCGGTATAACGCTTCAAGTCTCGTAAAATAACTCTGAAAGCAGGAAGATTAACTCCAGCCGCCAGAGTAGGCGTCGCAGAGACCGAACGGATCAATCCTTCCTTGAAGGCCTCTTCAACAAGATTTCTCTGCTCTGTAACAAGGCCTGCATGATGGAATGCCGCACCTTTCCTAACGTTCTCCGCCAATCGCTTACACTGGGATGTAGGATTCCCGAGAACGTTTTCGATCTCATCTGCGATCCTTCCAAGCTCCTTTCTCTCCTGTCTACTCAGATCAGGCCTTGAAACTTTTCCGCATCTGTCACTGGATTTCTCAGCTCCTTTACGAGAGTTACAGAAAATTATACACTGCTTGTCTTTATCCAGTGTATCCTCAAGAAGATTCATAGTAGCTCTTCCATGTTCATCTTCTATGAACATCTTTTCAGTACGTTTAGTTCCTGAGGCCTCGTTTTTTATTTCACTGCCTGTCTTGAAGCCTGAACTTTCCTCCTCAGATTTTTCTTCGTCCAATTCATAGTCTTCAGGAAAAAATTCGACTTCGTTGCCTTGATGGATACCTTCTTTCAGCTCTACAGGGCGGTAATCTGATTCGACAAGCTCTGCATCCAGCCACTCCGCTAACTCATCCGAATTCGAGATAGTTGCAGAAAGGCCTAGCAACTGGAAATCAAGTAGATCACGCAGCCTTGTCAAAGTAACTTCCAGCGTAGGCCCCCTGTTCGGAGAAGTCAGTAAATGAATCTCATCAGTCACTACAAGCCCTATCTCGTGTATCCATGAGGGATTATGCCGGAGCATCGAATCAAGTTTTTCAGAAGTCACGATAACAATATCGGCATTTTCAAGGCCTTCGCCAGCTTCATCGAGATCTCCTACAGACATCCTTACATTGAGGCCTTCGTATCTCTCGCTGAAATCCTGGTACTTCTCCGAAGCCAGGGCCTTCAACGGGACGATGTATACAGCAGTTTTCTCGTTGTTGACTACCTGGTTTACCATCGCCAATTCTGCGATAAAAGTTTTACCGGAGGCTGTGGGAGCTGCAACTATCATGTCTTCGCCCTCCATCAGCCCGGCCTCTACAGCCAGCTCTTGAGGAGGATTCAGATCAGTTATCCCGGAATCGATGTAGCTGTTTTTCAGTTGTTCTGGAAGATCAAGATTTTCTACTTTCACGTAGAACTTCTGGCGATGAATTCTTTTTACATCACTGGAGACCTCCAGATATTCTGAAAAAGATAGGAATTATGGAATTTTTATGGGTTAAGGCCTTGTCAGAGGCCTCTGAAAAATCTTAGGAGATTGTTGTGATCTTCCAGTGCACTACAGGCTTAGCTGGAATGTTTAGGCCCTATAATATTTAAGATTTAGTTGAGTTTCTCAAGTTATTCCGGTTACTCGCCGGAAACTATGGAGGGGTACGATATGAAACGTATCGAACAACACGGTACGGATAGTACTTTTCTCAAAAATCATTCTACACTCTATAAATTCTCGGAATACGTCCGGAGGTGAATTTAGATATGAGAGAACACGCAAAGAAAGCACTCAAGCACGATACCAAGGTACTCGGCAAGACAGTTCCAACAATGCTTCTGATAGGCCTCTTCCTCGCAGGATCAGGTAGCGCAGCACTACTTACGACGTTTGGAACGGTTTCAGGTACAGCTGACGTGGATCAGGCAGTTACTTTCGCAGATGATAGTACTGAAGTTACTTCCAGTTTCGATGGCGAAGTAGTTGCGGGAAGCACATACCAAGATGAGTTCACTTTAGTAAACGACGCCAATAGGACTGCCACAGTAGAGTTTGTAAGTGATGCAGATGACATTGGAGGAATTTCTCAGGAGGTAACAGGCGTAACTCAGAGTTTCACACTTTATGATACTGAAGATGCAGGAAACAGTTGGGCTCAGGGCGACGCGACTGAGAAGTCTGTAGAGGTCACTCCTTACTCTGACAGAGTAGTGTATGAGATGAGCTTCGAGAATGATCCGGCTTATGCGAATTTAGAGATTTCCCGCGGATCTGAAGACAATTTCCAGGTATCTTGGGCTGATGGATTCTCAGTCATTGATCCAAGTACGTCTGGGGACACAGCGGATATCTCAGCTGTAGAGAAAGTAGAAAGTGCAAGTTATGACTCTCAGACAGGAGAGTTTGAAGTAGTGGTTTCTAGAGAGACCGGGCAGAATCAATCATTCGCAGCTCACGCACAGTTAGGAGAGCCTTTTGAAACATCTGTAGTTACTGAGAACAACTTCGACAGCACTGGAGCTATCTACAGTGACACTTCTACAGATCATCATGAACAGATCAGCTTTGATCAAGTCAGCAATTATGTAGATTCAAGTCAAGTTGATTTAGCACCTAACTCAACATCAGCATTTGAGTTAGAGACGGACTTCGATGTAGCGCTTGATCCGTCACCAGCGGAAGTTGAAAGTAATCCTGGAGCTGGAGAAGTTTTGGATGAGTACTTCGATGGCTCGAGCTACGTAGTTGACCTAGAAGTTCAGCCAGTAACCCAGTAAATTTTCCCTCTCTTTTTTACTTTTGAGAGGTTTGGTAGATCAGATGAAGATTTGACCTTTCGAGAAACGCCTTAGGTAGTTTCGACTGAAGCGGTGTTCGGCATTTCCTAGGATCATTCCCTGGGGCCGCTTATTTGATGAAATACGCTAAAATTTTCGCAGTTTTCGGAGCGCTTGCTCTAGTAGGTGCGGGTTCGGCAGTATTGATCGAAAATTTCGGTACAATCAGCGGTACAGCTGATGTTGAGCCAGCTGTAAAAATCGTTGAAGTAGACTATGAGGCTGTTTCAGGTGTTGAGTATATTGAGTTGTATAATCCTGCGAATTCTGAGGTAACTCTTTCGGGATGGAAGATTGGGGATAGAGCAGGTAATGAGAGTTTCCCTGATTTGACTATAGCTTCTGAAGCAAATGCATTGATACTTGAGGAAGGAGCGAACTTGACAGATCGGGAAATCCCTAGTTATGTAGAGGTAAGTTCAATAGGGCATTATGGGCTGGCGAATAGTGGGGAAGAAGTTTTCTTGAAGGCAGATAGTTCGCTTGTGATAGATTCTGTTGACTTCACTGATGATCCTTGCGATGGTAAAGTTGTAGCTATCGACTGGGATGCTGATTCCCAAACCTGTATGGATTCGAACTATGATTTTGAAGGTGATCTATCATGAGAAAGACTATTTTACTGGCTTTCTTGATTTTGGTATTGTTGACTGCTGTTTCTGCTCAATCGCTTCAGAATTTTGAATACAGTCCTGAACAAGATTTTGAGAGGAGTTTGACAGGTGGGGAAAGCTTTAATCAAACCATTAACTTCACTAGTGAGGCTGACAGAGATCTTCCTTTCGGCCTCAGAGTTACTGTTGAGAATGAGTCCACGAACTTTGAGACTGGAGAAAGTCTTGGAGCAGAGTTTGATTTGACCGGTAGTCTGGAGGATTCGGGGAGTGTGAGAGATCTCAGTTTCAAGAAAAGGTTGACTGAAGGTAATTTGATTTACGTTGGCGGTATTGATACTGAGGATGAGAATTTAAGTGCTGAATCAGAGAATTCTCTGGAGATCAAGGTTGAAGCTGATCGAAGGATTAGTCCTGATAGTTTTGAGTTTGAGTTCGATGTACGTTCAAATCCCGGATTTGCAGCTGAGACAAACAGTAGTGATGTCGGTGCTGACAATTCTGCCGAGGTCAAGGTAGGAAGTAGCTCGGTTTCCGTCCAGACTTCTTCGGGTAAGAATGTAACTGTTGAAAGGTATGAGGAGACCACGGTTTCACCGCCTGAAAACCGTAATTTTGTAGGTGGTGTTGGTATAGAGGTTAAAGATGATAATGGCGACGATGCCGAGGCTAATGGAACTGTTTCCATAGGTTACAGCCAACAGACCATTAACCAGAATAATCTTGATGAGGACTCTATGAGCGTCTACTTCTTCAATGAGACTTCTCAGGAGTGGACTAAGGATGGCGTAACTGTTGTAAACAGAGATACTGCGTCAAATGTTGTTGAGGCCAGTGTCTCTCACTTCTCGACTTATGCAGCTTTTGCACCTGAGGAGGATGCCAGCTCGGAATCCAGCGATGGAGGATCGGGATGGATTGAATTTGATCCACAGCAGGCCTCCGAGAGTACCACTGAATCAGAAAATGATACAAGTGAAACAGAGGAGAATACATCTGAACGGAGTGATGAGCAGGATTCTGAGGCTTCTGATCGAGAGGAACCTGAAAATATTACGGATAATGAGTTAGAGGGAAACGATGAGGCGCAGGATGACATGCAGCAGGAGAGGCCTAGGAATCGATTGACCGGGTTTTTCTCCTCTCAGCCATCTGAAGTTGCCGTTCCTGTAATTGCAGTGATTCTGGCTGCCCTGATGTATGTTTACAGAAAATCTCTCATCGCCCGTTACAGAAGTATGAAATAGATTCGATTTGACTTGCTTCTAATTTCTTGCTTTTAGTTCCTTTGAAAGGCCTGTATATGGCTTTGAAATTGTCCTATTTCCCGTTTCAGGGCTGAAGAATAAAAACCAGCAAAAAGTATATTTAACGTATGCTGGGCCTCTCTGAAAAGCAGTCTTTTAGCAGGTTTTTGTCTTTAGGCCTTTTGCTTGTTTTTGTCGTTGTTTTTGCTGGTTTAACAGCTTCTATCGACTGGCCTCAGTTCCAGCAGAATTCCAATAATACTGGTTATTCTGATGGTGTAGGTATCAAGAGTTCTGATTATACTTCATGGGTTTTTAATTTTGGAGCGAATGCGGTTTATTCCGGACCTGTTGTTGACGAGGATACAGTGTATTCTGGAAGTAATTATGGAGATGTTGGAGCTGTTTGGAGGGATAACGGTTCTGAAAGATGGAGGGTCAGTACTGGAGGTGAGATTCAGGGGGCGCCTGCTATTACTCAGGACAAGGTATTTGCGGCTACCCTTAATGGCGATGGTGATAGAGGCCTTTTCTCGATTTGGAAGGAGAATGGTTCTGTTGATTTTGGTATACAGAATAGTGAGCTGGGAGGCGATGTAAAAAGTTCGATTTCTCTGAAAGGTGAGATGGGTTATGTGTCTCTTTCCAGTGGGACTAATGATACTTACGCTTTCTATCAAGAGAATCTTTCTGAAGTATGGAGATATAGTACTGGTGTTGCAGTTGCTTCTACGCCTGCTGTCACTGAAGAGAGGGTTGTTGTTTTCGATCAGGCAAATAATCTCGTTGTGCTTAATAGAACTACAGGGAATGTTAACTGGACTTTACAGACGAGCGATCCTGGTTCTGATAATCCGACCAGAGGAAATTCTCCTACAGTTGTTAATAATACAATTTATGTTGTTACTGATGATGGTGAGGTCTCCGCATTTGATCTTATCAGCGGGACTAAAGAATGGGGTCCTGTAACTCCTGGTGGAGGTGTAGTAGGCAGTCCTGCCTACAGTAATGGTTCTCTGTATGTTACTGATTCGAGCGGTAATATTGCAAAGTTCAATGCAACTGATGGTAGCTATGTGACAGGAAGTATTCCTAATGGAGCAAGATCTTCACCTTCGGTAGCAGATGGTGTGCTTTATGTCGGTACGTTGGATCTTGTTACAGGTTCAGGTTACTTCTACGCTGTAGATACTGATACGTTCAATGTACTTTGGGAGTATGAAACAGGCCGTGAGATAGCATATTCTTCATCTGCGGTAGTGGATAATGAGGTGTACTTCACCTCGTGGGACAGCCGTTTGTATGGACTGGAAGGCCCTGAACCGGATACAACAGCTCCATCTATCTCGGAGAAAAACCTTGTTGACAGGACTGATTTCAACGGCGCCCTGAAAGACGGTGACAAAGTATCAGTTTATGCAAATGTTACTGACGAATCTGATATAACATCTGTTACAGCAGATCTTAGCGAGTTCGGAGCTGGTTCATCTGTATCTATGACGGATGAAGTTTCCGCAAGTTTTGACTGGGATGGCGACGGAACTTTGGAATCAGATATCTATGGAACCAATGCAACTGTAGACGGCGCTTCAACATCCGACGGTGCCTCAAAGACGACCACTATAACTGCTGATGATTCGGCAGGTAACTCTGGCACAACCAATACTTTCGGATCCCTGACAGTGGATACAGTGAAACCGGTTTTCGGACAGCTAAACATCTCTACAGTTTCAACTTCTGAACCTGTATTTGAAGCCAACTTCACTGAAGAAACCAGTGGATTAAACACCAGTACCAACGTAACCGTTACAGACAGCACTGGAACAGTAATCGATGGAACTGTAGGCCAGACCAACGGAGTTACTGTACAGAATCAGGATAAAATTATATTTGACTTCTCTCAGAGAGCAGACAGCCTTAGCGAAGGAACTGTAACAGTCGATATAGAAGCGGAGGATCAGGCTGGAAACGATGCTGATCCTGTATCTGAAAGCTTCATAGTTGATACTACTCCGCCTTTCAATATGTCGATTATATCTCCTGAGTCACAGGTATACCTCCGTTCTGAAGAGAATTTGACTGTTGAGTACAGCTATAATGAAACGAATCCTTTCTTTACAGAACTCCGTTTCTTTGATCAAGATGGAAATCTTGATGCCGAGAGGAACTTTTCCGAGAGCAGTTCGGATCCAAGCAGTTCAGAGGATATATACCTAGACAATCAGAGTCATGATTTTTCAGAGGGAGAAACCTATGACATTACGCTATTTGCACAGGATGATGCAGGAAACACTAACTCAACCACTGAGACAGGCCTGCTGACTATAGATAATACAAAGCCTGTACTGAATGAGTCCAGTAAAGTAGATCTTCAGGAGTTCGATTTCAAAGTGTCGGATAATATAGGTCTGAACTCCTCGACTGTACAGGCCTCTGACTTCGAGTTCAAGACATCTGGAGTCTCAGGAAGCTTCGCACTGGGCGCCTGTAACGATGAAGATCAGGCCTGTACAGTGACGGCAACTCTCGACTCGAAAGTTGATATATACTCTATCCGTGCAGGCCTGAAGTCAGGAGACAACGTCTCCGACATGGCAGGTAATCAGAGAGACAGTGACACTGTTACTGTGAAGAGCATGGACGGCGTTCCGCCAAATATAGAGGCCTTCAATCTTGAGGACTTTACTGATAGCAATGGGATAGTTACTGGTGGTGACACGCTCAGAGTTTATGCGAACGTTACTGACGGCGTCAAGGTATCGCAGGTAGATTCAAATCTTACAGAGTTCGGCTTGAGTTATGAAACAATGATTTCGGAAGCCTCTGCCTCTCAGGACTGGAATGATGATTCGAGTCTGGATCAGGAAGTTTATGGTGTCGATGTAACTGTGCCAGAGTCGGCTGAAGATGGTGTAGACCTTTCCTCGTGGGTTACAGCAGAGGACAACTCTTCTAACAGCAACACAACTTCTGAATTCGGGAGTCTGGAGATCGATAACACGCCTCCTGAAGTGGAAATAGATAATCCGTTAAAACAGTCTCCTAGATACTTGCAGCCGGGTGAAAGCCTTGAAATAAACTTCACTTATACTGAGAAAAATCCTGAGGATGTTAATATCACTGTAGGCCCGGAGTCAAGAATTTTCAGCAGTTTCACATCAGGAACTGATGTTGATGTCAATAGAACTCTGGACAGTTCTGAGCTTCCTGGAGAAGGAGAATATGATCTAAATATCAGTATGAACGATTCTGCCGGCCTTTCAGGAAATGATAATGAATCTTCATCAGTTTTCATCGATGGCACCAAGCCTGATAATGTTTCAGATCTTTCACACAACGATGAAACTGCTGAGCCAGGATATGATGATGATCAGGACGCAAACTTTACTTGGACGGCTGCTTCAGATGCTATTTCTGGAGTAGACTATTACAACGTGTACATATCAAAAGATGATGGTGCTACGTATTCCTCTCCTGTTGTAACGCAGGATACGAACTATACTGTCGATACTATTAATGGAGACCGAGTAAAGCTTAAGGTACAGGCAGTAGATAGATCAGGAAACAGAGGCTTTAATGAAACATCACAGACGATCAAAGTTGATACTGTTGCACCTGAGGCCTCTATATACACGCCGCTTGCTGAGGACGGCATAGTTAACTCGAGCGAACAGCTTGATTTCAAAGTAAACGGCACAGTCACAAATGATGACAGCGGTGAAGTCCAGATCAGTGTTTCAGATCTCGGAAATACTGTTTCAGATACTTTCACGTTCTCTGGAGGAACATTCAGCGGCAGTCTGGATGTTTCTGGACTTGATGAAGGAGCCATAACAGTTGAAGTTACTCCAACAGATCAGGCAGGTAACACGGGCTCCACAGTATCTAAAACACCTACAAAAGATACAGTAGCTCCCTCGCTTGATCAGGGATTCAAGGTGAATAGCACATCATTCAATGCATCTTTCCTGGATGATACTACAGGCCTTGATCCTTCTACCATAACAGCAGAGGCCTTCAGCGTTGATTATGGCCAGATTAACTCTGTTAACTCCAGCAGTATTTCTACAGGAGAGAATGAAGAGAATGCGACGGTAGTTCTTTCAGACAAGATTGATTCAGAGGAGCTGAACTTCAGCATAACAGGAAGTATAAGAGATGTAGCTGGAAATATTCAGGATTCGGGGTGGGTCATAATTCAGAATATGGATCACGTTCCGCCCGAAGTAACAGAGAAGAACCTTACAGATTTTGATGGTGATGACGTCGTGGAGGAAGGAGAGAAAGTACGTGTTTCTGCAAAAGTGACTGATGGAACTGGAGTTGCATCTGTGGAGACAAACCTCTCCGGATTCGGTGATTCGCTTGGATCTGTCTCAATGACTTCTGAACAGGCTTCTAACTACGACTGGGATCAGGATGGAACGCTGGAAAGCAACGTTTATGGAACGAATGCTACTGTACAAAGCTCAGCGACATCGGGCGTACAGTCAGCAACTGCCACTGCCACAGATACATCTTCAAACAGCAACTCCAATACTACAGAACAGTTTGGTGCTGTAGAAGTAGTCAAGCAACCTCCACAGATAGACATCAAGTCGCCAACGGGAGAAAATCCTGCATATGTCAGGCCTACAGAAAGCCTTGAAGTCTTATTCAATTACACGGAGGATGATCCTGATCAGCTGAATATCACTGTAGGATCTCAAAGCCAGATCTTCAGTGATCTAACTTCAGGTGAAAATACAGAGGCCTCCAGAACTTTTTCATCGTCTAAAATGCCGTCTAATGGCACCTATGATCTTGAGTTGAATCTTACGAATACTATCGGCCAGAAAGGAAATGATTCAGAGGCCTCTGCTGTTATAGTAGATGGATACTCGCCTTCAGATCTTTCAATTGATGTTCCTGTATCTAAAAATTATCTTCAGAGTTCAGAGAACTTTTCTGTTAACTACAGTTATCAGGAAGTTAATCCTGACTGGACGGTAGTGCGTCTTGTGAATAGCTCTGGCCAGGTAGGTCTAAAGAGAAATATCTCGGAATCAGAATCTAATCCTGATGGTGGTGTGAAGTTCACACAGCTTGAAAATCTTGTTGGAGGCGTGAACTATACTGTTGAGGTTGAAGTTAGTGATAAGGTTCAGAGACAGGCCTCAACTTCAGCGGAGAATCTTCTCGTTGTAGATAATACCGCGCCTGTGCTCAATAACTCCCGGAAACTGGGTGCTACTGATTACAGATTTGATGTATATGATGAGGCAGGGATTGAGTACAGCTTCGACGGCAGCGATTTCGAGATAAAAGAGGATATCTCAGCAGTTTTCTCCGTCGGAGGATGTGGTGACGGTAACTTGAACTGTACGGTAGATGTCAGTCTCGACAGACAGACAGATCTTGATCAGCTTACAGCAGGCCTTAAATCAGGATCATCTATCTCAGATCTGGCTGGGAATACCAGAAACGATGGAGAGGTCATACTTGAAGAAACTGACTCTATAGGCCCCGCACTTGAATCGATGAAACTGAACGTTTCAACTCCAGTAAACAACTCTTACTCTCCTGGCGCTGTCAACATCACTCTTGGATTTAATGAGTCACTGAACACATCCAAGACTCCATCGATAGAGATAAACAACCTGAAAACAGCATACACTGCTTCGGGAGACTATCTAAATTCAACTCACTGGAGCGGCGAGTTCCAGATAAAAGATGAGGATGAAGACCGCAAGGCCTACGTAAATATCACTGGAGTCACCGATGACTACGGAAACAGCATTCAGTTAGAGAACGACAGCGATTCATTCCTCGTTGATACAGAGGAGCCTGAAATAGTAACACTAAACGAATTTACAGCTCAGAATCTATCAGATACAGTAGATCTTTCCACATATTTCGCTGAAAACACTGGCGACGGAAGTATAGTGAACTATGAATTCAATGATGGATCAGGATGGATTGATATAGGAATACCGACTTCCTGGGATTCATCAGAGGCCTCAAGTGGAGAAGTAGACTTCAGAGTAAATGCGACAGATGATACAGGAAACAGTGATTCTCTGATTGTCACTTCAACTGTTGACAATACGCCACCTGTTGTTGAAGAAGCAGTTATACGTATAGAAGACGATGCAGCTGAACAAGGTGTACTGAATGAAGGAGACAATTTCTCTGTAGAAGTGAATGCTACTGATGATGCCACGATGGTTGAAACCGTTAAGGTCAATGTTTCGGAAGTTACAACTCTTCAAGGTTTCGTAGAACTGGAAGAGCAGCCCGATGGGAACTTTACAGGTATTTTTGAGATAAATGAGTCAGCAACTATCGAGAGCTACAGTCCAGCAGTGAGAGCTACAGATATCGAAAGTAACTCTGTAGAGACCTCTACTGATAACAGCGTCTCTGTTGATAGTGCTCCAGTAGAAATTGAACCTACTGCGATATACACCTTCCTTGAACAGGATAAGTATGAAAACGAAATTGCAAATCCTGGAGATGTGATAAATGTGTCCTGGAACAGTACAGAAAATGGTATAGACGATATAAAGAATGTTACAGTTGACTTTGGAGAATTTGGAGGAGTGAAAGAGGCCTCAGACACTTCAGGCGATGGAGTATACAGTACTACTCTTCAGATCTCAGAGGGAGATAGCCACGGTGTTACATACAGTGGAAATGTGACGGTAAATACAGTTTCAGGGCAGTCAGACACTGAAACAGATGATGATGGCGTTGAGATAAACAATGATATTCCTGATGCACCAACATCCTTAGAGGCCTCTGCAGTAGAAGGAGGCGCTATAGATCTAAGCTGGGACGATGTTCTGACAGGAGATCTAAATGAGTACGTCGTGTACAGGAACGATTCAAGCAGTTACTCCGAGATTGGACGTACAGATTCTTCGGTTTACACTGACAATCCTCCTTCAGAAGGCGTTAACTACAGTTACAAAGTTGCAGCCGTCGACATAGCCCTGAATCAAGGCCCTAACTCATCCAATACTTCTGCAGTACCGGACGGCACTCCTCCAGTAGTTGATTCGGCTGTAACGTATAATACTACTGCTATAAACGTTACATTAAGCGATGAACTTAATCTAGTGGATGCATCTTACGTTAGCTTCCTGGATGCAGATGCTGAAGGCTTTGACCAGGATGCTGAACAAATTTCGGGCCTGGCCATAGAATCGAGTGAGTTCTCTACAGGTGATACTCCGGATTTAGTTCTCAGTACTAGAGATTCTCTAGGAAACTCTCGTGATCTGTACGGTGTATCTACGGAAGATGGTGTGCCACCAGAGATTAAATCGTTGAGTATGGAGGATGTGGCTGAAGATGGGGAAGCTAAATTAAGCGTGACTTACACGGAGGGAATGGAAACTTCCGTAATACCGGATGCAGAGTTCTCTGAAGAGGCCTCTGTAAAGTCTTCCGGTTCCGGCACATGGGTTAATTCCACAACTTTCTCCAGAGAGTATACTTTCGGCAACAGTGATGGCGTAGTCGCTCAAGTAACTGTAGGTAACGCATCAGATGACTCCGGAAATATCCAGGCCTCCTCCAAATCCACGGATTTCAAGATTGATACTGTGGTGCCGCAGCCTGTCGTAGAAGGTCTGTCCGAAGGAGAAGTTGTTTCCGGAACTTTGCTGCTCAACAGTTCAGGAGACAATAAAGATGATGTCGAAAACGTGGTATGGGTTTTCGAGGATCAGACTGGAAACAATCAGACGATAGCAGAGCTTTCAAGCATACAGAACGAGACAGAGTGGAGCACGCCTCTATCAGAATTCCAGACACAGCTATGGCTCACATATACTGACGATGTAGAAAACAGCGGAACAGACTCTGTAAGCATAGAAGTAGATAACGTAGATCCAAGTATACAGGGGAGCTTACCTGATTACATATCCGGCAGTATAGATCTGGCTTCGGAGATACAGATAGGAGAAGACGCTGTTTCATCGAGTTATGAGTTCAATGATGGCTCTGAATGGACTGAAGTAGACAATCCTTCATCATGGGATTCAACTCAGGCCTCAGAGGGATCTGTTGATTTCCGTGTGAATGCAACAGATGATGCAGGAAACTTCAGAAGCAAGAATTATGCTTCAGAAATAGACAATACTGCTCCATCGGACTTATCCGTGGAAAGTCCTGCTCAGGATATCTTCACTCAGCCTGGAAATCTAGGTATTGAATACAGTTACGTAGAGAAAAATCAGAATCAAACCACGATAAAACTGGTAGAAGACGGCACCGTTGTACTCGATAAAACAGTATCGGAGACATCAGAGAATCCGGATAGATCTGTAGATCTAGAGACCTCAGGCCTGGAATCCGGAAACTACAGTATAGAGATCTCGGCGCTTGATAAAGCGGGCCTCCAAACAGATCTGCAGACGGCTGAGATAGTCCATCTGGATGCAGATAGACCTGTCCTAGTTAACGGCACATACTTTAACGATACCAGGATGTCCTTCCAGGTATTTGATAATGAGACAGGCCTTGATAGTTCCACACTGGAGGCCTCTGACTTCGAAATAATCACGGAATCAGTTCAGGCCTCAAGCTTCGATATACTTCCATGCAGTCAGGGATCGAAGAGATGTACTGTTAACGTCTCTCTGGAGGATCCAAGCTATACTGCGGAGTTTGCCATCAAGGATTCAGAGACTGTGGTTGATAGAGCTGGTAACGCTGTAGACAATACTGTTCAGGCTACAGATCCATATGCAGAAGGGCCAAAGGCAGATTACAGCTTGAATGTTTCAACTCCGCTAAACATAGACGATGCAGATAGAACCGTGGGCATCACCATAAACTTCAGCAAGCCGGTCAACAATTCAAGACGGGCCTATGTCGATATACAGGGAGGCCCGGATTATGATGTATCGGGGTCATACGATAACGAGACATACTGGTCCGGAGAATTCCAGGTAATTAACCGGTCTCAAGAGGAAAACGTTACTGTACATGTATCAAATGTTGAGGATTACGATGGCAATGATATAGTCCGTAACGATATAGGCGAGTTCCAGATAGATCTCTCTTCTCCAGAACTCGATATCAGTGCACTTGGAGAAAACCTATCAGGCATCATAAACATATCTGATAAACTTGAGGCCTCTCAGGATATATCCTCTATAGATTACAGGTATGGAAATGAAACCTGGAACGAAATAATCGATGAAGAGGCCTGGAACACAACAGAAATAGATGATGGAAAAACAAAAGTCAGATTGAATGCCTCTGATGATGCTGGTAATACAGGAACCGTAGAGGAAAACGTAACTATTGACAATACTCTGCCAGAAGTAAACAAGGCCTATATAAATGCTACCGAGGGAGCTGAAGAGCCTCTAGGCCTTGGAGATAAGCTTGAAGTAAATATTAATGTTTCGGACAATACTACAGGGATCGAATCTGTCAGTATAAACGTTTCAACAGTTTCTGAGATTTCAGCGCCGGTGGAAGTTGATGAAGTTGTTTTTTCCAGGACTTTCACTGTAAATAGATCCGTAGATCTGGAGGATTACAGGCCTGAAATCAAGATCAGGGACTATGCAGGAAATACTGTACATGCCTCAACGAATACTCTTGCTGTGGATTCCACAACTCAAGATGAAACCGGTGAAAATGAAGATTCGGATTCTGGATCCGGGTCGGGAGGATCTTCGGGTGGTGGATCAAGTGGAGGTGGAGGCTTCCTCCCGCCTGATGACACGGATGAAGGAAATGAATCCGGTGAAGGCACAGAGAATGAATCAGAAAAGAACAACGGCTCAGGTACACTTGATCCTGTAGGAGGGGTTGATATCCAGCTATCACCTGCGGAAGCACAGATACAGGTTGAAAGAGAGGCCTCATCGTCTTATACATTCGAGCTTTCTGTTTCCGAACCTGCTGAAGTTTCGATATCTACGGAAGGTTTAGACAGTGTCGCTTCGTACTCGGAGACATTCGACGTAGAGGCCTCTAGAGATGTACAGATACCTGTTTCAGGTCAATCTGCGCCAGGAGAATACACGGGAACAGTAGTCGCATCAGCAGGATCTAAATCAACTACATCAACTCTCAACGTTGAAATACTGGCCTCTGAATCAGAGGAGACTGAAGTCGAGGTAGATGTACAAAATGATTCTGCCACATACAGCTCAGATGTAAATAAAGATATACAGGGAGAATCGACAGTTGAAACAGTTATCTACGATGTACGGGGTAATAAAGTGCGAACAGTGGAGAACGTACAGATTATCAATGGAGAAGAATACAACGGTTCAATAAGTCTAGAAGGAATAAGTCCAGGAGAGTATACTCTTGAAACAACTCTCAAAAACGGCGAGCAAATCTATACTGGAAGAAAGACGTTTAGTATCCCTGAGCAGGAAAAAGAGACGCCTTATACACTGATAGCCACAGTTATGACTCTTATAGCAGGCCTGGCAGTATATGTTGCTCGGCATAGTGGAGCAGGGAATAAAGGTAGTTCTTTCAAGACATCAGGTTCAGGAGCACAAGGATTCCGGAGGAGAGAAAGCGTTTCAAATACCTCAGAACCTTCTGCTGTCGAAGATAGTTCCATGGAAGAGTCTACGGAGGATAAACTGGAGAAACTGGACAACATGTTCGAGGATGAAGAGATAGTCCAGGCCTCTGAAGAGGCCTCTGACAGGATGAGTCAGGGAGATCTTTCAGGAGCTGAGAAAAAGCTTGCTGAAGTCAGGGATTCTGACTTCCTGTCGCGCAAAGGAGTTGAAGATATAGAGGATAAGATCAAGAAAGTTCACAGACACTTTGAGAGAAGCATTGGAAATTAACTTCTGGTAAACTCCTGGAACTGGAGTCCTTTTTCCTCCCTCTCTGAAGATTTAATCCAGTCTTCACCAAGCTCAGGGAAGAACGTATCTCCATCATGTTTTCCGGGTATGCGCGTTATAATGGCTCTATCAGCATCATCCAGAGTCTGACGGTATATCGAGGAACCTCCGGCGATAAACAGATCTCCTTCCTGGTCCTCCGCAATACTATAGGCCTCATCAAGACTGTTCGCTACAGACACACTCTCATCGGCATCGAACTCCGATCTCGTCAACACTATATTTTTCCTATCCGGCAGAGGCCTGAAATCTTCAGGAAGAGACTCGTAAGTCTTACGCCCCATCAAAACTGTATTTCCTGTTGTCTTCTCCCTGAAATGCTTCATGTCGCTCGAATAATGCCAAGGAATTTCTCCGTCCTTCCCTATAGCTCTTTCCTCATCGAACGCAACTATAATAATTTTCTCCACAAAAAATCACTCCGCAACAGAAAACTTCAGACCATCATGCGGAGTATAACCTTCCAGCTCGAAGTCCTCATACTCCAGATCCTCGATCGATTTCTCAGGGAGATTCATAGAAGGCCTTTCTTTTGGTTCGCGCGAAACCTGTTCCAGAAGGCCTGGCACATGATCATAGTTTTCCTCCTGTTCTGGAGCAGATTCATCGATCCATTCCTTGATTTCGAGGTAGTCCTGTCTTTCCGAGGCCTCAGAAATCTTTTCCTTCAGATCTTCAAGATTTTCGCTGTACCACTCTCCTCTTTCGCCTTTCCCGCAGTAGATGTGGGAGTCTACAATCGTGTGGGAGAACTCTCCGGGTTCAAGATCTGTCTGTTTCGCTATAATCTTCGTGATTAATGCGTAGGCCGCGATGTTGAACGGTATTCCGAGTGCGGTGTCTCCTGAACGCTGCGTCAGGTGTGTATTGAGTTTTCCATCCTGTACGTTCAGCACCCAGGTGAAGTGGCACGGCGGCAGTTTTGAAACAGCTGCGTTGGCAGGATGCCATGCGTTGATGATCAAACGTCTCGAGTTTTTGGATCTGTAAGGGTGCTCTCCGTTCAAAGTATCTATCACATACTGGATCTGGTCAAAAGTTTTTCTACCGTCTTCCTCCTCGTTGATCCACTGACTGATGCCATCTCTGATCTCCTCTTCGGATAGGCTGTACTGTTCTTTTGCTTTCTCGATCCATTCATCTGTATTTGTCGGCCACCACTCTCCTTCAAGCAAGTCTTCGTCTTCTGGGATCGGGTAGCGCCTCCAGAAACGGCCGTAAGCTGTCGGCAGAAGGCCTTCTTCGTCCGCCCAGGCATCCCAGATCTTTGTATGCTCTCTCAGGTTCTTGATATGCTCTTCTCCTGAGAAGTACCACAGAAGTTCATGGATAAGCGAGTTCCAGCGGTAACCAGACATGTCTTTAGTTGTTAGCAGCGGAAAACCTTCCTGTAGGTCGATCTTGTAATGCTGTGAGAAAGTGGATAAAGTATCGACTCCTGTCCTGTTAGGCCTGTAATTTGCGTTTTCAAGAATATTCTTTACCAGATCATGGTACTGTTTCAAGAATTAGTCCCCTCCAACACTGACTTCGATATCAGTTATTTTATACTTTGAGAACCAAACACTCCGAGTGGAAGAAAACACGCTATACCTTAATGAGGAACGGCTAGGAGACCTCTCAGTAGATCAGAGGATTACAGGGGAAAAAGAGACTGAATCCATCCATATGTCAAGGCCTCTGAGTTCAATGTACGACTTCGAGTACGTTATGACAGCCCTTCTTACCGACAGCCACTACGAACACTGCCTTGAAAGAGGAGAAATGGAATGGGATGAATTCGACTTCGATGAGATGTACCGCTAGAGATCCACCTCAGAATCCTCGTACAGCGGGAACTCATCCAGGAGGCCTGAAACTTTCTCCCTGACCTCGGAACGAACTTCCTCATCATCCGGATTTTTCACGACTTCTCCGATCATCTCACCTATACTACGTAACTCTTCCTCTTCAAGGCCTCTAGTTGTCAATGCAGGAGTCCCGATCCGGATCCCGGAAGTCACTGTCGGCGGCTCAGGATCATAAGGTACAGAATTTTTGTTAACAACTATATTTGAATCTTCAAGAGCTTTTTCAGCCTCTTTACCTGTAACATCTTCGTCCTGGAGATCAACGAGCACCAGGTGATTGTCTGTACCTCCTGAAACCATTCTCAGGCCTTTATCTCTGAGGCCTTCTGCCAGAGCTTTCGTGTTTTTCTTGATCTGCTGGGTGTAGTCTTTGAAACTCTCTTTCTGGGCCTCTTTGAAGCAGACTGCTTTGCCTGCGATCTGATGCATCAGCGGGCCTCCCTGGCTGTATGGGAATACTGCTGAATCAACGTCGTCGGCGTATTCTTGTTTGCAGAGGATCATGCCGCCGCGTGCGCCACGGATTGACTTGTGCGTGGTGGTTGTAACGATATCACACTGTGGGAAAGGACTTGGATGTTCTCCTGTTGCCACGAGGCCTGAAATATGGGCTATATCACACATCAGTAATGCATCGACTTCGTCCGCAACTTCTCTGAACATTTCAAAGTCTATCTCCCGCGGATAGGCGCTGTATCCACAGACTATCAGATCAGGATTGTGTTCTTTTGCTGCTTCCATCACGTCTTCTTTTTCGAATCTTTCTGTCTCCCTGTTGAGGCCGTACGTAGCGAAGTCGAATAGATCTCCGGAGAAATTTACTCCGTGTCCGTGTGTCAGGTGGCCTCCGTGGGAAAGTACAGGCCCCAGGATTTTATCTCCGGCATCTAGCTGTGAGAAATAGGCCGCAAAGTTGGCCTGAGAGCCTGAATGTGGCTGAACATTTGCATGATCTGCATCGAAGATTTCACATGCGCGTTCACGGGCCAGGTTCTCTACTTTGTCGTGGTATTCGCATCCGGCGTAGTATCTTTTCCCGGGATATCCTTCTGCGTACTTGTTCGTCAAAACTGAGCCCTGGGCCTGTAGAATCTGTCTAGGTACAAAGTTTTCAGATGCTATCATCTCCAGGCTTTCGCTTTCCTGTCTATCAATTTCGTTTTTCAAGGCCTCGTATACTTCAGGGTCTGCTTCAGAAAGATCCTTGTGATTCATCGAGAAAAACTTTGCTGACAACTCTAGTATATCTTTTCATTCAGTCAGAGTAGTTTCTGATCAGTTCTTTCAGAGAATCGTTACTGCTTTCCTCAATCAGTTCTTCAGGCCTCATCCACAGATACTCGATTATTCCTTCATCCGCAGGATTTCCGGATATATCTATATCCTGATCGCCGATTGATCCTCTGAAGACAGTCAAAACTACCTGTCTTCCATCTCCTTCAGGCCCTGTAAAGAAATGATAGTTTCCGACAGAATCTCCGATTTCAATACTGCAGGATAACTCCTCTTTGATCTCCCGCTGCAAGGCCTCTTCAGATGACTCACCGTACTCGATTTTTCCGCCGGGAAGAACGTAGTAAGTTTCTCCAGAGGCCTCTGTCTTCAGAACGAGCAGTTTTCCGTCTCTTTCTATCAGTGCCTTGACGGCAGGAACTAATTTTTCACTCATTTTTTACTCCTCGGCGATCATCTGCACTACAAGCTGAAGTATCTCAACGAAAACTCCCATGAAAGCTGTGTAGACTCCGATACCGTTGAGGAAAGGCTTTCCGGGCTGTGTCTTCACCATGTAGATTTCATGGATGAGGTATACAATGAAGCCGATCAAGGCCAGAGTAAATGCTACAATAATTACTGTTGGACTGAAGCTTCCTATAAGTGAAAATCCAAGTACTCCGAGGAAAATATAGTTGGCGTATCTGCCCCAGCTTGAGAAATCGTGGCCTGTACCGTATACCAGAAGGCCTGCCAGTAATGCGATAATCACTGAGATCACTCCTGTTATAGCGATCGCTATAGCCTGTACTCCCGGAGCCACCATTCCCAGGATTCCTGCTCCGAAAATCCCGTAAGCTACCTGTATCAGGCCTGTTCCTGCAACTGCCAGAACAGTATTTTCACTTCTTATTCCTTTTCTGGCGATGTAGAGGCCTCCGGAAAGCAACAGCCCGTACACTATAACTCCAAGCAGGAAAAATGTGTTGAAAAGTAGATTATTTATCGTTGCAAGCGGTGTAAAAGCAAAAATCCACATTACTGCAATATTTAGAATGATGAGGCCTGTTGCAATGCCTAGACTTTTCAGCTCTCCTTCCTGGAACATGTTCCACACTTCATGATGGAAGGTTAAAAGTTCCGTGGTGAGGCCTTTTAGGCAAGATTCAAAACCTTTCTCTTCGAGGTTCTAGCTGTGAAACAGGAAAATCGTGCAGGAAGTTTTATCGTTATAGAAGGCCCTGATGCCTCAGGAAAACAGACTCAGACAAAGAGGCTGGTTGAGTGGCTGAGATCGAATGAAATAGATAATATAGATCCCAGGGAAGAGGAGAGGTTAATCAGAAGTATGCCGGGGAACTATCCTGATCCAGAAGGCGAACAGAGAGTGGATGACAGTATAGAAGACGGTGTATGGCATCTATCGTTCCCGACTTACGGCCAGACTCCGGGAGGCCGTGTAGTGGATTCTTACCTGAAAGGCCGTCTTGGCGACAGGGAGAATCTTTCTTTACAGGAAAAAGTTGATATCTATGCTGCTGACAGGAAGCAGTTCAAGACACTGATGGAGCAGTATATCTCTCGAGGCGGCATCATAGTCTGTGACCGCTACAGGGAGGCCAATCTGATACATCAGCTTGTAGGATTCGAGGGAGAGGCCTGGAACGAGAAACTTGAGGAGATAAAATCTGTTGACAGCGATCTTCCTGATGCCGACGAAGTTTTCTACCTTGATATTTCGCCTGAAGAGGCCCGTCAACGGATGTCTGAGAAGGAAAAGGATATCCACGAGCTTGACGATGAGTACATGAAGGCCTCGAATCTTAACGGTCGGAAAGTAGCTGAACACGAGGACTGGAGTGTTATCGACGGCGAAAGAACGCCTGAAGAAGTGGAAAAAGATCTCCGTGAAAGAGTTTCACGTATTGTTACAGGCCTGTAAGATTTTTTCAGGAGGCCTGGACAACGTAACCCTTTTTAAACCATCTACCTCCTTGAAACAGTATAGGGCGCGCCATGCCGGATAAAACTGAACAGGACAAAGAAGTAGAACAGACTAACTCTGGTGTAAAGAAAGAAGGTAACTGGAAGGAGATCGCAGAGTTCGGTGAACAGGTCGAAGAGGCCCTGGAAGATACCGCAGAAGATTCTATCGAAAAATTCGGAGACTGGAGGCCTAAACTGGAGGAATCTGAGAGTGATGTCAAGAGGAAGACTGTCGATGAAGCAGTTTCTCACGAGAAAAAACTTGAGGAAAAGACCAACGGAGTGAAAGAAGATCTTAAACAGGCCTCGGACAAGATGGCGGAGGCCGGCAAAAAAGCTACTATGAAAGAACTCCCGGATAAAGAAATTATAGAGCCCTCTGAGGAGGCTGCAAGACCTTTTTACAGTCGTGTGGTAGGCCTGATCAGGAGGATTGAGCAGGCGATTTATTCCTGGGTTACTCTGAGGTTTAATCCGTATTATCTGGATACTGAGGATTTCTCTGTAGATATACGGGACAGAAAAGGTGGAAAGTTCGAGATGGATGTCTCTGTTCTGGAAGAGGAGAAAAGAGAGCAGTTACAGGATAATTTCAGAGAGGATAACTGATGCAGGAGCTACTTTACGTTTCAGCGCTGGCGGCCTCGGTTTTCATGGGTATATCGATAGGTGCATCTACTGTGGCCTCTGCTTTCGGCCCTGTTAACAGCGCAAGGTCGGCTAACGTACTCAGGGCGGCATTCCTGGCTGGGTTCTTCGCTTTCATAGGTGCACTCACTCAGGGAGCCAAAGTTACAGAGACAGTCGGTTCGGGCATAATCGGTGGTGAGATTGCGACTGTACAGGCGGCATTGATACTTTTCATAGCGGCCTTGCTCGTTATCGTCAGTGTGCTGGGAGATTATCCGATGCCAACAGCTTTCACAGTTATAGGGGCTGTTATAGGAAGTGGGATCGCCTTCGGAAATCCTCTGAGGTATCAGGGAATATTCAAGGTGATAGGATACTGGATACTGATACCTTTCCTAGCTGTAGGCCTCAGCTTTGCAATAGCAAAACTCTTGAGACGGTATGTTTCAAAGGAAAACTCTGAGAGAAAGATAAAGATACTACTACTTGTAACAGGATGTTACGTTGCGTACTCAGCAGGAGCTTCTGCAGTAGGCCTTGCTGTAGGACCTTTGACAGGCCTAATTCCATCTACAGGAGCTTTACTGTTGATGGGAGGCCTCTCGATTCTTATGGGGGCCTGGCTGTACTCGCCGAGGATTATTAGAGCTATAAGTTTTGATTACTCGAATATTGGGCCTAGGAGATCTGTTGCAGCGCTTGGAACTGCGGCTATACTGGCTCAGATCGGTATATTTTTTGGCATACCTATATCGTTCAATGAGGCTGTTATTGCTTCTGTGATAGGTTCGGGCCTTGTAGAGGGGAAGTCCAACGCTGATACAGGAAAGATTTCCAGGACTGTTCTGGCGTGGACAGGTGCGTTTTTCCTCTCTATGGCGTTGACAGCGGGAGCTGGATTTCTGATTCTGGGACTGTAGCTTCCTGTCTTTTTATTCCTGGAGTCTCAATAACTTCTCATGAATATTGTTTTTGATATCAAAAGGGCTCTGGAGATGATTTTCATAGGCCTGATGGCGGGCACAGCATCTTTCCTTCTTCTTCCTCTTGTTGCCGCAAGGCTTATGCCGTGGTCTGTCGCAGCATTCACGGCAACAGTCATTACTGTGCCGCTTACATGGTACTTCCTGAATGTTCCAGAAGGAAGTATTCCTTTAGATAAATACATGGATGCAAGAGGATGGACGGGCCTATTAATTGATATATTACTTGTTCTAGTCTCGGCTATGACGCCAGCGACAGTAATAATGTATTATCTGTTATCTCAAGGCCTGATACTTCCTGTACCTGTAGCTTCAGCAGCAGCTATAGGAGTATACACAGGTTATGCAGGATTTCTGTTCAGAAACAGGGCTCTATATGAAAATGAAGGCCTGGATATAGAACTATAGGCCTCAGGACTCCAGGCTGGACTCTCCTGGAGGCATAGCGCGTATAATGTAGTCCAGATCCAGTTCGTACTCCTGGAATCTGTCCTGTATGTTCTTCGCGATATCAGACTTCTTTGTATGCCCTGGACTCAGTTCTACAGAGGCCTCACAGTGCTTATTTACTGCTTCTTCAGGCCCGGCCATAGGAACGTACACGTCTTCTTCTATCTCGTAAGGTCCGATAAAGGCCTCAACGGAGACGTTTCTCATGTAATCTCTATCCCCTCTGATTACAAAAGCTCCTTTCTCGAGGTATTCTCCTGACTCCGGATTCTGTGTCACTTGCTCGGGATCTACGTAGTATACTGTATCCGCTCCGATGCCGGCTTTCCATGTCTTTGCGAAAGTTACAGCGGCGGTAGCAGCTTCCTTTCTGGTTTTCTCTCCAGCATCCTGTCCATCTTTTACTACAACACTTGGTGCGCCGTCAAAATCAGCATGGAAGTAGAGATCACTGGAGTCCATGTGCTTTTTCACAAGCATATCATTTGTTTGAGCATCTCTGCCTACAAGTACAAGAAAGTCTTCTGAAGAGTAGAACCAGCGATACTTCTCGAACCATTTCTTGCTCCGTTTCTCACTCTTATCTTCCATAACTTCCTCAACTTCAATATCCTCTTCCTCCAGACTTTCAAGCTCTTTTCTGGTGTTCTCAAGAGCTTTTTCAGCGCTTTCAATCTTTTCCTCAGATTCCTTCGCTTTATCGTAGTACTGGGATGCAGTGGCCTCAAGATCCTGGAAGAGATAAATCTTCAGACTTTCTCCATCCAGATCAACAGAGATGAACTCGTCCTGCTCGTTCAAAGTATTGATCATCTCTGAGGCCTCTGTCTCAGCTTCTTTCAGCTTGTCCTGTGTCTTGTCCCATCCATCTTCCTCGATGGAATCTTCTATACTGTCTTTAAGCTGTCTGAGAACTCTGTAGTTCTCGTAAATCTTCTCTGCGTTCTTGCGCTTCTCTCTGGCCGACGTCTTCAGGCCTTCAATCTTCCTCTCCTGCTGCTCCTTCTTCCTTTCAAGCGTACCTACCTTCTCTTCGTAGGCCTCTCTCTTCTTCCGCTTTTCTTCGGTCTTTTTTCTTATGTAGTAGTATTCGTCTATAGCTTCTGAAAATGTATCCAGGTCTCTCTCGCTGCAGTCTGCATACTTCTCCAGCGTGAAAGGTGCGGCTCTTGTAGGTATCTCATCTTCAAGGTAAAGTTTAGGTCTTACTTCGGGATCGATCATCTCATCGATCTTTGATTTGATCTCTTCTTTCTCTCTGTCGCCCAGTTTCTTTACTTCTCTATCTTTTTCTATATTGGCGCGTGCAAGAACTTCTTCCGCGTACGTTCCTCCGAAACTGAGCTTTGATGCGATCTCCTTCACTATCTCTCCATCTTCAATCAGTTCAAAGTAATCATCTGAATCTCTGGGATCAGTCGTCGGCTCCGGGTAGACGTACTTCTCACCGGTATGGATGATTCTGTCGGCCCACTCTTCCTGCCTCAGTGCGCCGATGATCTTTTCTTCGTCAAGAAGGATGAAGTTGCCCTTGCCGAACAGTTCACATATCAGTGTATGATCTCCGCTCTTTATTTCAAGTATTCTGTCAAATCCTCTCTGATTGATTGAATCAATTTTCCCCAGATGCTTCCTGAGCTCCATACAGAAACCTGGAGGCCTTGTCGGATTATCTCTCTTGTACTTTGAAACAAAAGCTCTGTCAGGACCTAGAATAAGTCTTTTCTTCCCTTCTCCAGCCACATAGACTTCTATAGTAAACTCCTGACCTCTCTGATAAACTTTCTGGACATGGCCGTCCTCAAGCTCCTGGAACTCATCCATAAGGATAGAGAGGTCAAGACTGGTTAGCTCCATGAAGTAAATCAGGAAGTCAAGTTACAAAAAGCCGGGCCTAAAGCAACTCCCGTGGATGAGACTCTTCATCTTCTTCAGAGGCCTCTTCATCATCGCTGTCCGCCATACGTTTGAATTCATCCACTGAATCGATATCAAAGTACTCAAGGAAAAAATCAGTGACATCAAGTACGGCGGTACGCCCATCCTTCTCCTTGTCGACAAAGCCACGGTTAACAAGCTCCTTAACGTGCTGATACGCTCTATTGCCTCTGATCTCAACAAGATCGGCCTGTTCAAGCGGTGCGTTGTATGCGATCAAGCTCAAGGTACGCAGCTGGCCTTCATTCAGATCTTGGTGAGGGGCAAGATGGGATACATGCTCGAGGTGATCCTTCTTCACCTTCAACTCGTATCCGTTCTCAGTCCTTATCAGTTCAAGGCCCCTGTGACTTTCCTCGAGATCCTCTTGGTAATCCTCGATCAACTCCTCCACAAATCCCATGCTTCCAAGATTCAGTACATCAGAGATCTCATCCTTCTCAAGAGGCTCTTCAGCAAGGAAAAAAGCAGCTTCCATACGTGACTTCTTTTCATCCATTTATCATATCAGGCCTCATATCTAACTTGGCTGTTCTTTAGGTTTAATTCTCAGGTTTCCAAGGAACTCCTCCTGTATAAGATCAACTTTCTCATCATTTTCAAGATTCAGTACATGCTTGAACTTCTCAATCCTTTCCTGACTGTCATCCTGCTCCACTATCTCTGTGAAGTCAACATTGTCAGTAGGTGAAGAAACAAAGTTCTTGATCCGTCCGTACAGAGAGTTAAGTTTGGACTGGAGATCTTCCTCCTCAACTTCAAACTGCTGATCCATCTCCATACGCTCCTGCTCCCTCTGCTCCCTCTGCTCCTTCACATCCATAGCATCCTTAAGAGAGGCCTTCAGCTCATCCAGCTGAACTCTTCTGCGTGGCTTCTGCTTCACAGGCATCTCAAGATCGGGGCCGACAACAAGATCCGGCTCATCATCCTCTATCATCTCCTCCTCTTCAATTAATTCTTCCTCCTCGAAATCCATAGGATTCTCCTCTTCAGGCTCTTCCTCTTCTTCCAGCTGCAAGGCCTGAGCCTTCATATTAAGTAACGCAGCGCAGACACGGATCGCCTTGGCAGAAACTTCAAGATCATTCTTCTGAAGCTCCTTGATGTAAGTCCTGTAACGATCAGTAAGAACACAGATATCAATACTCTCGGGATCCATATCTGAAGTTAAAAACTCCAGAGTCTCCTCCCACGGCTGCTCCGCCACCATATTAACGTTGTAATCTTCCATTCAAGGGATCATCTCATGATCCCCCTCTCACTGAAACTTCCGTTTCCCCCGTATAACACCTTTAATCCTTGTTTTATTTAACTTGTTAGGTTTTGCTGTTAATCTAGGCCCATTTTTAATCAAATTTATAATGCGATACGAGTGATTTAACAACGTGGCAGAGGAATCAGATTCCAGAGAGAATTATGAGGAGTTAGTCAAGGACGTATCTAGAGATAGGAGTGGATTAGAAGCAACACTGGCTAAGAAGATGGAGAGGGTCATGGACTACCTACAGTTGGCGGTAGTTGTCATACTTGTCATTCTCTTTGGTATAGCTGTCTATGATCTGGGGCTAGAACTATATGAATTGATCATTACAGGACAGTTTTATGATCCTATAAGCTTGATTGGGATACTTGAAACAGCTCTGTTACTTTTCTTGATAGTAGAGGTGTTTAGGACGTCTGTTGCCCATTTGGAAGGGTTAAAAGTTCTTCCATTAGTTGTTGACGTAGCGATCATAGGTATTGTCAGAAGCATCATTACGTTCAGGTTAGATGACTTCCAGACCATGACTGATGCAGTCCTGGCATCACTTGCATATGCTATCATTCTTTCAGTACTAATAGCCTCATTCTTTATCGTTCACAGGCAACAGAGAAAGAGTCCTGAAAAGCATTTTCGCAAGGTAGATAATTAATGAGTTCAGACCTTTTCAGGAAGGTCGCCAGAAAACTGGATAAATATGAAAATTTTCTTGAAATTATATTTGCATCTCTCCTAGTCTTATCCTTTTCCATGGTCGTTATTGCAATTGTAACAGATCTACTAAATTTTTCCCAGGCCTCCCGATTCTACTCTTCTAGAGCCATAGTTGTTTTCATGGCCTCTTTTCTATCATTAAAACTAATCGCAGACGCCTTCAAACTCTCAGTAATTAATTTCACAGAGAGAGACAGGATGAAGACGATATTCACTATAGCAATCGTAGGGACTATAACCAATATTCTCGTTAACACCAGACTATCTGAAAATATACTGGACTCTTTTGCAGGGATTTCAGCTTACGCAATATTGCTCATTGTAATGGGAATAGGCCTGTATACTGCGGATAGATACGGATTCCTAGACATCTAACTCTATACTCCGCATCTTCGTCACACCGTCCTTCATAGTCACTCCGTAGGCCCGCTCAGCATGTCTCACAGTGATATCGTTGTGAGAAATCACGATGAACTGATTGCCGTCAGAGTAATCTTTCAGCAGCTCTGAAAGCCTCTTCGAGTTCTGCTTGTCCAGTGCTGCATCTATCTCATCCATAATGTAGAAAGGAGATTCCTCGTACTCCAGTATCGCGAAAACAAATGCGATAGCTGTCATAGTCTTTTCCCCTCCACTCAGGGCCTGAATAATGTGGGGATCTTTCCCTGGAGGTGCTGCACGGATCTTCAGGCCTTTGTCTATGTTATCATCTTCCAGAACAAGCTCTCCATTCCCTCCATCGAACAACTGGGTGAATATACGTGAGAAATCATCGTTTATCTTGTTCAGAGTCTCCATAAATCTTTCACGCCGCTTCTGATCAATCTCATCGATCAAATCCTCGATCTCAAGCTTCTCCTGCCTGATCTCAGACACCTGCTCCTTGAACTCGTCAAACTCCTCCTTCTTCTCCTTGTACTCCTCAATAGCACGCATATTCACAGGCCCCATAGAATTCTGCTTCTTCAAAACTTTCCGCTTCTTAGTCTTCAGATCTTCAGGTGTCGAATCCAGGCCTATAAGCTCATCTTCATCATAATCATACTCCTCAAGGTCCTGCTTGACGTTCTCCAGTTCGGCCTTTGCCTTGGCTTTCTTGCTTCCAACATCATTAATTTTGGACTTCAACTTCTCTTTCTCAGAGTAAAGCTCCTGCCTTTCCTCACGCAGATCACTTAAATCATCACGTATCTCCTGTTTCTCTTCACGTAGCTCATCATCAGTCTGCTGCTCGTTCTCTTTTCTCTCCTTCATCTGCTTCAGCTCGGCGATATCTCTCTGAAGCTCCTCTATCTCTCCCTCCACTTCCTTTTTCTCCTCTCTCTTCTTGTCAGGATTAAGATTGTTTGACAGGTTCTTGTTCTTGCCGCTCTTTCTGGATTTCTTCTTTCCCCCTGTCATCGATCCTCCGCGGCTCATAACATCGCCGTCAAGAGTCACGACACGAACACCGTTAACATCCTTTACAGAATCCAGATCTTCAGCGATCAAGGTATCGGAGAAAACATTATTGATAGCTCTCTCATACTTGTCATCGTACTCGATCAGATTCGATGCATAGTCGATAACACCTTTCTTCTTCAAAGCCATCTGGCTCTTCGCACTTTTATCACGATCCTTGATCTTGTCAAGAGGTAGCATCCGCGCTCTTCCGATATTCTCCCTCTTCAGATAGTTAATGGCATCTACAGCCGTCTGCTTATCCTCTACAACAACATCATTCATGTGGCCTCCTGCAGCAGTGTCAATAGCTACCGCAAAACGATTTTCAGTAGAAATCAGATCCTGAAAGGCACCCTCAATCTTGCCGTTGTCAAGCGATAAAACGGCATCAACAGCACGAGAACCAGTATTCTGCCGGTTCTTCATCTTCTCCAGCTCTTCAATAGTCTCCTCAAGATCTTCCAGCTTGTCACGCTTGTTCTCTATCTGGCCACGCTTCTTATCTATACGATTCTCCAGATGCTGAACGTCAGTATCCCCCTGACTCTGTTCATCTTCAATCTCCTCTATACGATCCTGCTTATCATCTATCCCTTCATCAATCTCTTCAAGCTTCTCTTCAAGCTCCTCAACACGATCCTCTTTCTCAGCTGTATCAGTATTTATATTCGCAAGTCTATTTGACAAGGCCCGCTTCCTGACCTCAAGCACAGAGGCCTCTATCTTCTTTTTCCTTTCCTCAAGCTCTCTGTACTTCAGTGCGATTTCCTTCTCTTCCTTCAGTTTATCCAGGTACTCTTTCTTCTCGTCCAGAAGTATCTGCTGTTCTTTAAGCTTTTCTTCAACTTCATCTAGCTCCTTCAAGGCCTCATCTTTTTTCTCGTCGAACTCTTTGACGCCGGAGAGCTCATCGATAACTTTTCTCCTTTCTACATCACTCTGCTCGACAATCTCAGTAACTTTTCCCTGTCTGACGAAGTGGTATCCTTCAGGATCGATATTAGCCTTCTCAGCTACTCTTTCAAGGAATGAACGTTTGCAGTTCGTCCCCATGAACTTGTACATTGATGATCCGGCACGTGTAATCTTCCTTCCAAGAGTAATCTCATCTGTCTCCTCTTCGTCTTTCTCCTCAAGGAACTCGTCGAATATACCCTCGCTGTTGTCAAGATGAACTGTACAGTGGGCGTAATCCGCTGCTTTTCTTGAGTCCCCTCCGTTGAAAATAAGCTGCTCAAGCTTTTCAGCCCTCAAACGAGAAGATCTTCTCCCAAAAACAAAGCTTAAGGCATCAAGTATATTTGATTTACCGTTCCCGTTCTCACCGACGATAGCTGTCAGGCCTTCATAGAAAGGGATAGAAGTTCTACGCTGGAAACTCTTGAATCCTTTGCAGCTAACCTTTGTAATCTTCGTACTAGCTCCTGAGGCCTCATCTACTTCTTCCTTCTGTTCCAGCTCCTGCTCCGGCATATGTAACTAAATGGTGTGGCTCAGGTTAAAAAACACAGGGAACCAATTTTTCCCCTGTAAGAGGCATCAGGAATGAAAAAGGCCTTCATATTCCACGGCACCGGAGCCGGAAAATACGACCACTGGTTCCCTGAAATAAAGAAGAAACTGGAGCAAGAGGGCATAGAAGTAATTAGGCCCGAGTTCCCGACACCTGAAGGCCAAACACTCGAGAACTGGAAAAAAGTACTCGACGAACAGGACAAAGAGATAGACGAAGAAACAGTCCTTATCGGCCACAGCACCGGAGCAGTCTTCATACTCAGCGTGCTAGAAGAAATCGATACAACTGTAGAGGCCTCTTTCCTGATCTCAGGATTCACAGGAAAACTAGGGATAGAGTTCGACGAATTAAACGAAACTTTCGCAGAGAAAGAGTTTGACTTCGAGAAAATAAAGGCCTCTTCCAAAGAGTTCTTCGTATTCCACTCCGAATCAGATCCCTACGTCCCGCTGGAGAAAGGAGCACAACTCGCCTCAGACTTAAGCGCCAATCTTGAACTCATTGCAGGAGCAGGCCACTTCAACACAGAATCTGGCTACACAGATTTCCCGGAACTGTGGAGAGAACTGCAGAGATTTATCTAGAAAAAGCACAGGTTTGAAAATTTTGCCAGCTATCGCGCTTATGGCCTGTTTTTTTATCGATGGAGGTGTAAACGTTCTGATGTTTGAAATTATGGGACAGGCCTCAAGTATTAAGCAGGAGCTAAGTTCCAGGCAGAAGAAATTTCTCTATATAGAAGTTGCATCTATACTTGCTCTTCTAGTGATGTTTTATCTGTTTTTCTATACAGGTGAACGCAGTTTAGGGCCTCTTTTCATATTTGCATCCATGGCTTTGGCTCTTATTCCTATCGACACTTATGCTTACTACAAAGGATTTCGCAGGACGGCCGTCTTGTCATTAGTTTCTGCTTTTATAGCTCCTGTATTTAGCTTGTTATTAATTATTTTATCGCCTGGAGGAACTGAAGCTGCATTTCTCTATCTATTCCTCTTTTTAGCAATGGTTCTGGTTTCCGTTGTAATAGGATATCTGGCGCCGGTAGCAGTTTTGCTACATTATTATATCACTGAGAGGAGATGAAAATTGCATCAATGAGAGAAATAATTTCCAAACTTGGTCAGAAACGTGTTCTAGGCCTTGAACTTTTTCTGGCACTTTTCTGTATAGCCGTTTATGTATATCTGGCGACTGGGGATGCAAGTCTGGAGTTTTTCATCCTTCCGGTATCAGCTATATTGCTGGTGCCTCTGTTCTCAACGCTGGCATATTACAGAGATTTCAGGAGGACAGGCCTCGCCGCTGTACTGTCTATCGTAGCTCTTCCTGTAATAATCATAGGAGGTATGGCACTGCTTTATCTTCCTTCAAGGGCAGGAGGATTAGCTATACTGCTAGCTTTAATCTATTCAGCTATAGCGGCTGCCGTAGTCCCGTATGCCATATTCGCAGTATCTCTGGCAACTCATTACTACAGAAAAACTTTCACATCCGGAAACTGAGAAATAATAAGAAGATATGTAGGGGCCTCTGAAAGGCCTCTGAAAGATTTTTTACGGTGTAAGTCTGTCAGGATCTCTTGGGAACAGGATTGCTTCCTTGATGTTGTCAAGTTCGGCTATCTTCTGGATCATCCTGTCAATTCCCAGGCCGTATCCTCCGTGTGGAGGCATCCCGAACTTGAAGGCCTCCAGATAGAAGCTGAAGTTGGACTTGTCCACGTCCTGTCGCTCCATCCATTCTTCAAGCGTATCGAGGTCGTGCTGTCTCTGTCCTCCTGAGGAAAGTTCTTGGCCTTTGTAGATCAGGTCGAATTTTCGGCTTGCTACTTCGTCGCCTTCGACTTCCTGCATGTAGTAGAACTTTTCTCCAGGGTAGCCGACTACAAAAATCGCTGGATGGCCTTTCTCCTCGAAGTGCTCTCCGAGAAGTTTTTCTCCTTTCGTGTCCAGGTCGCCAAGATCTTCTGGAACGTGGCCGTATTCTTCCTTAAGGATTTCTCTAGCTCTATCGAAGGTGATTCTTGGGAAATCTTCCTCAGGAACATCTAACTCGACGTCGAGAAGATCCAGCTCTCTAGAAGCCTTTTTCCTGACCTGTTTCAGGGTGTATCTTAGGCTTTCCTCCTGCACATCCATGACGTCATGGTGGTCTTCGATGAAGGCGAGCTCTACGTCGAACATGGAGATCTCTGAGACGTGTCGAGAGGTTGCGAACTCTTCTGCACGGAAGGCGGTACCGGTCTCATAGACTTTGTCGAAGCCGGCAGCCATAAGCATCTGCTTGTAAAGCTGTGGGCTCTGTGAAAGGAAGGCCTCTTCCTCGTAGTAGATTACAGGGAAGAGTTCTGCTCCTCCCTCCGCTCCTCCTTTGGAGATCAGAGGTGTATCGATGTTGATGTAGCCATCTTCCTCGAACCATTCCTCCATTGCTTGCATTGCTTTGCTTCTAAGTGAGAAGATTGCATGTGTCTTCGGCTGTCGAAGATCCATGAATCTGTTATCCAGTCGTGTGGATAGATCAGAGTCGATGTTCTTCGATATATCCATTGGGAGAGGAGAGCTTGCGTTGGATATAACTTCAAGACTTGTCGGCTTTATCTCTCTGTCTCCAGGCGCCTGATCAGTCTCTTCGACTTCTCCAGTAACATGAATTATGTCTTCTTTTCCAATCTCCTGGGCTTTTTCGAAAAGCTCCTCGTTGTCGTCTTCTTTGAAAGTGACCTGAACCTGTCCTTCTCTATCTCTGACGATAACAAATGTAAGTCCTCCGAGATCACGGATCTCATGAGCCCATCCCGCAACTGAGACAGTCTCACCGTCATCATCAGAAGTAACCTCTGCAGTGTATTTTCTATCAATCATTATGATTCACAGTAGAAACTCCGGTATACAAGTTTTTATTTCTCATCTCACAGCACCAGCAGAAGTCCGCATGTCAGGCCTAGAACAGCACCGTAGATCACCTGCATCAATGTATGTCTCTCCAGCTTTACCCGGCTCCACCCTGTCAGCACTGCCAATACAAATCCAGTAAATGATATTAGGGGCGTTACTTGATACAGTACAGCAGCTGATAAAGTCATAGCTCCGGTATGTATGCTTACCTTGCTGAAGTAGTTGGCTGCAGCGAAAGCCACTATACTCAGGATTCCGCCTATACCAGCTGAAACTATTACAGACGGGGCAGATATCAACTGGAAGATAGCCAGTGTTCCCGCCATTGAAACCAGTCCAACCATGTAGGCCTTTGGACGTTTATCTCTTGAATCTATTCTGAGGCCTCTATTTTCTGTAAAGTATACTGCAATCAGTGTAGGTGTCAGACTTGTCATGACTCCCAGAGAAGTCCAGTAGAAGGCCTCGAAAAGTCCTAGTTGAGAATTGAGAAAGATCAATGCAGCTGAGGGAACTACAAGAAGAGGATTGAATACATCGGAAACAGCTTCCTCAAGTTTCACGCTATATTTTTCTACTTCATCTGTTTTTAATCTACAGATCTTTCCATTCAATTTTTTATCTCTGTATCACTATTTTACCGTTATATGAAACTGAATAATGAGCAGCTGGAAGAGGCCGTAGAGGAAGGCCTTGTGGAAAATTTTATCGATCTTGATAAGCAGTTGACACCTAACGGTTTTGATCTGACAGCTAAGGAGATCCACAGGTTCAAGGAGTCAGGGAAGCTGGATTTCTCCAACAGCGAAAGAGAGATTCCGGAGACAGAGAAAGTAGAGGCCTCTAAGAAAGATGAAGAAGATGATTACGGCTGGTGGAATCTGGAGCCAGGCGCCTACAAGATAAAGACAAATGAGATAGTCGACTTGCCGGAAGATATCATCGGATTTGCATATCCGCGTAGCTCCCTGCTTAGAATGGGGTGTACAATCGAGAACGGTGTATGGGATGCGGGCTTCCGTGGTACAAGCGAATTCCTTCTGATAGTTGAGAACAGCGAAGGCGTGGAGATAAAGGAGAACGCTAGAGTTAATCACATCGTATTCGAGAAAATTGAGGAGACAGATCAGGCCTACGAGGGGCGTTATCAGGAAAAGTAGATCAGTTTGTCCAACTAACGTCGTTCTCACTCGTTATTTTTAATAGGCCTCAAAACAATTTCTCTGTATGGCACCTGAAGAAGACCAGATGTACGTAAGGGTGGATGGCCACGAAGAGATACTCAATAATCTTTCATCTATCGAAAGAGTAATCAACAACATCAATGAGGCCTCAAAGGTGCTTAAGGAAGTCAGAGAAATCAAAGAACAGGCCCTTGATATGATGTACAGTAATGTTCAGGAACTGAATGAGAATCTGGAGAATATAGATATGGAGATGCCAGAGATTGAAGGACAGGAATCTGCATCTATTCCTCAGTCCTCTGATATAGAGATTGAAACGGACAGTTCTGTAGATGAAATACATAACGAGCTTCAGAATCTTCAGAAGGAGCTCTCCCAGTTAGGAAACTAATATAGTTCTTCTAGATTTTTTGTCAGGCACTGGCTATCGATATTTCTATCGTAAATATTTTTCTCTTCAGATTCAGTTAGAGTAGAAGTTTGCCGGGGCGGAGATTTGAACTCAAAGCTCGCATATTACTGGAGCTTCTGCCATCAAATCCCGCTCAAATTTATATAGTATATGCCGGGGCGGAGATTTGAACTCCGGAACCCCTGCGGGAACGGATCTTAAGTCCGTCGCCTTTGGCCACTTGGCTACCCCGGCTAGGTATAGAGGCCTTACTTTTCAAGGCCTCCAGTATTCTTGAATTCGCTGTGAAGTTTTATAGTTTAAATTCAGTCTCTGTTCTTTCTGGATGAACACTCATTGTATAAATGAAGAAAAAGATTGAGAAATGTTGGTGTCTTTTACTTGATGTCCATGTACATGGAGTATCCCAGTATTCGGTCTCCGCCTGTTGGGATCATCATCTGGTAGTTTGCTATCTCTCCATTGAATGCTGTTGTCTGATTCGTTCTGGCCTTTCCAGCGAAGACTGGTACTTCTCCATCTGATAATGCTCCTGTTGTCCATGTAGGTACGCCGGATCCGTTGAATGTCTTCACGGATCTTACTGGGTCAAATGTCGTGTTGCCGATTGTTATTGTTGTTGCAGTGTCCATGGTTGCTTCGGTGTTGTCTGATCCGTCTCCGATGTCGTAGTATTCATCGATTTCTGTAGCTGTTGCCTCTGTCAGGTTGCTCCATGTTACAGTTGCATTTGCTGCAAGCACAACACTAGGTTCGGCATCCCATCTGTACAGTGTGCTTTCTCCTCCTAGGACTAGGTCTCCGGTTGCGTTACCGTATAGTCCTGCCCAGTTATCTGTTGACTGTTTGCTGCTTAGGTTGCCGCTTGTCACGTTACCTCCGTCTAGGTCAATGCTTGATTCCGTAGGTGTGTATGGTCCCCATTCATCGAGTGTCTCTGAGTTTGTTACTTCTGCCTCTGCAGGTTCGTTGAGGGAGTCATCTGTGCTTGTTGTTCCTATCTCTTCTCCTCCTGTTCCTGTAATCCCTCTGACTTCGTAGTAGTCCTGTCCGTTAATTGTCACTTCACTCATCGTTACTGATCCTACTGTTTCTCCTGTTGAAATGTTGTATCCATTGTTACAGGTTGGAGTGACTGCTGCTAGGCTCTGTGCTCCTGGACAGACTCTTACTTTACCTGTGTCCTCTATTCGAGGTACAAGTAGATCCTTCCTGACCACGCGGCTGTAATCTCTTTCTAGGTGGATGAAGGATTTTCCAGCAGATCTATCTGTATCGAATATCATGTCGGCTGCATCAATGTTGGATGAGAAGTCAATATTTAGCTGTGCAGCCAGATCCTGACCTACATCATTACCCAGTAATACATTCTTGTTGTTCTGCAGGCCTAGGCCTAGGATGCTCTGTACAGGGTTATTATCTAGACTGGCTTCTTTACCGGGAGCAAGATTTCTTAGCTTGTATCCTTCGAATTCTGATTCTGGTACCTGTGCGTTTACGTAGTATGTTTCGATGTTTGTCGTTGAGTCTGTGAAGCTGTAGAACTCTGCTGTTATCTCATATGTTCCGTTAGGTGTCAGGAAGTTTTCTTCAGCTGTACATCCTGTACCTCGGTCACATCTTGCTTCTAGGCTGTCGTTTACGTAGAAGTATACTGTTCCTTCCTTAGGCTGGACGAACTCTCCTGTCATGTTTACTACAGGATCTTCTGTAATCGTGATGTTGTCCTGCTGGCCGTTCAGGTACAGGTTCATACTCTCTGATTCGTCAACGATTGTGTACTCTGTTGTATCTGTGCTGAAGCAGTTTCCAGCCTTATCGCATACAGTGTAGTTGTAGTGGTGCTGACCTGGCTCAAGGTTTAGATCAGCAGTACATACGTTGTCGTTTCCACAGTACATCTGTACTTTCTGGTAATCTGATGCGGCTTCTACTGTTACAGTATCGATCTCAAAGTTATCGGATACTTCAGTTGAGTATGTTATGCTGTCTCCTGTGTATGAGCTACCACTAGGTTGGCTGACGTGTGTCCATTCGATTTCAGGTTCCTGTACATCCACGTAGAAGTTCTTGTCGAATGTGAATGTATCACTGTTGCTTGTACCACAAGTTACTGCCCAAGTGTGGGATCCCTGTGATAGACCGGTGTCTACGCCTAGTTCTGTAGCTGTGTTATTAATCCAGGTGTCTTCTCCCTCTGTGAAGCTATCGTATGTTGTTCCATCTATTGCAACTTCACATGTTAGTGGGGCATCGTCTGAATAATACTTGAATGATAGCTCTGGATCTGTCGTGTTCACATACTCTTCTCCCTCGTTATTTCCAGGCTCCATTATTGTAATGTTGTCGAATACCCTGAGATCTGTATCATTTGCTATGTAGTAATCATTTCCTACTTCATCTACTACTCTTGCACTTATCTTGTACAGGCCTGGTTCAAGCTGATCTGTTTCTATTTGTCTTGTTGTATCTGCTGGGCCTGTGGAGTCAGCTATCTTCTGTCCGCCTTCAAGATGAGGTTCTTCCCAGTAATTCAGGTTTTCATCGTCTACGGTAGCATTTGCGTAGAATTCTACGTTTACTTCTCTGCTTGATACATCTGAAGTTGTTACGTTGATGCTTGGTGAAGGATCTCCTGTTTCAACCAGTGCATCTTCATTGATCTGGATGTTTGGATCTTCTGTATCGAGTCTGAACTCTCGAGTATCGGAGCTTCTTGTATTTCCATGCTCGTCTTTACAGTTAACCTGGTAATCGTATACGCCACTAGGCCTATTTATATCGATAACTGCACGTTCCCATCTGTATCTGTCTCCGCCACTGTTTGTTCTTTCATCTACTACAGTATCGTTTATCTCTAGGCTGCAGGTGAACTGTGAGTAATCTCTAGCATTGTAGATGATGTTGATGTCGTTGTCTCTTGTGATTGATTCATCTGCAGGAGAGTCTAGACTTATCTCTGGTGCCGTGACATCGTTTACGGTGACCGTTGCCGAATCAGATGATCTGAAGTAATCATCCTCTTCTGGATGTAGTGCGGTTATCTTATGTTCTCCAGGGATGCTAAATGTATGATTCTTCTCTGCTCTACCATCTGTTCCTACCCAGAATCTTGTGTCTCTAGTTCTTCCATCCCTTAGTTCAACTTCAGTACCACTTACATTGACCTCTCCAATTATTTCTACTTCTTCATTTTGATCTACGGTTATGTCGGTTTGGCCTCCGTTTAGGTACAGATCTGTACTGGTTCTGTTCATCACATCGTAGATTATGGTTCTCTGTGATGCCCTGAAGTTATCAGTGCTTTCTGTGGCACATGTGTAGTTGTAGTTTCCTGTCTGGTCGAATGTCCTTGTATCCGGTGAACTGACTACGTCTCCTTCATAGTATAGCGTGGTTGGTACATCCTGTTCTGTATCACATGTTACATCCACTGTTGTACCTATCTCAATATTCTTCTCTGTTTCGCCACTTGTAAAGTCGAATCCATCTGATCCATCTGTACCTGTTACGTAGTCTGGTTCTGGTGCTTCCTGTATATCTACATATATTCCGTCTGATGCACTGTTGTAATTCTTTGTTGTACTGGTCTTACAGGAGTACCTGTAGAATCCTGCACCTACGTCTGCGGCATCTAGTATGTTAGAGTCTGTACCTGTTCCTTCGTATACTACTGTTCCATAGCGTGTGATATTTGTAGTAGAGCTTGCTGTATCTGACTCACAGGTTATCTGAGGTGTTTGTCCCTCTACGATATTCATTATTCTGACGTCATAATTTCCATAACTGAACTGTGAGAGGCTTTCCTTCTCTACAGTATTGATTGTCTCGTTGGAGGTAAGGTTTACGTTGTTGCTTGTTCTTATTACCTCTAGTTCTCTTGTTGTATTGGATGCGTTGAAACGGTATGAACCTGATGCGTTTCCGAATACTGTGTAGTTTCCTGTCTCATAGTTTACAGTATGAGGTGCTGTAACTGTCTGTCCATCTACAACTAGCTCGCTGTTGTCGTTGCCTGAACGGGATGTTATATCTAGTTCAACAGGTGTACCGTACTCTACAGTCTTGTTGACGAACTCTCCGTTCATCGAGATCTTTACTTCATCAGGCAGGTATTTCACTACATCTATGGTTCTCGTTGATGAACTTTGGCTGAAGTTTTCGTTACCTGCTGTTTCACATTTGTACGTGTAAGTTCCTTCAGGTAGGTTGGTGTTGTCTTGAAGGACATCCTCGCCGTTTGTCGCTGAGTCTACTTCAAGACCGTTTCTCAGTAGTGTGGTGCTTACTTGATCTGTAGAGGCTGAACATCTGATCTCAGGGCTTGAGTCTCTGATAATCTCATTGTTGCTTGCTCTATCATTATCTGAGGACAGAGATATTCCAGGATCTCCTTTAGCTACTGTGTAAGTATACTGTTTTGTGCTGATGCTGTTACCCGTTTCATCCTGTACCCACATCTCAAAGTTGTACTCTCCAGCACCGAGATTTCCGAAGTTCTCTGTAACATAGTCAAGAGGTTCTGTAGCGGTGTTGTAGCTACATCCGCTGAAAAGTGTAGGGAGTGATGCTATACCGTATACATAACTTTCTCTTTCTAACTGGACAGTCTCGTTCTTTGTTGCTCCGTCAAAGTTATGGCTCATACTAATTGCGTTGTCAGTGCCGTTTATCTCAAGGAATGGATACTGTTCTGTACTTGTGCCCTTATTACAGGAACCATATCTGCTTCTCCCTGAGAATGACTGTGATGTCGCAGGAGCCATGAGATTATCGGAGATTCTTATATCGACTTCATGCTCCTTTGTCTCTGTGTATGCGGTGTTGTTGCCCTGTTCAAATATTACGGCTTCAACTGAAGGATCATTTGAATCAATATCTAGATGTCTTGTGGTGCTTGAGATGTAGTTGCCTACTTCGTTCTCACATTCAACGTGAGCTTCCTGATTTATTCCCTGATCAAGTGTTACATCGAATGTTCCTGGTGTATTTGTTGCGTATGTTCCATTTGCCTTCTCTGTTCCGTCAACCATTAGTCTACACTGTGTGGAGTCCTGTATCTGATCCGTGTAATTGAACTCAAATACAACATTTGGATCCTGTCTCTGAACTCTGGTTTCTGGTAGTACTTCTCTGTTACCTGGCTCGCTAGGATTGTGCTGTACTCGCTTTTCATCGTTCCCTTCTGCAGGACTGATTAGATCAACGTAAGGCTCGTTGAGATCTACAGTAATTGACTTTGTTCTGGACTGATTCTTGTCGTCTTCAGCCTCTACTACAAAGTCTACCAGTCCCCAGCGAGTGGTAGTTGGCAACCTTACTGTCTCCACAGTGTTGTTACTAGTTGTGTTAGCTGTGTTCATGTCTTCGTCATATGCGTAGTATACATTGTAGTCAATTTCCTCGCTGTGAGTATCCACAATATTCAGCTTGACCTGAGGCTTGTACTGCCATATATCCTGTCCATCTTCAAGATTGGTGAACTCTATTTCAGGGGCCTTGAAATCCTGATCGTACTGCCCGATGTAGCTTGCTGTATTGTTTGAGTTATCTGTACAGCTGATATTGTAACTGTTTGCACCATGAGGAGCATCTTCAGTATAGAATGAACTACTGTACCATGTCTTATCTAGATCCAGATCTACACGGGACTGGGCCTTAACATCTCCATCAATGGCCAGTGAACACTCTACGGAACCCTGATAGTTATCTTTAACCTCATAGCTGAAGTTCATCTTGTTGGTGCCTATTCGTTCCTGGTTCTGAAGGGATACATTAGGTGATAGGTCGTCCTGTCCAACTGTAATATCGTAGATAATTGTTTCGTTGAACTCATCGATCTCAGCTCTGATAGGATAGGATGCTCTCTCGTTTAGATTACTTTCTCTGTAGAATATTCCCTCTACACCACCATCAGACTCAGCGATGACTGAATCATTCTTGTAGATGATTACTGGTGACTTGTAATCGCTTGAGTTTAGCTCAATATTTACAACAGAGTCAAGAGGAACGTTTACATCCCTGCTTGATCCGTTCAGGGATAGTTCCCATAGTTTCTCAGTATTGATACTTCTTACCGTAGGCTCTGAGCTAGCATACTTTGTAGTGAACCATCTTTCAACATCAAGAGTGCTCAATGTATCTGAACTATCATTGATGCTTGCGCCGAATGGACTGTAGCTTCCTGATGAAAGATTGCCTGAGATGCTTAGGCTTTCTCCAGCAGGTTCAACATTCACTGTCTGTTCTCCGGATGTAACTGTCTGAGTTACATCAATCCAGTCGCTTGTATCTATAGTGTGGGAGCTGGAAGCATCAGTGAAGGATTCCTTGAACAGGCCTTCATTTATGTTGTATGATACAGCATCTGCAGAGTCTAGGTATGTTGAGACAGTTGCTCTATCGCTGCTTCCATCAGCTCTAACTCTTGAATGAGTTCTGTAAGGTGATTCAAAGTTCTTGTCTGTGTATCTTACAGAGGCCTCTTCTCCGTCCTGAGATCTTACTCTTAGTCTATCATCTTCTATACGTGTAAGTCCTGCTGTCTCATAGTTTGAACTGCTGTTTGTATCGAACTCATCGAAGGCCAGGAATGTCTCTTCTCCGGAGCTTGCTGATGCAAGATCTTTATCTCGCTCGTAATACATGAAGATTGTTCTGTCTGAATTGGCTGGGATGTAAGGCATCTCAACCCAGAATACTGTATTCTGTGTGTTGCATGTGCCAGGTTCCATCCAGTAATCCACCTGCTTTGTCTGATCTGTGTTGTAGAACCTCAGGTTGTTGCAGGAGCTGTCAAGATTCTCGTTCAGTATGTATTCCTTGGTGTTTACACTGATCTTGACCTGGTAATTCTCAAGATCCTTCTGTCCTCCCTCGATGGTTATTTCCTTTCTCCAGAACCAGTCTGTTCTCCATCCTCTGTTTGAGGCAAGTACGTATGCTCCTTCAGAGTTGCTTGTACCTATCTCAACCATGTTGTTCCCTGTGTCCAGATCATAGTTATCTGCAGGACTGTACTCAAGCTGATCGTATGGGAATGTTTCTTCCTGACAGGCCCTGTAATTAGGATCCTCGTTCCATTCCTTACATGTCCAAGGTGCGATGTATCCCTCGTCTAGGCCACTGTAATCCATACGGACTGTGGCATTATCATATGCTACATCAATATCACTTACAGCGATGTGAGACTCTTCTCTTGCCCACTGCTCTGGAATACCATCATCGTACTGCTCTGTAATCTTTGGCTCAACCTCGAGCAGGAAGCTAGTATCATTTGTTATTTCAGCTCTATTGAACTCTACCTCTCCATACTTTGTGATAACATTCATATCGTACGTTCCTTTGGCAACAGTACCTGTGACGTCGCCATTATCATCCTGGAGGGATGTTACAACATTACTTGTACCAGGATCGTAGAACTCTATTGTGGTGCTAGGAGCAGATCCGTTTAGAGTTCTTACATCTCCCTCGAATGTGAGTGTGGCCTGTAATGTAGCAGTCTTGTTCGAAGTCATGCCTGTTCCCCCATGCTTATCCATGAAGGATACAGCGATATCCACGTTCTCACCAGAACTCAGGCCTTCAAGACTAGAGTCAACAGTGTAACTACATGAGGCCTCATCAGTAGCACCGTAGGACGTATCAAGATTGCCTTCTACAGAGTACTCTTCTCCAGCCTCATTGTAATAATATACTGTACAGGCCTCTATCTCATCTGATCCCTCGTTAGGATCTTCTGCTACTGCCTGCACATCAGCTGCATATTTCTTCTCGATTTCATCTACGGTAAAGCTTCCTGTCTGAGGATCTGTATTTGGAAGTGCTCTGGATGAGGTTGATGTTGCATAAGTAGATCCGTTTTCAACTCTAATCTCGGCTGTGAGATCCTCTGTTGCACTCCAGTTGGAACTGTTCTCGTAGTTAATGTAAGGCTGCCTACAGTATGCAGTGTTGCTGTTTCCTGTATTATTATCCAGGCTCATATTGTAGTCTACTGAGTTCCCTGAGCTATCAGAAACTGTAAGGCTACATTCGTGGTTAGATATTCCGCGTGAATCGCTTACTAAAGCACTTATATTGTATTCGTGGCGTTCGTAGGAGTCAGAGTACTCTATACTGTCTATAGAAAGTTCAGTTACGGTAAATATCTTGCTTTCGTTACCTCCAATTCCTTTAGAATCTTCTGCTGTAGCTTCAACTTTTCTTACGCCGTTTTCATCCACAAAGTTATAGTCATATGAGTAATGTCCTGTCTCATTTGTTGTTACGGTTGCTACCTGGAAGTTATCTCCTGTTTCGTTATCATATATACGCAGATCGACATCTGTGTTGTTCAGAACTTCGCCATCAGGCTGTCTGATTACTCTACCTGATATGTTGACATAATCATCGTTGTTTGTACTGTAGCTTGACTCATCAAGCTCCAAGTTCATGTCCACGTCTTGAATTGTAATATTGAACTCCGGATTATCTTCGATATTGATTGTCTCTCCGTTCAAAGTTGAGCTTGCACGGAAACGGATAGTGTAGTTTCCTAGATCTCCGAATCCTTCTTTGTCGGATAGAGCAGGAGTAGTATTGTACCATGTCTGCGTCTCTGTCTTTGCACTTGTGTTCTTCAAGCTAGCCCAGCTCTCAAAAGTCGAAGTTATTGGAGGGCTGCTAGGATCGTCGTGGATAGTGTATGTTACAGAATCTATAGGATTTTCCTTGTTCCTATATACTTTAGCAGAGATGTTAAGAGCTGCTTCTTCATCGATATCAATGTATCTGCTGTCTCTGTTGAGAGAAGTTACGTTAGGATTTTCGATAAATAGCGAGTCAACTGTTACCTCTCTATCCACATTATCGAAAAGATGGTGCTGAGACATGTTAAGATCGTAGCTGTGTGTACCTGCAATCTTAGGACTGACAAGGTTAGGACTGTACTCTCCGTTCTGATCTGTTGTAACTGACTCAATGAATGATCCATCTCTGTAAATAGAAACGTTTGCTCCTGAAACAGCGTCATTCGAGATCTTGTACTGTCCAGAACCAAGTACGTTCATTGAAGTATTAGGAGAATATGTCAATCCATCAGTAAATGATGCAGAATGACTGATAGTGTCCTGAGCTTCGGCCTTAATGTATATATCCTTGAACTCGTTGCTGTTATAATCCAAACTGTATGAATAATCTCCTTGATCGCCTGAGGACCTGTTAGCATATCCGAGCCCGTCAACGTATACTCTGTAGTACATTCTTCTGGTCAAGTTAGCTAGATCTATAGTAAGTGTTTCTCCACTTGAAGCATTAGCCTTGAAATCTGTCAAAATCTCCCCTTCATTGACGCTGCCGTTGAACTTTGTCATATTGGCCTGGATCAAGTTCGAACCAGTGTGAGGTAGAGAAAAATTTGTCTGACCGAACTCGGTGGCGTTATCGTAAACTGAAAGCTGTGAAACATTGAAATCCTCCTGAACAACAATCTCAGCATCGTTACCTGTCTGTTCAATTATAGTGTCTGAGGTAAGTGTGACAGTTGCAAACGAGAGAGGTACGACTAGAAGAATAACTGCCAGAAAAACTAATTCTCTTGACTTGTTTCTTATCTTACTCGACATGTTTACCCATTACCGATTGATATCCTGGAAGCCAAAAATCACTAAATGCAAGTGATAAAATCACCGTAAGATTTGACGCTTCCAGCCTGTTATACAATTGTTCGAAAGGCCTGTATATAAAACCTATCCGATACCCTTTCTGGATGTGTCTTTTCGACCAAGGCCTGTGCAAAATGCTGTACTGTAGTAGAAAAAGGCCTATAAGCAGATAAGAATTATAGGAGAATTAAGGAAGAGTTAAATAAGAATTAAAGATCTGAGACGAAGTCTTCAAACTCTTCAAGCTCGTTCTGAACTTGATTGATTGCCTCGTTGAAGAGTTCGGTGTTGCTGTAGCCGGAAGTGGACTCGATTCGGAAGATGTATTCACCATCTTCAACTTTCTCGTATCCAACTGTTCCTCCTTGATGCTTGGCGTGTTCATCTCCCCGGCCAAGTACAGCTACTCCTTCAAACTCCAGTGCCTGATCTTCCTTCAGGCTAACTATCTCAGCGCCAGGATTAACAGGCTCGGCTTCATCGTTGTCGGCCTGAATGTCTCCTGCGACAGCTTTCCCAGGACCTTCCTGAGAAATAGCTACGTGAACTTCGTCGTCTTCTTCAACATTTTCTGGTATTGTGAAAGGAATCTGTCCTACCCTATTGGCGATTACTTCGTCGAAGAGGCCTGAATCATTCCTTGAAACTTCAAGGTGTTTGACTGCAAGAGTTGGAACCTTTGTAATCATCGATCTGCGTAGAGCATTAGCTACTGCTTCATCTACGCCTTCAACTCTCAACTTCAGAACATCGTCGTTTTCCTCTACTGTTTCAACGTTCATGCTGAAACCCTCTTATACTCTCCTTCCTCTTTTACCGCCTTTTGGACGGCATCCATCGTGAGGGACAGGAGTAACATCCTCAATGTTTCCAACTTCCAGATCGCTTCTGGAGATAGCACGGATAGCTGGCTGAGCTCCTCGACCAGGCATCTTCTGCTTCTGACCACCAGGCCCTCTTACCTGAATATCAAGCTTCTCGATACCTTTCTCCTTGGCCTCTTCAACTGCCTGTTTAGCAGCCTTCATGGCAGGGAAAGCACTTCCCTGAAGACGGCCCTTGTCAGTTGTCATACCTGATGTAATCCGGGAGAAAGTCTCTGCACCGGTAGCATCAGTGATGTGTACGATCGTGTTGTTGAAACTTGAGTAGATGTGAACAATACCTTTCTTAGTCATAAATTATTCTTCCTCCTCTGATTCTTCTTCAACTTCTTCTGAATTTTCAGTTTCCTCTGCTTCCTCAGAGGCCTCTTCTTCATCTTCCTGCTCCGGCATCTGAAGCTCAAGATTCTTCTCCTCTTCCTGAGTCAACAGGTAGCCAGGAACAGTAACTCTTTCACCGTTCAAGTAGATATGCCCGTGTACAACACGCTGACGGGCCTGCTTTGGAGTATCTGCAAATCCTTTTCTCTCAACAGCAGACTGAAGTCTCCTGTTCAGAATATCCCGTGTCTCAAGTGAAAGGATGTCAACAATCTCGCCGTCAGACTTGATCAATCCAAGCCTGTGAGCCTTATCAAGTAGAGGCTTCTTCTGATCTTCCTTGTCGGAAGCAACAGCCTTCCTGGCCTGTCTTCTGAGGCCTCTCAATTCACTTTCTGCCTTGTAAACTTCCCTCTTGTTCGAAAGTCCGAATTCTTCGATTAATTCCTTCTCTTTTTCAATCCTTTCTTCATCCCATGCTTCTGAGGGAGTTTCGTACTGTTTCTTAAGCTTCTTTACCATTTTATTGTGTCACCTCTATTCCTCTTCGCCGTCTCCGCCTGAAGAGGCTTCTTCCTGAAGTCTTGCACGTGAAACACCGATCTTGCTTCCACTTCTGAATGAAGACTGTGTCTTCTGTCCACGAACCGGTAGACCGATATCGTGTCTCCAACCCTTGTATGAATCGATATCTTTGAGACGTCTGATATCGAACTCCTTCTTCAGCTCAAGATCAGATTCAATCAAGTGAAGATTCTCTCCGGTATCCCTGTCCTTTCTCCTGTTTCTGATCCAGCTAGGAAGCTCAAGATCATCAGGATTCTTGATGGCCTCTTCAATCTCGTCGATCTCCTCATCAGAGAGGCCTCCGATTATAGTATTCTTTAAATCCATTGACTCAGCCACAGCATTGGCATACATCTCACCAATACCTTTAAGACCAGTCAAGGCCTTCTCGACAGGTTTATTTCCATCGATACCGGTTCTTGCAATCCTTACAACTTCACGTGTCTCTGACATGATAACTCGTAACACCTAAATCCTCGTTAAATTTTATAAAGGTGTGAAAGGCCTCTCGGCCATTCACCCGAAAAATTTCTCTATTCTGTCCGCTTGATTATATGCCATCCGAACTCTGTCTCAACAGGATCGCTGACTTCATCAACGTCGAGATCAAAGGCAACTTTCTCGAACTCAGGCACCATCTTCCCTCTGCCGAAAGTACCGAGATCTCCACCGTTGTCTCCGGAAGGGCCTTCACTTTTCTCCTTGGCCAGTTCAGCAAAGCTTTTGTCAGTCCTGTCCAAGTCAAGCTTGATCTGTTTAGCGTGTTCTTCGTTATCGACTAGAATGTGTGATGCACGTATTTCGTCTCCCATAGAAAAGAAGTAGAGGCCTCAATCTTAAACCACTTTTTCAGGTTAGCCCCGCCCGGATTCGAACCGGGGTCGCCAGCTCCAAAGGCTGGTGCACTTGACCACTATGCTACGGGGCTATCCGTTATACAGTCTTTATCGCTTCAACTCTTAAGAAATACTCAGGCCTATTCGAAACTTTTCTGTTCGAGACTGCTGAAAACTTTCTTTCCTGTATCGCTTTCAAAATTCTCCCTGTAGAAATCCAGAAACTCTCTGAGATGATCCTCGCCTGTTTCTTCAGAGTACTTTGAGGCCTGGAAAAGCGTATCCAGTTTGTCGCACTCCTTCGCAAATCTTGCTTCCTCAGTTTCCTGTTCCTGCAACTCGTGGAAAAGATCTCTGAACTCGTCCTCGATCTCATCAGGAATATCGTTGAAAAGTCTCTCCGAGGCCTCTCTTTCCATCTCTTTCTTCGAATCAAACTCTTCATCTTCCGGAGTAAAATCTTCAACGTATGCCATTATCAAGTCATGCATCAGAAGCATCTTGACGATTTTATCCGATTCAAGGCCTTCTTTCTCCGACAACGCCCAGCCTAGTAATGCGGCGCCGAAGCTGTGGGATGCGATCGTGTCGCGAGGCCTGTCAACTACATCTTTCCATCCCTCTCTTTCGGTATGCTTTAATTCGTTGATATCGTTGAAAAATTCTTCCAGATCCTTCATAGGCCTGTGGAAAAGTCCTTACTCCACGTTTTTATTTCGAACTCTACAGTAACTGGAACAGCATGTAAAGTATAAACAGGCCTAAAAGCACAGCTCCGTCTATCCATGAGAAGTTTTTCTTCCTGCTCAGAAGAAATATACCTGCGGATACAGCGAGTATCATGGCCAGTACAGGGATTGCATGAGTTAACACAAGAGTGTTCATCGCTCCGAGGAGGCCTGTCACAAGAGTGATATTGACAACTGTGGATCCAAAGATATCTCCCAGTGCCAGATCGTAGTCTCCGTTTTTCACTGATGTTATCTCGAAGGCCAGTTCCGGCAGGCCTGTTCCGACAGCTACAACAGTTGTTCCAAGAATCTCCACTGGTATGCCAAGTATTTCCCCGATGTTCACGGCTGAGAATACTGTTACACGGGCGAACACCAGTAATCCCACAAGACCGAGGCCTGTCCTCAAAACACTGTACCTCAGTTCTCCGTCTTCATGGCTGTCCATCTTGAAGTATGAGTCTCCGAAGAGTGAAAGGAAAGCGATGTAGAGGCCTGTAAGAGCCAGACTGGTGTATGCAGTGAGTGCGCCGGCTGCGTAAAGTATTCCCGCAGCGATGAAAATTGTGGCGCATGAGGCCTTAATCAGATGTATATCGTCTTCAGTTAACTCCATTTCCCGTGCTGTCAAGGCAGTTGCTCCAAGTATCAACGTCATGTTTACAAGTGTGGAGCCGATTATATCGCCCGCTGAAAGCTCAGGAACTTTCTGCATGGTCGAGACGAGTGCAGTAAAAATCTCTGGAAGTCCTGTAGAAACTGAGACAAAAATAGCTCCAAAAGTAAATCCGGACATCCCCAGCTTCTGCACCAGGCCCTCAGAGTTCTCCACAGTTCTTTCTGCAGAGTACCAGAGGCCTATGAAGCCGATCGCAAGCAGAAGAAGTTGCTGAATCACATTTGTTTTTTTGTTTTACAGGCCTTTAGAAATTATCAGGTGCTAAGTAAAAAATTCAAAAAAGGAAAAAAGAGAATGTCCTGAAATTTTTCAGGTTACTGTGATTGTCCCGGTCATGCCCTGTTCGGCGTGGTTTCCTACAGAACAGATGAACTCTATTTCTCCTTCCTCATCGAAGGTTACTGTAAAGCTTTCGCTTTCTCCACCGGAGATAATCTCTGTTCCTGCGTTCATTGAAGGAATCCGCATATCATGTGTACCTCCATCGTTCACGAAAACGAATCTTACAGTTTGTCCAGCCTCTACCTCGATATCATCAGACTCAAAGTAGAAGTTGCCTCCGTTGACCTGTATAGTCCTGTTAACTTCAGAGGAGGCCTCAGAACTGTTAGCAGGATTTTCTACAGGAGAGTCAGTTGTCGAGGCACATCCGGATGTCACCAGTACTGCACCGAGAACTATCATCAGAAAATAACTTTTCTTCATAGAACCTAGATTGGAAGGCCTGTCTTTTGAAACTATCCGCGACAAACTGTACAGAAAAAGTATTTAGCCCCCGCAGGATTCGAACCTGCGTCGAGAGGGCCAGGGCCTCTCATGATTGGCCACTACACCAGGGGGCTATCTGTTTCCCTGCGTGTAAGCTGAAAATCCTCAGGATTTTCAATTTCAGTCTTCTCCTCTATGAGATGACTGTACACCAGGGGGCTATCCCTATGGAGAAAACATGTAAGGTCAGTTTTAAGTAATCAAAAGTTTACAGGACTTCGTCTTCAAGTTTCTCCACTGCTTCAAGCGAGATCGAGTGCTCGACACTGTCCGCCTCCTGTTCCGGATCTTCAACTTCAAGCTGTGAGAAAATTTTTTCCAGTCTTCTATGCTTCTCTGAAAGCTTTGAGGCCTCTTCTTTGCCCATAGGACTTAAAGTGAATCCTTTGTAGGCTGCTCTACAGACAAGCTTCTCCTGTTCAAGTTTCTGAACAGCCTCCGAAACGCTGGCATTAGTTACATCCATTTCACGCGCCAGCTCGGATGTAGAGGTCTTTGAGTCGCCGCCCTCTGTCAATACAAAAATTTCCCTGAGATAATCCTCTTTGGAACTCATGGCCTATGGTTCCGCCTTCTCCGCCTGTTCGGCTTCGTTTTCTGCCGCGCTGAACTCCTGAGCTGCATCAGAGGCCTCTGCCGCTGCCTGTTCGGCCTCGTTCTCCACGCTATCCAGCTCATTTTCCACTTCCTGAGAGTCGGCAGGGCTTCCTTCTATCATTGATCGTGCTTCTTCTGCCTCTTCTTCAAGATGCTGTGCTTCTTCAGATGTGTGTTCTGCCTCTGCTTCTCCTTCTTCTGCCAGTTCTTCAAGCTGGTCTTCTTCTTTTTTGGATCGGGAGATATCTTCCTTGAGCTGATCTGCTTCCTGACTTTCAGTACTCTCCATCTCTTTTTCGTTTTCATCCCACTGTTTGTTCCCGGCTGCCTGAGCCTCTTCATCAGCATGCTCGGTCTCAGATTCAAGCTCGGACATCTCTCCTGCAGCCTGATTTTCCTCTTTGGCCTCTATCTCCTCTTCACGTCCGATCTCTTCAGCGTCTTTTCCGGCTTCTTCCTCTTCATCTGCCTCCTGTTTGATCTGATCAGCTACTTCATCAAGCTCGCCCAGCAGCATATTCACTAGATCAGAGCTGACGCCGTTCTGAGACATCTCCTGCAAAATCTCGTCTATATTATTCATTTTGTTGTCCGTGTTGTTCTCCTGACTTCCGATCTGCTGGATTATCTGGGCCAGCATCTGGATCTGCTCCTCTGTCATCTCCGTGGCTTCTGTAAGCTCGCTGACGATCTTGCCCATTCCCTGAACTTCCTGTTTCTGCTCGTTTACAAGCTCCTGAACATTTTCACGTGTAAGCTGGCCGTCATCGATCATTTGCTCCAGCTTCTCAGAATGAGTTATCTCCTTCCCTTCTTTCCCCTCGTCCTGTTTGATAGTCTCCAGAAGCTCCTTAGTATTGCTGATAAGTCTGTTCAGGTCCTTGAATAGGCTCATACACTCTATTAATCACTCCTTTTTTATTTAACTTTCCCGTCTAGAGGCCTCTACATCCTTTCAAGCACAGCATAGAGAATAACGATAGTTGCTGTGGAAAGCAGGACCGAAGGAGCGAATATCTGAAGGATTTCATTCCCAAAGATACCCATATCGATACCGATCAACAGTACTACAAGCGTCTCGATATCAAGACTCAGTAGAGAGGCCGCCACAGTCATAGGCTTATCCATGCCGTGAAGCCGAGACATAACGTATCCGATCGATATCTTTGAAACCGTTGAAAGCCCGAAAAGGAAGGCTGCTGCACCGAAGTTAGCGATGATGCTGTCAAGATGAAGGCCCAGTCCGAACCATGCAAAGAAAATAGGGATGAAAAGGCCTAATCCGATGGCCTGAATCTTCTCCTGGAAGGCACGTGAATCAGAGAAATCACTTCTTGAAACGATTATACCTGCGAAGAACGCTCCAAGAACTGTAGAGAGGCCTATTATCTCTGTAGCATAACTGAGGCCTAGCAGCAGGGAGAAAGTTATCGCGAACTGTGCCTCGGCCTCTTCAAACATCATTATATAGTCATCAAGTCTGTGGATGAACTCGTGAAGCACGTAGAATCCTGCTGCGAATCCGAAGATTCCTGCAATCTTCAGAAGCATCGTTTCAGCTGATGAGTTAAGAATTACAAGGCCTGTAACAGCAAGCAATCCTACTGTTACATTGATCACTGAGGACTTGATCGCATACTTGCCTGTCGGCTCACGCATCATACCCTTCGAAAGCATGATCTTAGACGGTACACCGATGTCAACGATTGCATATCCCAGTGCAAGATATACGAAAGCCGTCAAGTCGCTGTAAGGAAGGAAAGTCTCTCCAAAAAGCATCAACATTCCGAAGATGAAGGCAAAAGCTCCAAGAAGAACTCCGATACCTAGCTGCAGGCCCTGCCTGTGCCTGAAAATTTTAACAGCGTTCTCCTCCCTCAAGCCTGCCTGGAAAAGTACTAGAGAAGCACCGATTGTTGCAAATCCTTTAACAGCCTCAGCCTCTATCATGCCAAGTACTGAAGGCCCCATTATCAGGCCTGTAACAATGTATCCGATTATGGATTCTATTCCAACTCTTTCAAATATCTCTCCGACTATAAACGAAAGGAATAGAAGGATACCCAGTTCGTACATTGTCTGAGCTGCCAGGCCTGCTGCCATAGAGTTTTTACACCTCGCCCTCTCTTACTACAGCGTCTTCATGTACGACTCCGATTATCTCGCCGTCCTCTTTTACTGGCAGAGATCTTACGTCTTCACGATCCATAAGAAAAGCCAGTTCACCGAGAGTTTCCTCTGGCGGAACAGTTACTTCGTGCTCATTCATCAGATCCTCTGCTGTTTCTGGAGCATAACTCTGATCGAATGAGAGGCCTAGAATACCTATCAGTGATTCCTCATCGATTTTTTCCTCTGGAATCAGGGCCTTCAGAAGTGAGTTCTCATGTATTTCTCCGACAGCTTCTCCGTTATGCTTTACTATTAGGGTGTTCTCCGAGCTGTCGAACTCTTTTTCCACATCCTTGACGGATGCATCATGCTCTATAAAATCAGGTTCATCCATGAGATCTCGAGCGGTCTTCGACATTATGGGTTACAATACGTAATACTTGTTTAAGAACATTTTCCAGTCTGAAAAGGTGTGAAACGCCGGGACTGGGACTCGAAGCTCTGACAAGCTTCTGTGTCTCCAGAAAATCTAAGATTTTCGTCGATTTGAAAAATCCCAGAAAAGGCGTGAAACGCCGGGACTGGGATTTGAACCCAGGAGACCGCATATGGGTCACCGGTTCTCAAGACCGGCACAATTAGCCACTCTGTCATCCCGGCAAATACTCTATGTATTTGCTTAAGTCAAGGCCTCAAAGTTGAGAGGCCTCTATAATTGAATAGTTTCTTGGAAGTTTTAAATTAGGAGAGGTTCTAAAGACCTATCTCCGAGTGAACCTCTTCGATCAGTTCCTCGGCAAACTCCGCAACCTCCACTCTATCATCGTCGTTAATCATCACAGTGGCCTCTGAAGGTGCTCTGTGATCCCCTATTATCGGGAAGAAACGGTAATCAGAAAACTCTTCCGCTCGCTCACGGAACTTTTCAAGGCCTCTGGAGACATCCCGGCTGAAAATATATTCAATCATCTGGAACTCTTCATCAAGATCGCCTTCAGCATCCCTGTAAACAGTAAAAACTGTTATATCGGCTTCAAGGCCTCTGTCAAGTTGGATAGAAGAACTGTAGTGTTCGGCTTTATCGTAGCCGCTGATCACTTCGTCCTGCATGTTCCAGAAATTAAGGAGTGAAGAAATTTATTCCTTGAGCTCGATTTCTATCTCTACGCCTTCCGGAACGTGCACACGCATGACCTGTCGGAGAGCTCTCTCGCTTTCCTTGATAGTTACAAGCCTCTTGTGTACATGCATGTCGTACCTCTCAATAGTTGAGCTTCCTTCACCGTCAGGAGCCTTCCTTGTAGGGATGTGCATCCTGTCAGTAGGAAGAGGTACAGGGCCTGAAACTTCAGCATCGTACTCGTCTCCGATCTCCAGAATCTCATCCGCCAGATCATCGACTTTTTCCTGTTCCGTACTTCGGAGCTTTACTCTTGCTTCTTGCATAGAAAACTATTCTACAGTTAATTCTTTTAAATGGTATTCAGGGGTCTATTCACAGATATCCGGAAAAACTTCAGTGGAAAGGTTTCTGTAATCTGCAAAAACTTTTCTGGAGAAATTTGAGATAAAAATATGTGTGAGAGGCCTTTGAAGGCCTCTCGAAGGTAGAGAAAGAGTTATTCTATTCTTTCTCTGTGACAGATAGGGCCTGTCCGGCTCCAACTGTCTGTCCCATGTCTCTGACTGCGAAACGGGACATCTGTGGGTTGTCATCGTTGGATTCGATGACTAGTGGCTGCTGTGGAATGATTTCCACGATTGCTGCCTGACCCTGTTTGATGTAGTCTGGGTCTTCTTCGATTGTCTCTCCTGTCTTTGGATTCATGGTCTTCTTCAGGTCGCTGAAGGTGCATGAAACCTGTGCTGTGTTGACGTGGAATACTGGTGTGTATCCCTCGGAGATGACGTTAGGGTGGTTGAGGACGATGATCTGTGCCTCGAAGCTTTCGACAACTGTAGGTGGGTTGTCGGAAGGTCCTGCGACGTCTCCTTTCTTGACGTCGTCCTGTCCGACTCCTCTTGTATTCCATCCGATGTTGTCTCCAGGTGTTGCTTCTTCAACTTCTTCGTGGTGCATCTCGATCGTCTTGACTTCTCCACCGATGTTCTTGTTAAGTCGTGTGGATGCAGGTTCGAACTTGATGTTGTCGCCCTGTGCGATGTCTCCTGTCTCGACTCTTCCGACTGTAACTGCTCCGATTCCGGAGATCTTGTAGACGTCCTGAATAGGAACTCTGAGCGGAAGATCGATAGGTTTTTCAGGTTCTTCAAGATCGTCAAGTGCATCGAGTAGGCTTGGTCCTTCGTACCATCCCATCTCGTCTGAAAGCTCTGCGACGCCTTCTCCGTGGAAGGAAGAGATAGGTACAAAGTCGATATCGTCTGTATTGTAACCTACGCCTCCAAGCATCTCGGAAACTTCGCCCTTGATGTCCTCGTAACCATCTTCTTCGTAGTCAGCGAGATCCATCTTGTTGACGGCGACGACCATCTGGTCGATTCCAAGAGTCTTGGCAAGGTAAGCATGCTCCTTGGTCTGAGGTTGAATTCCGTCGTCTGCAGCGACGACAAGAACTGCGGCGTCAGCCTGAGAAGCTCCTGTGATCATGTTCTTAATGAAGTCACGGTGCCCTGGAGCATCGATAATCGTGAAGAAGTAGTTTTCAGAGTCGAATTCCTTGTGAGCAAGGTCAATAGTAACTCCTCTCTCACGCTCTTCCTCAAGCGAGTCCATAGCAAACGCGAAACCGAAGGTATCCTTACCTGCTTCCTCAGCAGCATCCTCAAGCTTGCGCATCTCTTCTTCCGGTAGGTTTTCTGTATCCCACAGAAGTCGTCCAATAGTGGTAGACTTACCGTGGTCAACGTGTCCAATGAATACTAGATTAATGTGTGGTTTATCAGCCATTTTTTGTATCACCTGTTAATGCGTATAATTCCCGAATAGACCGTCAAACTTTAAAAGGGTGTGTGGCCTCCCACACCCTATACCCCACAACCCTGTACAAGGCCTTAAAACCTTGCGTAAAAACCTGCAGAAACCTTTCGACCGGAAACGCTGAGAGGCCTCTGCTGGACACCGTATAAAAATTTTCAAGTAGAAAACCGTTCTCCCATGGAAGAACCATCGGAAAACGAAGTACAGCAGGCCCTCGAACTTTTCGGAGAATTTACTGAAGGCCTCGATGAAGTAAACGAACAACTCGAAGTGTTAGAACAGTGGTACAGCACTGGAAGAAGCCTTGGCGAAGAGAACGCACAGAAATACGTCAACAGGGCAGAAGGCCTCTACAGGATGGCCACTAACGTACTGGAAAACACTGACTACACGCCAGAGGCCTCGGAGCAAGATATACTCAGGGAGACGGAGCAGAGGATCGAACAGCTCCCGGAATACCTTACTGAAGACTTCCGATCGAAGTACTTCTAGAAATCCATACTCACTTATGATTCCGGTCTCTTGGAATGAATTATGGAGAAGAAACTTTCAGAGGATGAGCGAAAAGTAATAGAGCAGTGTGGCACAGAGCCAAGATTTTCATCCGATCTTCTGAAAGAGGACAGAGAGGGCGTTTTCACATGTAAAAAATGCGGGAACGAGCTTTTCTCTTCCGGGACGAAGTACGAATCCGGCAGCGGATGGCCAAGCTTCTGGGACGCTGAAAACGATGCTGTGGAGAAAAAGAAAGACAATTCTCATGGAATGGAAAGAACTGAAGTTGTATGTAAAGAGTGCGGAGGCCACCTCGGCCACGTATTCGACGACGGGCCTGATCCAACAGGAAAACGCTACTGCATCAACGGCATAGCACTCGAATTCGAGGCAGATAACGAATGACTGAAGAGGCCTCAAATTTTTACTCGAAAGGAGCAGAAAAATTCGCCGAAAACTACTCTATCCAAAATATTTCCGAAGAGTATATAGAACTTCTAGAGGCCTTTATCGAGAAAGCACAGAATGGTAAAGTTCTTGATGCAGGATGCGGGCCTGGAAGAGACTCACAACTTCTCTCAGATAAAGGATTCGATGTTACAGGTGTTGATCTCTCCGAAGAAATGATAGAAATTGCGGAAAAGAAATCAGGAGACTTCCACGTCATGGATGTCCGTGATCTGGATTTCGATGATGCATCGTTCGACGCTGTTCTGGTAAATCAACTGCTTGTATTCTTCAAAGGCGAAGAAAGAAGAAAGGCCTTCAGCGAGCTTTCCAGAGTCCTGAAATCCGGAGGCACACTGTTCCTGGGCCTGAAGAAAGGAAAAGGAAAGTTCATCAGAGAAAAATACGGTTCATCTGTCGCACAGTATCCAATGACTGAAGAAAAAGCACGTCAAATGCTTCAGGACTTTGAAATACACAGGGTGGAAGTGACGGAAAGAGAAGGAGATCAGCCAGGATTCATGAACTTTATAGCAACAAAGAAATAGAAAATAAGCGATCCAGCCACATTTCTGTTTAAATTACTTACTTTCGAGTAGTAATGCATGGAGTACGGAGATCTGGATGAACGCATGGATCAAGTTTTCCCGGAAGGAGGGTCTAGCTATGAGTTCGAGGCTGCTGTCAACGCCGGGAAAGTCGCAGGAGAGGCCTGTTACGAGACAGTTCATTTTCTTGTTCATCCGGGATGGGCCGCGAAAAACTATGATAAGGACTGGGAGGACGACGACAGGAAAGACCTGTTCATGCAGGATTTCTACAGACAGTACATGGCAGAACTGAGGGATGTACTCGAGCAGACCAGTGATGAAGAACCGGTACACGTGATATACAGTGAAGACGGCAGAAGTCATGCCGAGACAATAGTAGAACAGTTCAATGGAGAAGCAGCCGGCTACACGGAAAGCCTGCTTGACTCCGGAGAAGTACAGGATGTAAACTTCCAGGAGATACGTGAAACAGTGGAAAAACTTTCAGCCACGGGAGAGATAAAGGTCCACGGAGAAATCGCAGGAAGATGCCACTCAGTATTCCAGAACCAGCTGGACGAAGAAACTGACCCCACCACAGAAATCCAGGAAGGAGTAACATTCCCACCCGAACCTACTTGGAACTACGTATTCACAACAAACACATGGCACAAATAATCCTCGGCGGCGGATGCTTCTGGTGCACAGAAGCCGCATACAAACAACTCAACGGAGTAGAAAAAGTAGTGTCGGGATACGCAGGAGGCCACACAGAAAACCCCACATACCGAGAAGTATGCAATGGAGACACAGGCCACGCAGAAGTCATCAAAATAGAATACGACGAAGAAAAAATTTCTCTTGAAAAAATACTAGAATTCTTCTTCAAAATCCACGATCCCACGACAAAAGATCGTGAAGGTCCCGACGTAGGAAGCCAGTACAGATCAATAATCCTGTACAACTCTGAACAGCAGAAAAAAGAGATAGAGGCCTTCATCGAAAAAATCAGGAAAGATTATCAGGACGAAATTGTTACAGAACTCAGGCCTCTGGAAAAATTTTACAGGGCAGAAGAGAAGCATCAGGACTACTTCGAGAAAAATCCAGATGATGCATACTGCACGATGCACGCCCAGCCGAAGGTGGACAAGGCCCGTGAATTCAACTGAAGCAAGAAAAGAGCTGGAGAAAATTTTCCTGAAAAGAGGCTATCAGGCCCGCAAGCTCGAAGAAATAATACAGAAAATTTATGGAGTTTTGAAGAAAAAATTCTAAGTCCTCTTAATTTTGGATGATTTATGTAAGGGGCTTTGAGAGAGCCCTAAAGTTGTCTACAATATAAATTAAGGACTATATTCGAGTTCGAAAGATTTCCCCCCTTTGGGGTGAGTTATGCTGAAAAATTTTTGGAGTTTATAGTATTTCTGTAATGTTAAGGGAAATCTATAGCTGGTTTAGGAATCATATTGGATTTCATATTTATTTTGCAGGAGGGATGTATCTCTGGAGTTCTAGTTTGACTTATCTCTTGATTACTTCTGCGGCGCTTTATTTTGCTCTTGGTATTCCAAGTTTTGTATCTTCATATGTCGGCACAATAGCTCTAGGATTTCTCAGTATGGGTGCTTTCTCACTAAATTTAGCTTATTCTGGTGGTCATAGCTCTGAGAGTAAGAAAAAATTCCAGATTGCTTCTGTTTCATTGATTGTTGCTGGTGTCATACTTACTCACCATATAATACTATTTGCTTTGAAATCTAGGCAGTTTAGTGGTTTAATTGGATCTCTACTGAGTTTAAATTCTGTAATTCCAGATTTTATTTTTGTAAATAGGATCCTGGGTTCTATTCTACTTTTCTCAAGTTTTTACTTCCTTTTTGGAGCGATAGAAGAGTCAAATCTGATTCTTGAGAGAGATATAGAGAAAATTACGGAAAAGATAGGTAGAAAGATTGCTCTAGATGAGTCCATGATAGAGGAAGGGCATAGATTTGGAGAGGCTGATTAAATTTCTGAAAGGCCTGCTGTGTCGGGCCTTGTGATGATCAAACTTTCAGAAGTTTGGGCCAGACGGGATTTGAACCCGCGACCTCTTGGTTAAGAGCCAAGCGCTCTGCCAGACTGAGCTACCGGCCCAGAGTTTTTCAGGCCTTTTCTGAGGCCTGTCTGGGCGTGGAGGAAGAAAAGTTTTGTGTGATATGTGGTGGAGGCCTTTTGTTTTATTCAAGTAGCTCGGTTTTTCTGATTTCGAGCTGTCTGAATGGGTAGATCTGGTCGGCCTCGTCTCTTAGTTCTTCCTGGATGTTGTCTGTGAAGATGTTTTCCATTAGTTCTTCGTATGTCTGTTCGTTTGCGTTGTCTTCCAGGATTTCCTTGATCTTGTTTCTTGCGGCTGTTAGTTTCTTGGAGCTTGTTCTTCGGAGTGTTGCTCCTACGACTTTGATTCTTACTGCTCTGTCGTCGCTTGTCTGGACGTCGACTACGTGGTCGAATCTGTCGCTTCCTTCTCTGATCATTCGTGAGACGTATTCTGAGGATACGCTCATTTCGCTGATCTCTGTGAATGCTTTGTTTCCTTCGACGTCTGTTACTTTCAGTGAAACGTCTGCGTAGTATTTGTCTGTTGAATCCATTAGTTCGTTGAGGCCTTCTTTAACCGTTCTTCCGACTACCTGGGACTCTCTTTCAGCAGGAGTCTCAGTTACAACGTCTTCATCGAAAATACTTGGTGCCTGAACTTCGTACCAGTTTTTCTGCAGTACAGCCTTTGCCATGTAAACTCAACTCGAGTCAAATTTTATAAACGGTATGTAATAAAATCGTTCGATCAAGTTAAAATTTGATGGATTTATTCAGTAAGGAGACTTGAATTCAAGTGACTGTACATACGACTGGCACTTTGTTCTCCAAGGGGAGAACTCCCTTGAGTCCTGTTGACAGGCCTATCCGGTGACTTCTTCTGATATCTTGGAGTTCAGTGCATCGATGAAATCCTTCTTCCGGTCCTGAGGGATCTTGGCACCGGCAGCGATGTTGTGTCCTCCTCCTTCGCCGTCAAGCTCCTCACATATCTCGCCTATAACATCTCCGAGATTTAATCCGGCCTCGACAACTTCCTTTGAGGCCCTGGAGGAGATCTTGACTTTCTCTTTCTCGGCTTCAGCTACTCCCATGACTACAGGTGAGGAGAAAAAGCCGTTGCTCATCGTGATGGTTGTTACAGTTCCGATGAAGTCCGCATCGATCGTGGAGTTTCCATCTATAACTCCGATATCTTTCTCGTACACGACATCCTCGTTATCTTTGTTTTCTTCCACGTAACGGAGTGATGAGGAGATCTTCCTGCCGTACTTGCTGGAGATTTTTTCAGCAAGCTCCAGATCGTTCTCAAGCAAAATCTTCACTCCATCTCTCGGCATACCAAGACGTCCACAGGCATTAATTATAGTAGAGAACTCGTCAATCTCGTATCCGTTTTCAAGAGTGTAGATATCGTTCAAAAGCCTCTGAACAGGATAGCCACGCTTGATCATCGCGTTGATAAGTTTCTTCTCTTCAGCCTCTGTCAAGTCGGCCAGTGTACGGAAGCTGCCGTTCTCCCTGATATCAAGGCCTGCAGATTTCACAAGCTGGATGGCTCCGGACTCGTTGTTCGACACTCCTTCAAGATGAGGATCTGTAGTATACATTAGAGATTTCTGTAGCGGCTTTGTCGTCCTTCCATAGAGATCGAGGCCTTTACGCTTCTCTACAACTTCTTTATCTATGGCCTCCTGTGCTATATCCTTGTTGAGGCCCATGAACTCTCCTTCCTGTTTCTGGACGTCGCCTGTTGCACCGATCAGTGCGTACTGCACGAGATCGTAGTTGTCTTCATCGACAGCTTTCGCAAGAAGATATGTCATTCCTGCTGCGGAGATAGCTTCTCCTCCGTCATGTCCCAGGAAGTGAGGATTCATATGGATAAATGTATTTTCCTTATTTACTTCTTCAGAGGCCTCTTTATCGAGCGCTGGCTCGTGGTGATCGCTTATGATGACTTCTTTGTCTGTTTCTTCGATTATATGTTTCTTTATCAGATCTGACTGCCCTGATCCGATGTCGACGAAAAGTAAGAGGCCTTCATCTTCTTCTGCGATTCTTTCAACGTCTTCCTCGTACAGCTGTTTCAGTATCTCGTATTCGAACTCTTTTCCAAGTCTGTCAAGCATTTCGTGTGCTATAGCTGTGGCGTTTATGCCGTCGGCGTCGTACTGTCCGATCAAACGGATTTTTCCATCGAAATTTTCCAGTTTCTCGGCTGCAGGTGCTGCGGCCTCTAGAATATCTTCAACCATCTCTAGAAATTACTTGGTGCTGAACTTCTTTTAACGGTTTTCATCCAGGGCTTTCAGAGCTGTTCTCCGAACATTATCCGGCATCCTGAGTTCCTCATCTTTCAGTTCGCTTCTGGAGAACCATTTGAGGCCTGAATGTTCGTGTCCGTGAGTTGCTTCGCCTTCTGCCACTACAGTAGCCAGATACATGAAATCGCAGTGCAGATGTCCGTCCCTGATCCTGTGAATATTTACGTGGAAAGGCCTTGGAAGATCTTCCTCGATGGAGAAACTTTCCGGCTGCGAGCCCTCGATAAAATCTATTTCAAGGCCTGTCTCCTCGCGTACTTCTCTTCTGGCGGCCTGATCCGGTGTCTCGTTTTCGTCTATATGTCCGCCGGGCTGGAGCCATTTCCCGAGTTTTTCGTGGTCGATGAAAAGAATTTCTCCATCCTGGATTATCAGTGCCGAAGCAGTATAATCTATATCCGAGTCTTCAGGTAGAAAGTTCATGATAAAAGAAAAAGTTGATATGCTGGGAGTTTCTGGAAAGTTTATCGCTCGTACTTCCAGTCTTCATCCAGGTTCCCGTTTTCACGGTGGTAGCTTGCGATCCTTCGGATCTTGGCCTCTGTAAGCTCAAGTCTTCTCTGGGCCTGCTCATCCTTCCCGTTCTCATCAAGATGCTCCTTGATGGATTCTGCCTTGTCCAGAAGATTCTGAAGATCCTCCGGAATACTCAACTCCAGGCCTTCCTCTTCAAGAATCTCTGTAACTTTCTTGTCAGTCAAGGCCTTTACAGAAGGAATACCGTACTGATCTCTCAGCTTGATCCCGATCTGTGAAGGATCGTATCCATCCCTTCTGAGCTTGACGACAAGATCAATAACTTCTTCCTCGTCGTACTCTACCCAGTCAGGGCTTTTATCTGTTATAGGTTTGCTGGAACCTGATTCTCCTCGTCCATCTGAATGCATTCTTGACATTGTATATCACGTACTGATCCAGTTCAGCCCTTTGAAAGGACTTCATCCTGGTCTATCAAGTTTGACGCCTTGAAATCTTTTAAACCAATCCGCTCCACGTTTAATCCTGGAGGCCTCGGAAACATGGAAGAGTTCCGCACGAAAAGAGGAAGAATCACGTTCAGCAATGGAAAAGTAATGATGGAGGAATCTATCGGAAGTTACTTCACGAACATGTACAGAGGCCTATGGGAGGAGGGTGGAGTTAAAGAGAAGCTGATCTTCACTTTCTCTATAGCGGTTCTGTCTTTTTCAGCTTCTTTTGTCGCCTCAGCCTTCATAACAGCTCCCTTATATCTCAAGATGGGTGCTGTTTCTCTGATACTTGCTGCAGTGCTTGCCGTGATACTTTACGAGTACGTGAACAACGTGGAAAGAGAAAAATTCATAGACTACAGCGACATAGAGTCCGTGAAATTTATTGAAGGGATAAAGCTGCTTACATGTCCAAGATTCATCATAGCATACTCAGATAATGGAGAGAAAAAGAGGAGATATGTTACGATGCCTATGCATTTCGTGAAGACTGTTGAAGATGATGTAGAATCGATAAAAGAGGCCTTTGAAGAGCATGACATAGAAATAGAGTAATCAGCAGCTCCATACTCCTATGTTTCTGTCTCGAGCTTCGGAAGCAAGATCTCTGTAAGATTCAAGCCGTGAAAATCTTGATTCATATACTCGTGCATATCCTTTCCTCAGCAGAGCTTCATTGACGGATCTTCCATCTATTTCGAGGTATGCAAGAAGTCTTCCATAATCACCGCGATTTTCAGAGATTCTATCGGTGTGTATATTTACTTCACGCAAGGTAAAATTTTCCAGATAATCTGTGGCTTTTACTCCCCAGTTCCTCAGGCATCTGCGGTTCTCAGCTGTGTCCTCTAGCCCGAACTCGTTTGGAGAGTTCTCCGCATAAGTCTCTGGTGTGTCAACACCAAGCAGACGCACAGTGATGTTCGAATTATTCACTGAGGCCTTAACTGTATCGCCATCTACAACATGTAAATTTGTTGTATTGAAGCTTTTCTCCTGATCAAGGCCTCCAGAGCCTAGCAGTGCAACTGAGATAATCAATAAAATTACTGAAAGGCCTGTAAAAATTTTATTTGTACCTTCCCCGTAGTTCAACTTCTTCAAGTCTTTCAAGAACTTCTTCACTTTCTTTGTAATCGTTGTATCCTTTCATGAATTTTTTCCAGGCCTCTTCAGCGATTTCAGGATGAGAGGCCTCGATTATCTGCTTCAGGAGGTGTATATCTACTGCTTTATCCTCTACACGTTCTGAGACTTCTGAGAGCCCAAAATCGATAAGATAGGCCTCCTTGTCGTTTACAATGATGTTGCTTGTGGTGAGGTCGCCGTGGATTATATTGCCGTGATGCATCTTTGCCACGTTTTCCCCGGCGGATTTCATGGCTTCAAGATCCCCGGATTTCTTCCATGTCTCTCCATTGATGCGTTCAAATTCTATCGTGTCCTTGTCTTTTTTCTCCGCTGAAGGTGCGTTAACGCCGTATTTGATCGCTCTTCTGGTGTTCTTCACTTCTTCACGTGTTCTTTCGTCCCGGATTCTTTCATCCAGATCCGGATGCCGATACTTCTTCTCCTCCCTTCTCTTCACTGCTTTTTCATCCGTGATTTCTACCGAGGCCTCTGCGCCCTGTATCTCCATGAATTACTTCTTGGAACATTAACGTGAAAAATTTGCATTCATCCTTCAAGATTCTGCAGGTACTTCCTTACCTCCAGCATGTTCCGTCTCCTGAGATCCTCTCTGTAACGCCTGTTCTCCATCAGGCCTTCGATATGATCCGGAAGAAGTTCGGCGCTCAGTACTTCAGGCACGTTAACGTAGATCGCACCATCTTCCAGCAGCTTTTCAGCCTCCTCTATATCTTCACTTCTCAGTATCTTGTCCGCATCTGTTGGAAGGGATAGAATCTTTCTTGAAGTCTTCTCTAGAGGGACTGTGGATATTATCAGACAGGCCTCACGGTAATCTGCACGTTCCCATGTATCTATCTCCATAACGTCCCCGAAGACGAAGTTCTCACCTTTCTCCTTCAGATCTGTAACTTTCTCAGGATCGTTGTCTATCACGATGTATTCTTTTTCTTCATCACGCAAAGTCTCGATGATTCTCTTTCCCTGAGTATCGTGGCCTACAACGATAACGTGATCCTCCAGATTGTGCTTCGATCTCTCCTCTTTATCTCCAAAGGCCTCTATATGATCATGTTCGGACAGCAGATTGTATATCCTGTCCCCATGCTTTGCTGTATAGGATGATATCATCATTGAGACTGTAGCTGTTATTATAACGGCCTGGAAAACTGTTCCGCCTATCAGGCCTGAAATATAGGCCTGTATTGTTATTATAAGTGCAAATTCAGAGACCTGATCGATGCTGAATCCTGTAAGGTATGCTGTACGTTTGTTCTGCCCCAGGGCGACAAGAGAGGTGATGACTGCGAACGGCTTGCCTATAACTGTCAGTACAAGCATTACTGCGGACATTATCAGTACCTGTGGTGTTGGAACTGTTAGCAGAGCACCTAGGGAGACGAAGAAGATTGCCGAGAAGAAATCTTTAAGCGATCCTGTTGTATCAAGGATTTCCATGTTGTGCGGATACTTTGAGACGGCGAGGCCTGCTGCAAAGCTTCCGATAGCGAGCGAAATCTGGAAGTATTCGGTCAGGCCCAGGAAGCCGATCAGTATAGTTATGGATACAAGCATCAGTAGCTCACGGGAGTTCTCTGTAAGATCAGCAAGATGATCGAGAGCATACTTTCTGAATAGAAGTGCAAGAGCTAGCACGCCAAATCCATGGATAAAGCTCTGTGAGACTGCTTCAAATGTGAAAGCTGATGCTCCCAGTATCATCAGGAACATTACAGCGATAAGATCCTGACTCAAGTGGATCGACTCCGCAAGACGTCCGTGCGCCAGCTTCAGATCGATCTCTTTCTCCAGCAAGTCAAGTCCTACAAGAGTAGAGCTCAATGCAGTTGCCAGGACGAAAACAAGCGTCTCGAATCCTGAAAGATTCATTATCATGGAGAGGCCTACTGCAAGAACTGATACTGCTGTTATCTGGACTGCAGCGGTCTTGAGGCCGTCTCCGGCTACTGATTTCAGTCTTTCCGGATCCATCTTTACTCCGAATATGAATACAAGGAATGAGAGGCCTATCTGAGTGAAGTTTATCATTTCATCTGCCGGGAAGAAGTTTCCTACGATAACTCCTGCGATTATATACGCTGGCAGAGCAGGATGCGAGAATCTGTCGAACAGGAAAAGTACTATTGATGATGCTACAAATACCATAGTCAGTACGTTAATCAGTTCTGAGATCGTTCTTCACCTTTGATATGTTTGATTTCAGATTTCACTTCCTCTCTGAAGAGCTCTCTGTCCTCGAGGTATAGTTCCAGGTACTCTCCGATCCTGTTGCCTGCCAGGATGTTCTCCATTATTACGTAGTCTGCGCCCAGGTCGTACATTTCAGAGGCCTCTTCGAGTCGTTTAGCTGTTACTATCTTTATGGCGTTATCTGTCTGCTCTTCCAGTACTTTCAGGTTGACGTCTTTTTCATCCGAGAAACTGATTATGAACTCTGCTCCCTCGAGATTTGCTCCTTCCCGTATTTCGCCGTGTTTGAAGTCTCCGTAGATGTACTCGTACGGTGAACGGCTCAATACTTCTGTGTTGTCGGGGTTCTGGTCTATCACGAGTATATCATGTTCTCTTTCAAGCGTTCTGCAGATTTTCTCTGAAATCTCATCGTATCCAACAATCACTGCATGATCTTCCAGCTGGTTAATCTCCACGTCTTTCTTCTCCTCCGATTCCAGCCATTCAAGCAGGTGTTCAATTTTTTGGTAAATCTCCTTGTTATAGTTAATCAGGTAAGTCGAAAGACCAATCGTGAAAACCGCCATCAAACTGATGTATCCAAGTACGTCGTTCCCGATATAGCCCTGCTGGACAGCCAGCGCTCCTACAACAAGTGAGAACTCGCTGACCTGTGTCATATTGATGCTGCCTATGAACGATGTCCTCGGCGTGAACTTCATCCTGTCAATCAGGTAAAACATTATCACGAAGTTCCCTATCATCATGACACCGGAAGCCAAAATTGCCTCAACCCAGTAAGCCTGAAGATTCTCGACTGACAGTGTCAGGCCCAGTGTAGAGAAGAATATAACCATGAAGAAATCCGTCAGAGGCCTTATACGCTCCTTTATCTCCTCTCTGTAAGGTATCTGTCCAAGACCAAGGCCTGCCAGGAATGCACCTACCTCGACAGACAGTCCCATGAACTCTGCCAGTGTGATGAACAGGAAGGCCCATGCAACTCCGTGTATGAAGAATGCATGCCGGTTGTCAGCTATCTGCTTGAAGATATCGTCAAGTATGTAGCGTGAAGAAGCCAGAGAGATAACTCCTATAACACCGATCAAGGCCACTATCTTTGCCAGTGTACCAAGTATCTGATCTGGCTGTGTAAGGGTGCCCGAGTTGATCAAGGCCACTATCAGGATAAGATATATGTCCTGCAGAACAAGCACTCCAACATCAAGTTTCCCGGGCAGACTCTTCAGCTCATCCTTTTCTGTCAGAATCTTCACAATTACCGGTGTTGCACCGAAAACAGTACATAAAGCGATTATAACTGTTTCAAAAAACCCGAATCCAAGAGCCAGAGGAACTACAAAGGCAAGACCTGTCTGAAGTATCGTCTGTCCCACAGCTATCACAGATATGGGCTTAAGCAGATCCCTGATCTCATCAAGATTCATCTCGATACCAACAAGAAATAGAAGAAAACCAAGGCCCAGTTCCGACATCAAAGTAAGAGTTCTAGTGCCGCCGACAATGTTCAGGAGAGCAGGGCCAAGAACAAGGCCTGTAAGCAGATAAGCCAGAAGCACAGGCTGTTTCAGCTTTCTGGCAACGACGGCGAGAACTGTAGCTGTCACTATAACAAGCGTCAGTTCCACCGGTAGCGTTGTATTAGCTATCATACTTTGAGGCCTCTTAAATCAGATCTATTCTTTCGGTACTTTTCTCCGTTTTTTATTAACTTTCATCGCTTGAATCGCCAAGATCGTCCTTTATCTCCTCCAGGAAAAGATCTCTGTCCTCAAGGTACAGTTCAAGATACTCGCTTATCCGGTTGCCTGCCAGGACGTTCTCCATTATTACGTAGTCTGCGCCCAGGTCGTACATTTCAGAGGCCTCTTCAAAGCTTCTTGTCTCTGTTATTACAACTGTATCCTCGTTTCTCTCTTCCAGTAGGACGGTGTTGATCTCTTTTTCTCTTGTGAAATTGATTATGAAGTCTGCCTGCTCTAGATTGGCTCCTTTACGTATTTCGCCGTGTTTGAAATCGCCGTAAATATATTTGTACTCTGATTCAGAAAGCTCCTCAACGTTATCCGGATTGTTGTCGATCACAAGTATCCTGTAGTCCTCTGAAAGCTCTCTGCAGACTCTTCTTGACACTTCGTCGTATCCTATTATCACTGCGTGATTATTCAGTTTCTCGATTTCAAGGTCCTGTTTCGCCTCCGACTGGAAGAAGCGGAGTACAGGATGGAAGAACTCTTCAAGACTGTCTCTATACCGGATCAGGTATGCCGAAGTTCCCATCGTGAGGATAGCGACCATGCTGATGAAGCCCGAGATACCGGAGTCTATGTATCCTTCTGTCACTGCCAGACTTGTCAGTATAAGCCCGAACTCGCTGATCTGTCCCATATTCACAGAGGCCTTGAAACTGGTTTCAGGAGTGAACTTGAACCTGTCGATGGTAAGGAAAAGTATGATGAACTTGGCAGCTATCAGCAGTACTGACGCTATAACTGCTTCTCCTAGATACTGCTGGATTGAACCTCCGGCGATACTGATGCCGAAGTTCATGAAGAATATAGCCATGAAAAGATCTGTCAGAGGCCTTACGCTTTCCTGTAGTTCCCGGCTGTAAGGCACCTGTGCAATCCCGATTCCTGCCAGGAAAGCTCCGATCTCCAGTGAAAGATTCAAGTGATCTGCAATCGTGATGAACAGGAAGGCCCATGCAACTCCGTGTGTAAAGAATGCCAGAGAGTTGCCTGATATTTTCTTCAGTACGCGTGAAAAAACATATCTTGAAGAGGCCAGAGAAAGAACTCCGACAACTGAGATCATCAGGAATATTTCAAGAAGCTTTATACCTGCCTGTACAGGATCAGAGAAGTTTACAGTAAGTAAAGCAAGTATTATAACAACAGCAACATCCTGTACCAGTAAAACACCTACGTCAAGCCGTCCAGGAAGTGTAGAGGCCTCATCTCGTTTCGTAAGTATTTTTACTACAAGCGCTGTCGAACTGAACATCACGGCCGCCCCGATAAATACAGCTGTGACTGTGTCAAATCCAAGGCCTGTAGCTATTCCAAGGCCTGCAAGAAAAGTTAGGAACATCTGAATAACTGCAATTCCGATAGTTGATCCCAGTACTTCTCTGATTTCATCGAGATCGATTTCCAGGCCTATTAGAAAGAGTAAAAAGACAAGTCCGAGCTCTGAAAACAGGCTGACCATCTCTCCTCCGCTAACAATGCTCAGGCCTACTGGTCCCATGACTAGGCCGGCCAGAATATAAGCTATGACTTTCGGCTGGTGTGTTTTCTGTGCTAAGATTCCCAGCAGGGTTGCTGTACCTATCAGCAGTGCGATTGATTCAAAGCCTGTAGCCATCCCTAGATTACTTTTTCTAATTCCTTCTTCTTAATAGGTCCCTCTCGATGCACCACTACTTCTCCCTCTACAACTTCAGCTATCGTTGAAGTAGGGCCTTTACTCAGAGTTCCGGCATCAATCACGTAATCAACTTCCTCAAGCAGTTCATCTGAAATATCCTCTACAGAGTAAGAAGTCTCGTTACCGGAGATATTCGCAGAAGTAGCGGTGATAGGTCCAACCTCTGAAAGCTCATCCGCGACCTCTCCAGAGGAAATCCTGAATGCGAAATCTTCGTTAAGATTATCTGGAACACTATCCTTTTTCCCGGCTACAAGAGTCAATGGTCCTGGCATGAACTCTCTGATAATCTTCTTTTCACTCTCTGAAAGATCTGCATACTGTTCCGCGGTCTCCAGAGAATCAACTATGGCCGTCAATCCCTTGCTTCGAGGCCTCTGCTTCGCCTCGTAAACTTTCTCCACGGCTTCTTCATCAGTCACATCTGCGGCTATGCCGTACGCTGTCTCAGTCGGGAAAACTACTATTCCACCATCTTCAATCACTTTTTTGGCTTCTTCAATCTGTTTCTCTATTTCTCTATCCATGTTGCTTCCACCTCGTCAGGCCTCCAGTCAGGCCTCTTACCTGAATCATCTATCTTTGTTCCTCTTCCGTCTTTCAGTTCAACAAGTCCCTGGTGTGCGATCATGGCTCCGTTGTCCATACAGAACTCGGCAGGAGGGAAGTAAGCTTCTGCATCTCGCTGCTCGCACATAGTTTCCACCATCTCTCTAAGCCGGGAGTTCATCGCTACTCCTCCTGTGAGAAGGGCCTCGTTGCTGCCTTCCTGCGCCATCGCTCTTTCCAGTGCCTCCACCACGGCAGAGTATGCGTGTTCCTGGAAACTGTTGGCAAGCACCTCATCCGATACTTCTCCGATCTTTCTCTCGGCCTCTGTTGTCAGGCCTGAAAAAGAGAAATCCATGCCCTTGATGGGATAACTTAATTCAATTATATCGTCAGTCTTCTCCGCTAACTTTTCGATCTCAGGTCCGCCGGGATGCGGATATCCAAGTTTTCTAGCGAACTTGTCCAAGGCATTTCCCAGAGCGATATCCAGAGTCTCTCCAATTATCCTGTAACGTCCATTCCTGTACTCGATTATCTGGCTGTTCCCGCCAGAAACGTACAGCGTAGTCGGATTTTCAGCTTCAGTCGTTCTGGTGCCGATCGAGATATGAGATAAACAGTGATTGACACCGATCAACTTCAGATCGTAACGCTCCGCAATACTCCGCGCCATAACAGCCCCTATCTCCAGACACTGCGGTATACCAGGCCCCTGAGCAAAAGCCACGGCATCCAGATCCTCCTCTTCAAGGCCCGCTTTATCAAGAGCATTATTCAATACCTCCAAGGCATGCTGATAATGATGCTCTGAGGCCTTCCGTGGATGAATACCTCCTTCCTCAGGCTTGTACATCGACTTCTTGTTGGCAAGGACATCATCCTCATCTACTATCCCTACTCCAAGCGTATGAGCAGTGGACTCAATACCAAGAACTTTCATTATGAGAAAATGTTTGTGAGAAAAACGTTAAGAGATATGATGAAAAGATTGAGAGGCCTGTAAATTTAGAGGCCCTAGTGCTGTGTGTAGCCGCACTTGCCGCAGCTTTTCCTGTCGTCGTGTTCTGCCAGGAAGCTTCCGCAGACAGGGCATTTTTCTCCGTTGAATGTCCCGTCTTCGTTGTACTTCTCGTAGATTGCTACGTTAGCGTTCTTTCCCATCTTGAATCACTCCATCTGGCCTTCAAGCCAGTCAACTAGTGTTGTGCGGTTTTTGTTCTCTACTTCTGCCTCGATCAAGGCCTTGTAGTCAGGATCCTCAAGATCGTTGATTGCGTCTTTTGCATCTGTGATTGTTCCTGCGACGATTTCCTCGTATTCTTCAGTTACTTCAACTGTCTCTGAAGTTGTAGAGGCCTCTTCTTCAAGATCTTCGCTGTAATCGAATTCTTCGTAGACTTTAAGCTCTGTTTTCGAAGAGTTTCGGCCGAATCCTGTGTGGATTGTGCCTACTTCGATTTTTTCTTCGTCGACTGCGTTTTCAGCAGCGAATCTGCTTTTGATATCTTCTCTACTTGGGGTTGAATCGTCTTCATGGTCTACAGCCAGTGTTACCTGTCTGCGTTCCAGAAGAGGATTTTCTCGTACTGATTCAATTTGAACTTCCATAAATTATTTTTTCACCTTACACTGATCGCGTATCGTCCTGCGACGCTTACGCCTAGTTTGTCTGCGATTTCTGAGTCTTCTGGATCGTATATAACGGCTAAGCCGCTCCAGTTACTTCTTAAATCGTTGTTCTTGTCGATAGGGCATTCTGTTGACTCTTCTACAAGTCTGTGGCATTCGGAACAAGCTTTTTCTGCCATATCTAGTTGTCACCTTCTTCGTCGTCTTCTTCTGCCTGTTCTTCTTCGTAAAGTTCGATCCATTCCTCTTTTCCGAGGCCTGGCTGTCTCATCGTCAGGTTGATCTTGTTGCTGTCCTGATTTTTCATTGAGACTGCGATCATTCTTGAAGTTACGAAGTCTCCGATCTCGAGAGTTTTTTCTCCTTCCTCTGAGACAAGCATGTTGTTCTCTTCATCCATGTTGACGTACTCATCCATGATCTGTGAAACATGGCATAGCCCGTCTAGAGGCCCGATACGGATGAAAGCTCCGAAGCTTGTGATATCAACTACTTCTCCTTCAACTACTTCCTGTAGCTCTGGCTGGTATGCAATAGCTGTGAACTCGACATCGTAGTGGATACCTGCGTCTTCGGGCTCTATTTTTCCACCTTCTACAGAAGTAACTTCTTCGACAGCGAGGACTACTCCTGCATCTTCGAAGATGTTTCCTTCTACATTCTTGCTTAAAGCGCCTACGACGCTTTCATTGACGTCCTCACCGAGATGCTCGGGAGGAACTCGAATCGAGTCCGACATATCCAGCCTCTTGTACATTATAAATTCTACCTCTATGGAACAGTAAACCAGTCGGTGTTAATTCTTAAAAAGCAGTGGTAGAAAAATTCATTCTCAGGCCTCTCCCCAAGTTCACAGCCTGTTCCCGTTGACGGCCTCCAGGTGATTTCCGCCACGTATAATCACGACTTCTTTTCCTTCATCCACGAGTCGTTCCTTCAGTTCTTTGTCGTTAGTAGCTACAGCGAATTCGTCAGAAATATCCACAAGCAAGTCGTCTACACTTCCCTCTCCCTCAGTCTCAAGCACTTTGATGTCCTGTGTTTCTATCAACTTTTCAACAAGCTTGCCGTACTTCCCGCCTTCAATACTTTTCGCCTCCTGCACTGCATCATCCAGTGTATAGATACTGTTGACAGGATACAGTCTGTCCAGCTCCCCGAATATCGTTATACTCAACTGGAACGGCGCTACCAGGAAATTTGTGTCAAGCAGGATTTTCTTAGTCATGTAGAATCTTTGAGGCCTGAAGTTTCAAGTAAATAGTATTTTAAGCTCCGCTATCGTTGAAGAATTTATGGCTACAGAATACGATTACAAGGCCTCATGTCTCAAACGCGTTGAACTTGGAGAAGAGGTAAATATAGAGTACAGCGGCCACAGGCCTCAAAGCGGCGACGTAGTTGCCGTAAGAATTACGGATGTAAATGATAATTACAGGGAGCTCGACTTGGAAGGAGGAGAGTTGGTAGATCTTGAAGAGGGAGATATAGTTGTAGGAGCTTTCGGTAACAGGGCCGGCGTTAAAGGATACATAGGTGACGTGCCGGAGAAAATTGAGAAAGGCGACGAAGTCTACTTCCTGGGTTCAGGAGGGATATTTGGAGATTACGAGAGCTCAGCGAAAGAGCTTCAGGATCCCTGTGAGGCCGAATTCCTTGGTTATGTGAGGAACGGTGATGAGATCAGAAATATGAAGCATTACGGCATCGAAAGATCCGATGAAGTAACTGAAGACGTGAAAATGGTTGCCGTAGTCGCTTCAAGGATGGACGCAGGTAAGACAACTCTTGCTACAAGACTTATCGAGAATCTGAGCGAGGACTACGATGTAGGATCTCTGAAGCTTACAGGATCAGCCCGTGAAAGAGATCGCCTGAGTATGTACGATGCCGGATCAAAAGTTTCACTGGACTTTGTTGATGCAGGAATCCCGACTACTGTAGAAGATCCTGAAACAGTTATATCTTCCGCTAAAGGCCTGATGAACTATGCATGGCGTGAAAACGATCTAGATTTTGTTGTAGTGGAGTTCGGCGCAGGCCTGATCAGTAACTACAGAGTCAGGGAAGTTATAAGAGATCTTGACGTTAAGAAATCTATTTTCAGCGTATGTGCTGTATCACTTGATGTTATGGGTGCTTACGGCCTTAAAGAAGTTCTCGGCGACATGGACTACCGTATAAGCTTTATCTCAGGCCCTATCACTGATACAACAGCAGGGAAGAAGACTATAGAAGACAATGTCGGGATACCGGCATACAACGCTTTCAAGGAAGAACAGCTGGATGAAGCAGTTAAGACAGTGGAAAGAGATTTTGAGGAATTATAGCTGGTCCTCTTCCAGCGTCTTTCTCTTTATGAAAGCCATGAACTCATCCGCCAGATCGGCGTCTATAACTTCTCCTGTACCTTCTACTCCAGGAGAGGCATTTATCTCGCCGATGTAGAATCCTCCTTCTTCGCTTTCATCTTCTATGATATCTATACCTGCTATGTCAAGTCCGCAGAGCTCTGCAGCTCCTATAGAGGCCTCTATCATCTCTTCGCTTGGCTCTATTTTTTCACGCGCTCCTCCAGCAGAAATATTGGAACGGAACTCTTCTTCCCCGCCTACCCTTTTGTAGGCGTACGTTTCATCGCCTACGACAAGGACTCGTATATCTTCTCCGGGATTGTCGATGAATTCCTGCAAGCAGATATCCTGCTCGAAAAGAGTCAAAGTATCTGTTATAGGCCCTATATCGGATCTTGAATCGGCCTTCATCACTCCTTTCCCGCCGTATCCGGATATTATTTTGATTACAGCAGGGTATCCGAGCATGTCTCCGGCTCTCTCTGTTTCACGTGTTGAAAGAGTATAAGTTGATCTCGGAACAGGAAGGCCTCCATCAGCAAGCACCTTCATCATATGGAACTTGTTGGAGGCGATAGCGAGAGAGTCAGATTCAAGCTGTGTGTACACCTCGTTGTCCCTCAGTACTTCCGGAATATGTTCTCCGTACATCAGATCGTTTCCAAGAAGCCGCAGATACACTGCATCAAACTCGCATAAATCAGTATTATTATACATCAGCTTCGTGCCTTCTTCTGTATATACTGTTCTTATACCTTCCAGCGGGGCTCCAAGAACCTTGTCAAAATGTTTTTTTCCTGCCTCTATGAAGTGGTGATGCTGGGCCGATTTCTTGCCGTATATAACAGCGCATTTCATTTTATCTGCCTCCTGAAACTATTCATCCTCGTTTCCCTCCTTCAACATATCGGAAATTCTTCCGTAGATATTCTTCCCGCTTTTCTCCTTGAAGGCCTCAAGATCCGGGCTGCTGTCGATATCCATCACTTTGTTGCCTTTCATCCTGATCTGGCATATGCTGGTGCCCAGAGAACTTACAGCATCTTCAACAGTCTCCTTCTGATCTGTAGATATGCTGTGATACTTTTTGGCAACAGAAGTGCTTTCAGAGGCCACCCACGGAGATTCCTCCAGCTTCAAAGATATCAAATTGCCGTCTATGTACAGAACGTCAAAAATATCTTCATCACTGTACTCCTGAATCATGATGAAGTCCTTTCCGTGTTCAGAGATTTCTGCAAAAGATTTCAGATTGTCGAAATCCTCGAAAATTTTTGCTTCGGCTAGCTCAAAGCTTGAATATTTTTTAGCCACTACAGGGAAATCTACATCTTTCTCGAGCTCTGTAAGGCCTTTCTCTGTAGATATCGCCACCTGGTCAGGTATTGAAACTCCTCTTTCTGCCATTACGCTGAACAGGTAAGGTTTTTTGGCCAGTATAAATATTGAAGATGGATCAAGGTTGCATGAGATATCTTTCTGTCCAAGGGCCTCGACTAGCACTCGCAGGTAGTTGAAGGCCTTTGGCTCCGGATCGATGTAAACTGCGTCCCAGGCCTCTATCCTTTCTCCGTCCACGAGGACGTTTTCATCTTTATCTGTGTCTATAAGGACGTCTGCCAGGGATTTTTTTTCTACTTCTTCAAAGTAGTTGCTGAATCTTTTTTCCTGTGTGTCGAAGTCATTCGCCAGAATCAGTAGTTCCATCTTCTTCACCTTCTTTCCGCTTGCTCTCAGGTTTCCATACTCTTCCTACTTTCTCCTCTTTCTTCCATTTATCCAGGTAAGACTGCAAGTCCTCTGGAAGAACGTTCTTCAGAATCCTTCCCTGACGCAGAATCCTTCTGAGCTGAAGCTCCATGTTCTTGCTGATCTCATCGTAGAAGCTCTTGTCTGCGTAGATCAGGCCTTTGTTGATCCTCCAGTAAGCTGTTGTATCTTCAGGAGCAAGCACAAGATATCCTCTGCTTCTGCCCTCGAACTCTCCCATAGCCTCCAGCATCTCAGAGCTATCTGCATAGTAGACTCCGCCTGATACTGTTGAAGTACTTGGATCAACAATCAGAAGATCCTCGCCTTCAACTCCGACACACAAGCTGTAGTGTGCTGTATCAGCCTGAGGGAATAGCACAGGCTTTGCAAAGTTCGGTATTATCAGTGCACCGTCGTTGAACCAGATCTTGAACTCGTCCGCAAGATCCGTGATCTTGTCGTACTCAACGTACGCAGCTTTAACTTCTCCATCGGTGAGAGTTTCAATGGATTCGATAAGATCGTCAGGCATCGTTCCAACGCCTACTTCTGTATCACACATTTCTCCGATTGTTTCCTGACCGTATCGGTATCCAAAGATACTTAAGGCCATCTCTGCTGAAGCAGGCCCACAGTAAGATGGATCCTGAGCTGTGAAATGTCTCTTCACGTCTTCAAGTGTTTCTATATCGCTCTGTGTATCTTTGAACTTCAGATCGGCATCCATGATCTTTGAGTTCTGTGTCAGCAGCCGGTATCCGCCGTCAGTCTCTACTTCGGTGCTGAACAGATCAACGTCGCGGATTTCTCCGCTCTCTTCCTCGAGATAGACTTTTTCTCCAGGCCTTACAAGTCTGGAGTTCTTTAGATAGAGGCCTGCTGCCATGTTTCTTGCTAGATCTTTGAATCCCCAGAATGCGAGGCCTGCTACAAGGAAGACTGCTGCATATGCTGAAGCAGTTATCGCTTTGTCAAGGAACGTGTTTCCGATTCCCAGTTGTTCAAGCACTACCTGGAAAACTACAAGGTACAGGAAGCCCTTCACTATAAGGCTTAGCAGTCGTGTAGCGTTCTGTGATAGGCCTATCTCTCTCAGGTAGTTTCTTGTTCCAAGACGGTTCAGGAATCCGCTTGCGAACTTTGTCACAAAGTTGACAAGCAAAATCCCGAGTATACCTATCAGCAGTACGGAAAGTATATCCGGAAGGCCTGAAGTCAGTTTTTCTGTAAGTGTGGTGGTCAGGCCTGTATTCAAGTATAGAAGTGCTGCGGCGATAACTACAGCATCAAGTATGTATGTAATGTTCTTTACAGCATCGTAACGCTTCTGGATCGCTTTCTTTGTCAGATCCTCTCCTCGCTGCATCCAGGTTTTCCTTACTATAACTGCAAAGATTTTCACCAGAATGTGTCCTCCTACAAGAAGGCCAAGTGTTACAAGTGTGCGAAATAATGCTCCCTGGCCTGCGGAGAGATCGGCGAGTGCTGTCGAGAGTGACATTGTACAGATACAACCTTGTTATGGTTAGTTAAAAATCTACTATTTTTCATTCAACGCCTGTAATCTTGCCGTGACCGATTAAGCGCCATCTAGAACCTATCTGGCGTGAAATAGCTATTCTATCGCCTTCCTCAGCGCAGATCGGCACTTTTAAGTCGAGCTTGACGTTCTTACCTGCCTGTGTAACAAAGCCTGCTGACTTCCCTGTACCTACGTTGATCATCAAAGGCTCGTGCTCCTTGATGTTCTCAATCTCTTTATCGTCTTCAGATCCAACAAGACTTTCCATGAGCTCTGCCTCTAGCTCTATATTGTAAGTTGTATCTGGAAGAGTCCCCTTAAGGCCTAAAACGTTTCCTTCAAGGCCATCGGACTTCGTCATCGATGGATCAAGCTTTGTTTCGACTCCTAGAAGGCCTCCAGGCCTTCCTTCGTCCACGATATCGTTTCCGTGGATTATATTTTCTACAGTTGTTGTGACTGTCTCCCATTTTTCCTCGCCGACTTTGCGGCCTGGTTTCAGTTCTATTTCATCTTCGGGCTCAAGTTTTCCACGTGTGAGGCTTCCGCCAACTACTCCTCCGCTGACTTCTTCAGGTAGCTGTCCTGGCTTGTTGATATCGAATGATCGTGCGACAAGCATCTTTGGATCGGCTTCCAGATCTCTTTCTGGTGTAGGGATTTCCTCATCAACTGCCTCCAGAAGAGCATCTATATTGATTTCGTGCTGTGCCGATACAGGAATGATAGGTGCGTCTTCGGCTACTGTGCCTTCGACAAAGTCTTTTATCTCGTTATAATTTTCACGTACCTGCTCCTTGTCCACGAGATCGATCTTGTTCTGGACAATAACTATGTTCTCTATTCCTATGATGTCAAGAGCTGCCAGATGTTCGCGCGTCTGTGGCTGAGGACACTCTTCGTTAGCGGCAATAATTAGAACAGCACCGTCCATGATTGCGGCACCGGAAAGCACGTTAGCCATCAATGTTTCGTGGCCTGGAGCATCAACAAGAGAAAGCGAACGAACTGTCTCGCCGTCTCCATCAACGTTCAGGTTTCCTTCATCGTCTCTGTAGTATGTGACGTCAGCGTATCCAAGCCTGATCGTGATGCCTTTCTTCAGTTCTTCGCTGTGCTCATCAGTCCATTTACCGGAGAGAGCTCTGGTAAGAGTTGTCTTTCCGTGATCAACGTGCCCTACAAGGCCTACATTCACTTCGGGTAGTTCTTTATTCATGATTTATTCTTCTTCAAGAAGCTCTTCAACGGGTTTATCCCCTGCCTCAACAACTTTTGTATTAAGCTGCTGGATCTCCTGCGAAACAGTATCTCCACGTACAGATTTCCGCTTCCTTACACCGTCAACATCTTCACGGATGCCTGTACCTTCTTTCAGTAGAACCTTTCTTCTCTCAGCACCTTCCATTGACTTCTTCATAGGGAAGCCCTGCTTATCGCTACCGCCAGTAACTTCAAGCTTGTAACCATCAAGGCCTAGAACTCCTCCTTCAAAAGTCTCGCCGATTTTCTTACCTACAAGCTGAGATGTTTCTTCAATTTCTTTCTGGAATGTTTCGCCGTCCTGTGTTCCAACTGTAATCTGCATAATTTGATTCACCTTTGCTCAGTCCAATAATCCTGAAGATATCTTTCCGAGCATGAACAAGATGACCTGTAAAACTTTATGAAACCCTCCGCCATCTCCAACCTTTCTCTTTCTACAGAGCGTTTTTTATTCAAACACAGACCATCAAGAACTTATGCGGAGAGGCCTATTGATGGGGGTGCTTGGAAGATTCCTGCAGATATACGCAGTCCTTACTTTTCTCCCTGCAGTTCTTACACTTGTATACCCTGAGAAAGCTCTCAACTTCTACCTTTTCACAGGAACGTCTCTTCTGAGTCTTGTAGCAGGAACATTGATGCATCGTTACGGATCTACTGGAGATCCCTCTGTCCAGGAGGCCATCATACTTACCTTGCTTGGATGGGCCTCGGCGATACTTCTGGGATCGATACCGCTGACAGAATACCTTCCTGTGGCCGATGCTATTTTTGAAGCAGCTTCAGGCCTCACAACAACAGGCATATCCATTTTTTCTGCACCAGAAAATCTTCCGCACTCGATACTTTTCTGGAGAAGCTTCATGCAATGGATAGGAGGCCTCGGCATACTGACATTTTTCATAGCAGTACTGAAGCAGTCAGGAGGTATTTCACAGCGGCTTTTCTCCGCAGAAGCTCATAAAACAGATCCAGGAAGCATAAGGCCTTCGCTCAAGAAATCAGTAATCGATCTGTGGAGAGTATACGGATTCCTTACGACGCTTCTAATAGGCCTGTTCGTTGCATCAAAGATGCCTGTATTCCAGGCAGTTATACACGCTTTCTCAACACTTTCAACAGGAGGATTCTCCACTCAGGGAGCAAGCTTCGCAGTATACACGCCACAGATACAGGCCATTTCAACGCTTTTCATGCTTCTTGGAGGAATCAACTTCGTAATACTTTACAGAGTACTTAGATCAGATTACAGGCCTCTGAGAAACAACTCGGAATTCAAGTTGTATCTCTCCATATTCGCTGTTGTTACAGCAGTACTGACATTCGATTTAATCGGTAAAACAGCTGATCCTGTGCTCCATGGAGCTTTCCAGAGTGCAGCATTCATATCCTCCACAGGATTCGCCACTATAGATATCATGGTAGCTGCACCGGCAGTACAGATCATGCTCCTCGCAGTCATGTTTGTAGGAGGATCAGTAGGATCTACAGCAGGAGGCCTCAAAATATTCAGGATAAAAACAATGCTGGAGATGCTGAAAACTAGATTAAAGGCCTATTCTCTCCCTGATACAGCTGTAAATAAAGTTAAGATAGATGGGGAGATACTTGATAGTTCAACAGTCAAGACTGTATCGGTGCTTTTCTTTACGTGGATATCAGTTTCTTTTCTGATAGCTATCTCGCTTGTAGGCCTTGAAGGATACAGTTTCAAAGGCGCTGTATCTGTAGCTTTCTCAACTATAGGGAATATGGGGCCGATATTCACCGATTCGCTTCTTTCAGAGGCCTCTGTAGTCTCTAAAATCATTCTTACAGTGGCAATGGTGGCAGGTAGACTGGAGATGCTGCCGGTTCTGGCAATATTTAATAGGAGCACAATCAAAGACTGATACAATGTATGTAGTAGTAGCCGGGATAAACTCGATGTCGAAAAGACTCGTGAAGAAGCTGGAAGGAAATCACGATGTAGTCGCAGTAGATGCAGATAAAGATAAATGCGACAGACTCTACTCCTCAAGCGGAGCTACAGTCATAAATAAATCTCCTACAACTATCTCGGCGCTTGAAGATGCAGGTATAGAAAAAGCAGACGTTCTTATAGCAGCTGAAAAAGAAGATAACGAAAACATGGTTGTATGCACACTGGCCAAAAAATACGGAGTGCCGAAAGTAGTAACACGAGTTGAAGACGACGAATACGTTGACGCCTTCCAGATAATCGATGCACAGCCGATAAGCCACAACGATATACTTCTATCAGAGTTCCTCTCAACTGTAGAGCACCCGTATCTCGTCAAACTCGCCAACCTGAAAGGAGACCTTGAACTTGTAAAGGCCTCTGTAAAGGAAAGCTCAGAACTGGAGGACAGAACAGTAGACGAGATCGAGAAGATGAAGAAATTCCCACAGTCCTTCGAAATCACATCTGTACTTAGAGATGAAGAAAAAGTAGAAGACGTCGAACTCAGAGAAAACGACCAGCTTATCATGATAGGCCCTGAAAAAGACAAGGAAAAACTTGACAGCTTCTTCCAGAGCCAGTAAATCCATAAAATCAGGCCTCCAAAATATTCTCTGTGACAGCGATAGTCTGGATCCGCAGATCCCTGAGAGAATACGACAATACAGCACTTGTAGAGGCCTCGAAAAAACACGATGAAGTAATCCCTTTCTACGTAGTGGATGATAACTACTTCAAAAAAGCCTCCCTCGGCTATCCAAGAGTTAAGTTCTGGCACGATGCGTTACAGAATTTCAAGGAAAAACTTGGAGGCGAAGAGAGTAAAGATCTTGTAGTCAGGAAAGGAAAGCCGCTGGAAGAACTGGAAAAAATAGTAGATGAAGTCGATGCAGATGCAGTATACCACAACAGGGATTACACGCCGTATAGCAGAGAAAGAGACGAGAAAATCGAAGAAGGCCTTAATGTTCCAGTCAAAACTTTCAAAGACATCGTCATGTCCGAGAAGGAAGAAATTTTAACGAATTCAGGTACTCCTTACAAAGTCTACACTTACTACAGCAAGAAATGGTTCAAAAAAGAGCATAGAAGGCCTCAGGACGTCGAAGAATATGAAGTTCCTGATGTCGAAAGCGATGAAATTCCTTCGCTGAAAGAGCTAGGATTTGAAAGGCCTGAAGATTTTGAATGGAACTGGGATCCTTCGAGAGAAGGCGCAAAAGACAGGATAGAGGCCTTCAAGGACAAGATATGGAACTACGACGAGAACAGAGACTATGCCTGGAAAGACTCCACGAGTAAGCTTTCTCCGCATCTCAAGTTCGGAACTGTTTCGATCAGAGAGGTGTTCTGGGAGGCCGAAAGAATGAAAGCCAGAAATCCCAACGACGATACTTCGGGCATCAAGACCTGGCAGGAAGAGCTAGCGTGGCGCGACTTCTACATGCAGGTACTCTGGAACTGGCCGGAGTCAGCGGAGAGGCCTTTCCTAGAACAGTACGAGGAAATCGAATGGAGGAGTAAAGAAGAGGCCAAGGAGGACTGGAAGGCCTTTATCAACGGCAAGACAGGTTATCCGTTTGTCGACGCCGGTATGCGTCAGTTGAAGAAGACGGGATGGATGCACAACCGTCTACGTATGGTTGTCACAAGCTTTGCATGCAAGGATCTGTGGCTGGACTGGAAGGACCTGCATGAGTTCTTCAACGAGAATTTTGTGGATGCAGAGATCGCCTCAATGATAGGAGGGATCCAATGGGCCTATTCAATCGGTACCGACGCCCAGCCGTACTTCAGAGTCTTTAATCCGTTTTCTCAGGGAGAGGACTACGATCCTGATGGCGAGTACATCCGGAAATGGGTGCCGGAGCTGGAAGACGTTCCCGATGAACATATTCACAGGCCTCACGAGATGAACAAGCTCCAACAGGAGGATTGCGGTGTCGAGATCGGTGAGGATTATCCAAGGCCTATCGTTGATCACGATGAGAAAAGAAAGACTGCGATCGAACGTTTTGAGGAAGTCAGGGACGAGGATTAAAAATTAGGCCTTCGAGTTGAGTGATATGGATCCGGGGATTATGCTGGCGCTTGGTGTGGCACTTATCAAGGGCTATCAGGCGATTTACCAGCGGAGGAACGCTCTTGGAACTGATGAGTTCATCACGGCCTGGAGTTCAAGAGCTTTCGGTGTGCCGGTGCTTTTAGCTGCTATACTTTTCTACGGTGTGCCGGATCTAGGCCTCCAGTTTTTCCTTATGATTGTTCCACAGAGCCTTGCTATTGCAGCTGCATCTATACTGATTGCAAAGGCCTACAAAGAATCTGATGCATCTATAGTAACTCCTATGTATGCTATATCGCCTATGCTTGTGCTGGTGACTTCATTCCTAATACTTGGGGAAATCCCCAGTGTTTCCGGTGGTATAGGTGTTTTATGTATTGCTCTTGGAGCCTATGCCCTGAAGATAAAAGGTGCGAAAAGTGTTCTGGAGCCGGTGAGAAAACTCTGGCAGGAAAGAGGAGTACAGCTCATACTTGTAGTATTACTGATTTACTCAATAACGGCCAACACTGATAAGATCGGAGTAGGCCTTTCTTCGCCCGTGATGTGGCCTCTGGCAGTATACAGTCTTTCATCGATATTCCTGATGCCTGTCATGATGCGAAAATCCGATGACTGGAAAAAACAGGTGAAAACCGAATGGAGGCCTCTGGCACTTCTTGGTGTACTTGGAGCAGTCGCAATAATCCTGCAGATGACAGCGATCAACACTACACTGGTCTCCTACGTAATATCGATAAAACGCCTCAGCATACCGCTCACAGTAGTATTCAGCTACTTCATGCTCGACGAAAAAGAAAGCTTCAGAGAAAGAATAATAGGCTCAGGCCTGATGGTACTCGGAGCAATACTCATCTCAATATAACTTAACTTACTCCAGCGCAGCATCAGCAAACATGTTATTTCTGGAAGGACTATCAGGAGTCAAATCATGTATAACCTCTTCCAAGGCCTCCTCAGCACTTCTATCATCCGCTCCCTCAACATCATACATGTGAACGCCCTGATAAAAATCACTGAGGCCGTCAGCAACTTCCACAGCAAGGCCTGAAAGAGAATCGACGCTGTCAGTGCCGTAGCCTCCTATATCGGGATCAATAACTGCAGTTCCCTCGCCACGGCCTCTCTCATGCTCAATTCTTACATAATCTGCAACATCATCTCCGGCTGCATCAAGAAGATCACCGTAGGTACGATCCAGGCCTGTCATATTACTACTGTATAGTGACTAAAGTTTTTAAGCTTTTTGTTTCTTCTATGTTTTCTCCGTTTTTATCCGTTTAAACACGGCCTCGACTGGATAATCGAAATAATTTACTTAAACCTGCACTACTCAACTTTTTCTAGTGATAAGTATCAAAGGCCAGAAAGCGCTCAAAGTAGCAATCACTCTAATTTTCACAACACTAGTAATCGGAAACGCAGCAGCACTTGACTGGGATTCCCCTTCTAATGCTGATACAGTCATAGGTTCTGATTACACTCTTAACGTAACACATGAGTCAGGAACAGGTTCAGAAGTGATTTTCTATTGGAGCGATCAAGGCCAGGACGACTGGACGCAGTTTGATACAGATAGTTCCCCAGAAAGTTACTCTGGGGGGGATAGAAATTACTGGACAGCACAGTTGAGTGATGAAGGTAGTGGGCAGTATACTATTAGAGCTAATCTCACAGACGGTACCAGTGAGATTGAGCTAGCCGAGATTGATCTAACAAAAGATCAGGGCCCTCCATCTGTTTCTCTTCAAGATGGTGATTTGGATTTTGTCAGTGACAATCCTTCTATAACTGTTTTAGCTGAAGATGAATACAGCAATATTGATGATCTATCTGCATATGCAGATAATACAGATATTCTTGATGAAAAGGATGTTGACTGTTCGTCCGGAAGTAGATGTCTCAAAGAATTTGACTTGGATACTGATAATCTTAATATCGGGTACGAAATTTCTCTCAATCTTGAGGCGGTTGATCAAGTAGGTAACTCTGGAGAGTCTAATCCAACTTTAACTTTCGATAATGAATTCCAGGCGGATGATCCTGAATTTACTGTTGAGGATGCTGACGGCGATAATGTTGATCTGAACGGGGATGTAGGCCTTGATGTAACTGTAGGGAATATTGATGAGGAGGAGAGCGATGTGCAGGTGAAGTGTCTTGTAGACGGCGATGAAGTTTCTACAACTGACTGGGATGATGAGGAAGATTTCTCATGTGAGATTCCTTCTGAGGAAGTCGATGATGATACAGTAGACGTGAGTGTAGAGGCCTGTGATCGTGCAGGTAACTGTGCGGAGTCTGATGAAAGATTTTATACTTTTGATTCCTCTGATCCTGTGCTTGAAAATTTTGAGGCAGCAAGGGATTACAAAGTTTACAGTGATGATTTTGATGTTACTTACGAGGCCTCTGACTCGGCTTCTGGAGTTCAGGAGCTGGAGTATTTCTTCTACGCTGGTACAAGCGAAGGAGATGGAAATACTGTTGAGTACGATGGGGAAGGGCGTTTCACTGTTGATACTGCTTTGCTTGACAGTGAGGATACTCAGCAGACTGTCTATGTCCGTGCGCGTGATCGTGTGGGGCACTGGAGTGATGTGAGATCTATTGATTTCGAGTACCATCCTGATGCGACACCAAGGATTGCTCTGGAGGCCTCTGATAATTTTTCGGTAGAGGCTGGAAGCACAGGAAATATTGATGTTGTAGTTGAGAATACAGGGAAGCTTCTTGTAGAATCTGTTGAAGTAACGGCTTCTTCGCAGCTTTTCGAAGGCACAAAGACTGTTGAAGGCCTAGAGGAAGGTGATTCAGCTAATGCAGAGTTCGAGATCTCTCCTTCCGAGAATCAGACAGGCCTCTGGAATGCAACTTTTGAGTCTGATAGTCCTTCGGCTTCTGATTCGGTGGAGATTCTTGTGAAGGCTAACAGCGCTCAGAGGGAGAAAGTTGATAGCAGGATTGAGACTTATTCTTCCCGCTTAGCGGAGATTGAGTCAAATATTTCCAGCCTTCGAAGTTCCGGTATCAACGGGGAGCTTGATAGTTCTCTTGAATCCGGGACTTCAGAATTCGTGGAGATGGTGGAGAGAGCTGAGCAGTTCCAGGAAAGCGGCGAGTATCATAGAGCGCTTTCAGTTGTTGAAGGCCTTGAGTCAAGCTATCAGTCAGCTTCTTCAACTGTAGAAGAAGTGAAAAAACAGCATGAATCCAACGAGTTCCGACAGACATTGATGATGATGTTGCTAGGCCTTGTGATTATAGGCGGTGCAGGAGGAGCATTCCTGTATACAAGCGACAGAAGAGATCTTGATCTTCAGATTCCTAGAGGCCTTGAATTGCCTCAGATTCCTGCCGTTTCAGCATTTTCGGAGAAGATTGAAGCTGCTGTAGACAGGTTCCGAGATAAGATGGCTGAAGAGGAGGAGAAAGCTGAGGAGGCCTTTGAAGGCTTCCACTGAAAATTTTTCTATATTATTTTTTCTGTTCCTTCGAATCTTTCCTTTATCAGGCCTTTGTCACGGATGTTCCATATTATCTGTGATATCTCATCAGAGTAGTTCTCGTTTTTGGCTGCTTTCCCTGCTGCATCGTCGATAAGCAATTGTATCTGTGGATCATCTCTTATCTTCTGAAGTATTTCTGGATTGGCACGTGTGTCGTTAAGGTAGTTGGATACGGCAGGCTGTGTCACGTCCAGTTTGTTCGCTATCTCCCGCTGTATGAGGCCGTAGTCGTCCTTCAGTTCTTTTGCGATCATACTTCTGATAGCGGGCAGTACTTCCTCCGAGACAACTTCGACCTCAAATCTCATAACGGTGTTTTATCAGTGAAATCTTTTAATCTCTCACCGCTGCGAAAGATACTTCACAGTAAGTAAAGCATTCTTGAATATGCCGGAGATGACTGTAGAGAGGCCTGATACTGATGAGCTCTTCGAATGGGTTGTAGAGAATTCTTATGCACACGATGAGGCTGAGATTGCACTGGATGTAACAGGACAGGGAAGAGTAGTTGAGGCCTCCAGCGTTGAACGGTTGATGCCTCGCCTGGACAATCTCCAGATCGCAGGAGTGTTCAGAGATGGCGGACAGCTTGATGGTGGTGTTCTGGACAGTAGAAAAAATACTGTGTCAGCCAGTAAAGGTGAAAGGCACGCCGAGTTTTACAGGGAGTTCTTCGGAGCAGATTCTGATAATGTTGATTTTTTCTCGGCTCCGCTGAAACTTGCCAATCTTGATGCATGTCTTGAAGAGGTCAGAGATGTGGATCAAGGCCTGAGAACTCATCCCGAGTTCCGAAGTGAGAACGTCCGTATGGACACAGGATTTGAAAACAGGTACATCGAATCAGATGAACTGCTTCAGGCCTACAGCGACTTCGAGGATCAGCTTGGATTCCAGATATTTTTCACGTACACCGGTGATCCGGAGGCCTCTGAACAGTACAGAGAGTTCCAGTCAGAAAATACTTTGAATCCTGTCGACGTGGACGGGGTTACAGGAGTAGTCTGTATAGGACGCGATGAGGAAACAGTCGTCTACACTGCCGGGCCTAAAGATCTTGAGGTCGAGATGCCTAGATTCCCGGGCTACAGTCAGGATGCTCCTGAAGTAAAAGGCCTTGAAAATCTTGTTTAGAAACTGTCGATAAAAATAGAGGGGAAAAGTTGAGGCCTCTAGTGGTCGGCCTGCTGTACGTCTCTCGAAAGCTTTTCGATATCCGCTGCCAGTGCATCCAGTTTTCGTGATACTCTCTCTTTTTCCTGGATGATGTTCTCCACTTTCTCGTATTTCCTTGCGGCGCGATCAAGATCATGTTTCTCGACGTACGCTGCCTCGGTGTCCATCATTTTTTCGATTACTTCGTCTGCGATTTCACCTAGCAGGAGATTCAATCCGTAATAAACATTTGAACGGACGTACTGGCCTTCTGAGGCCTCTTCTCTTACCATTCTCTTGATTCTTGCGTGGGTGAAAGGCAGATCTGCAATTTCAACGTCTTCAGGTACTTCAACCATTGATTATCACGGAAAAAATTGCGTCTAGAAGCTTTTAAGCCTTTCTAAGGCGTGGTGACGGTATCGATCAATCATAAAGGACAGATATAAAATCTTTCAGAACAGTACAAGTCTTATGATAGAAGATCCTGTCGCCGGCCTTAATATAATCGTTAAGCTACTTACAGCGGTTGTACTCGTCTTTCTAGCGATTCTGCTGTATAGAATTGACAGGATAATTGCCTCATGGGTGAAGTCCTCGGAAAGTATAGAGCAGGCCTTTGAAAATGTTGAGGAGGCCTCTGAAACAGTCCGTGACTTCGTATCTCTTGTTGACAGAATCCCGTTCGTCGGCAGGAAAAGGAAAAAGAAGAGGGATGTCGAGGTGGAAGAAGCTTGAACGACTTTCTTGAAGCCATAAATAATAGCAAGAATGATTCCGAGGCCTCTGATACAGAGGATGAGGATCCAAGCAGGGAGCGTTACAACGAGGTCAAACAGGAAGAAGCAGATGTTGAAAAGAAGACTCCTGCAGAGAAGAGGTATAACCGTTTGAAGGAAGAGACGAAGAAGGAGCTGGTGGAAAGTAATGAAGAGGCCTCTGATGAGGAACAGGATGAAGATGAAGGCCAAGAAGGTTTTATAACGCACTAGATTTTGTATTTTACTGTGGAGATAGATAGAGTACCTCGGATAGCGAAGTATCTCTCCCTGGTTTTTCTTGTTGGATGGCTGGGGCGGAGCACGGTATGGAACTTCCTGCCGATATATTTCGAGCAACATATGAGCGTATTTCTGGTCGGTATAGCCACGTCGATACCTGCTTTACTTACTATAATGCTTGATATTCCTACAGGTAATCTTGTTCAGAGAGCAGGAGAAAAAGTTGTTATCTTTCTGGGCCTTATCACGGCAGCATTCCCTCCTCTGTTCTACTACTTTGCTATACCGGTGATGCTGGTCCTTGGAAAAATATCTGAAGGTCTCTGCAAGGCCTTTATCTGGAATGGCAGCTGGAGCCTCTCCCTGAAAAGTTCTGACGATGATGTGGAGTCTGAAACTGTTTCAGTGTTTCTACTGGGCGTTAATCTTGCAGTGATAATAGGTCCTGTTATAGGAGGATTTCTGATAGCATCTCGTGGCTTTTCACTAACTTTCGGCCTATGGGTATTCACTTCAACACTTGCAGTCTTGATTTATCTCTCCTACATCGGTATAAACACTAAAGAATCACTTGTAGACTCTGTAGAGGAAGTTCTACATAGAAAAACGTATTCAGATGACTGGCATCACCTCAAAGACAACTGGAAGCACCTGAGACTGCCTTTCAGCCTGGTATTCCTGTACTCTATAATCTTCTCTTTCTACTGGGTAGCCATCCCGCTCTTGCTTGACAAGGTTTCAGGAGACTTTGCGGTTATGGGACTGATTTTCGGTGTCGCGGCTCTACCAAAGGCCTTCCAGTTCATCTTCGGAGAACTTGCTGACAGAATAGGACAGCTCAAAACTATAGGCCTTCTCAGCCTGTTTTTGACGCCTGTTCTTGTAGCCATGAACTTCCTCTCCGGCACTCTGGTGATTGGTGCATTCTTCTTCATCGCACGCCTTCTATCATCAGGTATGTCGCCTGCTATACACGCAATGTTCGACTCAAGAGTACCTGACGAAGTCGAAAGCGAAATGGTAGGATTCAATGAACTTTTCAAGCATTCAGGACAGGTAATAGGCCCGATTCTGGCAGGAACAGTATCTTCGATCTGGAGTGTCAATGCTTCATTCTTCGCCGCAGGCCTTATCTCGGTTATTATACTTGGTGTAACGGCCTATAATCTGCGCTAGAGCTTTCCTATTTCCGGGAAGTCGAAGAGGCCTGCTTCGCGTGATACAGCGATAGCTTTCAGGCCTTTCACATCAACTTTCTCTTTTAGTATAGGCGATAGAAGCTCTCTCTGAGGTGTCTCGTTTATACGCGTGCCGCTGGAGATGTTGGAGAATGCTGGCAGAACAATGATGTTTTTGCCGTCTTCTGTTTCTCCGTAAAGAAAGCAATCAACTTTCTCTACTACACCTATCTCATCTTTCAGTGAAAGTGATGGATGCTCATGACCTATAACAACTGTACTGTACTCCAGGCCTTCCTCTATTTCCTCTATCTTTCTGTCTCCATGGACGAAAAGTACGCCATCCTCCAGATAGTAATCGTGCATCTCAAGGCCTTCATCCTCTACAGTTTTCTCAATGAACTGGTCGTGGTTGCCCTCTACAATTATAGCTTCGTTAAAGCGTCTTTTCAGGTGCTGGACAAGTTTCTTGACTTCTTCTTTTTCACTGTAGTAACTCTTTCTGAACTCGTTCTTCAGGTCGCCGTTCACAAGTACCCGGGAGGCTCCTGTACTGCTTCGAGCCTTCTCGATCTCCTCCAAGACATCGTCAAGATTGAACTTCGGCACGTAACCTCCTTCCGAGGTCATACTACCTTCCAGGCCCAGATGAAGATCGGATAAAACAAGAAGATCAAGATCCGGGTGGTAAAGTGCAGGAATACTATCTACTGTTTCAAAGTCTTGGATATCCATTACTAGTTGTTGAGTTTTTCCCAGATGCTTAAAAGCACCTGGAAGATATCGTCCTCTGTAGAGGCCTGTATAAATTCTGCACCGTTCCGCCTGGAAATCTCTTCCAGCTCCTGCACATGTTCCTCCATCTTGCTACGGTAGTCCTGCCGTGTCTTCCGTGAAAGAAAAGTCCTCAACTTCGAGGAAGACTCGGGATCCTTCAGAATTTTATCTCCTTCAAAATCGGGATCAAGCTCGGAGGAATCAAGAACATTGACTATGATCGGTTTTGTATGCTTCAAACTTTCGATACCGGCCTCTACTTTTTCAGGATCAGCCAGGAAATCTGAGAAAATTATAACTGCGGACTCGTTCTGAATCCTGTCACTATACTCTGTGATACAGTCCTCTATACGGCTTTCAGGAGTTTTACGCGTATTGTTCAGAACCTCAACAAGCTCGCTGATATTGTTTGTACGCCTCCCGGAGGAAATATTCGTCAATGTCTCGGAGAAAATCGAGTAGTTGAACTTGTCGTTAGTATTCATACTCATCTTCGCAACCCCGAGTCCAAGCTTTGCGGAGAACTCGTACTTGTTCACATTCCCGTAATCCATCGAGCTACTTCGATCAAGAAGAATATGTATGTTCAAACGCCGCTCTTCCTCGAAACGCTTCACGAAAAAATCTTTTGTACGGGCATAGGCCTTCCAGTCAATCTTCCTGATATCATCACCAGGAATGTACTCTTTATGGTCCTTGAATACCATTCCCTGGCCTGTCTGAGGGCTTTTATGCTCTCCACTCTGTATACTGGAGGCATTACGTTTTAATGCCAGCTGAAATCTTTCCAGCTCCTCGAGGTAATCTAGTTGAATCATACGCGGTTCGTAATATTTTCAATGACTTGATCTGCATCCGGGCCTTCCTTCTCGGCCTGGAAAGTCAGGCCTATCCTGTGCCTGAGAACGGGTTTTGCCATTTCGTTGATATCCTGGTTTGAAACATGGTTTCTGCCCTCCACAAGAGCTTTAGCTTTTCCAGCAAGTATCAACTGGATTGAGGCCCTTGGAGAGGCACCATAATCTAATTTATCATTTTTACGTGTTCTCTTGACTATCCTTATAGCTCTGTCACGTATGTCGTCTGCGATAGGGACTTCTCTTGTGAACTCCTGCATCTTTGTCACAGAGGCCTGTGATACTACCTGGTTAAGTTCTGGAGAAAAGTCAAGTTCGTTTGTGAAACGGTTTACGATCTCTCTTTCCTCGTTTGTGTCAGGGTAGTCCAGATGTATCTTCATCATGAAACGGTCTCTCTGGGCCTCTGGAAGCGGATATGTTCCCTCCTGTTCCAGCGGATTCTGCGTGGCGATAAGGAAAAACGGTGTATCAAGATTGTAGCTCTGATTTCCTACTGTTACCTGCTTCTCCTGCATAGCTTCCAGTAATGCGGACTGTGTTTTCGGAGTAGCTCGATTGATTTCGTCCACCAGCACCATGTTCGCAAATATAGGGCCTTTCTGGAAGACAAAGTCTGTACTTGTCTCAGTCTCCTCGATTATATGTGTCCCTGTGATATCGCTAGGCATAAGATCCGGTGTAGCCTGTATACGGGAGAAATCCAGGCCTATAACGTTGGAAAGAGTATGTACCATCTTCGTCTTTCCCATACCAGGATTTGATTCAAGCAGAATGTTTCCATCACAAAGTATCGAGGCGATGACCTGGTCTATCACCTCCTCCTGTCCAACTATAACCTTGCCGATCTCGTTCTTAATCTCCTCGATTTTCTGATTCAACTTCCTGTACTTCTCGGCATTATCCACGGTCCCTACAAGGCTCATACCTTAACAATACTCTTCTAGATTTAAATTCCTATTCAGAGGCCTCGATTTCCCGCAAGGCGTTGCTGTACTGCTTCGCCAGTTCACGATCCTCACCAAGGCCCTGTCTGGACGACTCTACAGTGAAGTCTTCGCTGCCTGAACTGAATGAGAACTGCTGATCAGAGGCCTTTCCGTTGCCGGAGATCTCGAACTCCAGATCCCTCTGCTCGACATCGATATCGGATGGTTCGCCAAGAATATTTGATCCGTTCCTTACATCCAGTTCACTCGTGTTTTGACCTGTTTCAGTACCTGGAAGTTCAAAGTCTGAAGGCACGATTTCTCCGCTGGGACCTTCTATCTGGAAATCCGCAAGGCCTGAAGCAAGAGTAAGGAAACTGAGTATTCCGATGGCCATGACTTTCTTGATTATCTCCTGGCTTGGTATAATACTTTCTGATGTCACGTTTCTGGCACGATCTACAAGCTCATCGAATAGGGCCTGTGACGCGATATTCTTGCGGTCGATATTGTCGCGCGCAGTTCTCAGTATCTCATCCAGCTCGGGATTTTTCTCCTCGTAAAGCTCTACATTATATTTTCTGACACGGTAAATAAGATCTCCAAGGAAAAAAGCTCCTGTAAGGCCTACAAGTATGTGAAAATTCGAGTAAGGGCCTGTTATCTCCAGATTGAAGACGTAAAGAACAAGATTGAATCCAAGGAAGAACATTATGGAGTCTAGACATGCCTGAAGGATGTTCACCTTCACGAACTCGATTTTCAGCCGCCGGAGAAGTTTCTCTACTTTCATGATTTAGCTGAAACCACGTGCCTCGCATTCTTCGAACGAGCTTGCTGATTCATTTAGATCGCTGCATACGAGCTCAAGACTGAAAAGCAGCTCATCTCTTTCAGTTTTGACCTGTTCAAGAGAGCTGTTTGTCTCCTCGAATCTCTCTCGCCAGCTATCTCTTTCGTTACGGGCCTGTTGAAGATCGTCTTCAAGGCCTGATATCTCGCTGTTTTTGGATTCTCTCACGTTTTCAAGTGTGGTGCTGAGATTTGATATCTCGCTGTTCAATCTGTCTCTGGTGTCTCTTAGACGTGTAATATTCTGCTGGGCCTGTTCCAGCTCTGCCTCTGTGTCCTTTAACTGGGTGCTGAGATTATCTTTTGTTCCTACAAGCTCTCCAAGCTCCTGCTGGTACATGACTGACAGGCCTGCAAGTATTGCAAGCACCATAACTGTTGTAACAAGCAGGAACGGATTCAGTTTTCTTTTAAGCAGTTTGTCTCTCATCTTTTTTCCCCTTCAATCTAGGAGGCCTCTTGGACTGTTTATTATCGTGGAGGTTTATTATTTACTGGTTTGCCGGAATTTTAAGTAGTATTTAATACCATACTTCAAATGTGTCAGACTCAAAAGATCATCCGGGTTTTGGATATGTTTTCAAGACCTCTAACGGTTCGCCGTGGGAAAAAGCTGTACGCAGCGGCAAGATCGAGACCTTGGAGGATGTAAGGAGTGATGATGGTCCAGGATCGATAAAAGGTCTGATGGGAGAGCAGTGGAAGTCGATCAAGGTAAAGTCCAATACACGTGGAGGAGTCCCTTATGGGATGGTTATTAATTCTGTTGACAAGTTCGCTGATGATCTTAACTATACTGCCGAAAAGGTTGAGGAAAGTGTTTATGTCTCTCCTGACAGCCAGTTGCATAATCAGTTGATGCAGCAGCATCAGAATGCGGAGCAACGTGTAAAAGAGACTAAGCGTAATCTTTCGGAGCTTCTGAAACAGAAGCATATGCTTGAACATGATATAAGGAAGCTCCGTTCCCGCATAGAGGACATCGAGGAAGGGAACGAAACCCGGATAAAGGCTGACTTCGTCGAACTGGTTGATGGAGCCGGTGCTTCGGGAGGCCAGGGAGGCGATAGAGCTTCTCTTAAGTTCCTGCGTGATCAGAATCTGTATCCTTCTATAGTCGCTGACTTCAACGAGATGGATTCCACGGAGGATCTGATGTCTGCCGAGGATAAGGCAAAGAAGTACGAGGATAAGGATGAAGAGGATCTGGAGGATGGAAAGCTTGCTCATCTTCCAGCGAACGTTAAGGCGATTCTGAAGAAGAAGTATGCGATGTACGAGAAATGGAAGGACATGTACGGCAGTGAGATTCAGAGGAAGCTTGAAGAGCTGAAAGGAGAGCTGAAAGGAATTGAGAGAGCTATAGAAGAGACTGAGGATTATTTGGAGCCGTACGTACGGGATATGGAGATGATTAACAACAAGTCTCAGGAGGAACTGGCCTCTGACATGCGGAGGCATATACAGCTACGGGGATACAGCTCGCTGTTTACTGAAAGAGAATATATAATTTACAGAGGCCTGAAGAATACCGGAGAAGACATAGTTGTAACGGATGATGAGGATGAGATCACTCATTACAGAGTGATTTTTCTGCATCAGGTGCATGCGAACTTGGCCGGTGGTGAGGAGCCGACTGATCCGAAGCAGGGGCCTTCTGTAGCGAAGGTTTTCTGGCATCCGGCGATTGTCGACAAGTTTGTCTTTGAGAATATTTTCAAGGAACGTATTGATGAAGTTGAGAAAGACTTGAAACTGAAGCTTCAGGACTACAAAGGAAATATTGATACCAAGAAAGGAAAGAAACTGAAAGATGCCAGGCATGAAAAAGATATGTCGGTCAGGGAGCTGAGAGAGGCCCTAGAAGAAGAGATTGGCGAGCAAATCCCTCTGGAGGTATCTTCACGTATCAGAAGGGTGGAAGACGGACTGGATGAACTGGATGTTGTATTCAATGATGATCAGTTAAAGGCCCTAGATGAAGTCTTGGACACTGAATTCCACGAGGATTCGGAAAGCGGCGGACCTGATTTCTATCAGGGTATAGAAAGGAAGCTTAAACTCTTTACAGGCCAGGTGGATAAATATCTGGTTGATGAAAGCACAGCATGGGCTGATATGGAGCATGAGATGAAGTTCAGGTACTACTATGATCTGAAGATCGGCTTCGGCCTGTTTACTATGAAGTGATCGCTATGTCTTTCCTGCTGAACTTTATGGACAAACTCAAGGAAAATGAGGATGAAGAAGACGGCCCGAAGTTCAACGATATGAACTATCTTGTCGGTAACACGACAGGAATGGATGTAGGGCAGGAGCCAGGCCCTCTAGCCCAGAGAATAGGAAGTACGGCCCAGAAAGGTGGAGAGGTACTTGAAGTTCTTCTACAGAATCCTGCAACTTTTCAGGTTGACAGAGAGGATATACTGAATGTTGTAGGTCAGCTGGGAGTAGATGTCACGTTCCACGGAAATACAGATCTTGGATACGGAGCAGCGTATGCTACAAGAGCACAGGGGGTTCAGGCAGGATATAATGTTGTCCACAGATATTTTACAAGATATCTGGATCAGTTAGCAAGCTTCAAAAAACAGGTTGAAGATGAATACGGCTTCAGCGTAGGCTATGTCAATATGCATGCTTCAACAGAGCAGATACCGCCTCTGGAAGAGCAGATTGCATCTGACAAGTCTCTTGATCCATTTGGACAGTCTATAACGGAAGTAAAAGATAACAAGGAACCTAATATCTACAGAAATAAAGAGTTCATGGAGCTACTGTTTGACTACCTTATCGCAGAAAACATCGAGCCAATACAGCTTTATGGAATGTTCGGAGAGTACTCTGACTGGTTCGAAAAAGAATGGCGTGACGCCAGAGACGAAGTAGCCAACGATCTTTACGCTGAGAGGCTTTCAGGAGACATAAGAGGCAAGGCCTCTCTTGTCGAGACAGGAGCCGGCATAGATCAGGGAATATCTCTGATTTACAGGGAGAAAATCGGGGAGAAAGAGCTTGAAAGGCCTGTAGACTTGTCACATAGGCCTGTTAACACAGAAGATCCTGAGTCTGTTGCGGTGCTTGAAACTGCTATTCAGGCATATGCTGGTAGAACGCCTAATGTTCGTCAGCTAGCCGAGAATGTTTACGAGATACAGAATGATGAAGGCCTCTCTGAAAATGACAGGAAGGTGATTCTTTCGGCAATCAATTCTGTGATGAACAAGCTCTGGACGGGCAATGGGAATGACAAAGGCCTTTCTTTCCAGGCAAAGGTCTCTGCATTAACTAACAGACTGGATATACAGCAGCAGGATATAGCGGATGAGGCGGATACTGATGCAATGAGGGAGAAGGCGAAAAAAGTATTTTCAGGGTATGAGAAGGCCTATGAGGAGTATACGGATGAGAGCGGTGAAGAAAAATATCTTGAGCTTTTCCATCGCCTCATTGACAGGACGCAGATAGGTAGACAGATGGAGAAAGAATCGACGGTATTTTACAACATTATTCCTGCCTGGCTTACAGTTGCTGATAAAGAATACGAGAATCATCCTAGCTTTGAGGCTCCTAAGTTCATATGGGAGACGATTGTAGAGAATAATTATGATTTGGACTTCAGCGAATACAGTGAAGTGAAGGAGCGTCTGGATTCGGATAGAGAGTTCAGACTGGATATTACTGCTGCTGTCGCTGCAACTTATCTATGGGGGCAGTTCACTCAGAGGGAAGACACGTTCGACGGAGATAAAAATACAGGCCTTGAGCCAGAAGAGAACATGACGTGGATACAGTGGATGAACAAGCATGGCCTGAAGACAAATATAGAGGCCATGTACGGTGATCCAGGGAACTTGCTTCGATTATGGAGGCCTAAAGATATTGCAGTGGCATGCAGGGCGGTAAATCTTACTGCCAGGAATGAGAGTGAAGAATGGGAGGGAGAGTACAGAGGTAATCCTCTGAAGTTCACCGTCGACCTTGAGCATACTGCCAGTTTCGGTGTAGATCCTGAAGTCGAGCTGCAGAAGCTTGTTGATCAGGAGAAGGCTCTTGCTGAAGATGAAAGATTTGATATAGACAAGGAGAAGCCTCTTGCTGATATACTGAAGACTTACCACCTTACAAAGCCTGGATTTGAACAGCAGGGTATCCACAGGCATGGACCGTTCATGAGAGGGGATACAGTGCTTTACAGATACCTGTATATGATGGTGGATGCAGGATTCTGCAGGAATGACGGTGAAGACTCTGAAGGCATAGTAATGTTCGAGATCGGAGGAGAGTACGCTGAGACGCTTTACACTACAAGGATCGCTATGGATCTTATAGAGCTTGGTGTAGAGCCAGACGATCTTGATCCGGTGAAGGTGCCCGACGACGGCGAGTACGAGAACAGGAAACAGGCCCTGATAGCAAGATTTTTCGGCCTAGATCAATCAAGCACCAACATGGAGTGGACGAAGATAGAGGAACATGCTTTCGATCCTCTTCAAGGCCTCCTTGAGGCAGAAAGCTTTGATCATACTTACTCCGGCAGAGCAGCTACTGACAGCGGCACAAGGCCTGGCGAATGGCTGAATGAGCAGTATCGTTAGAGGCCTCAGTTTTTCTTTTGCCGTTAAATCAGGTTTCAGGCTCTGTAGATGGATTTGTTAAGGTTTATAAGCCTCGTCAGGAAATCCTTGTCTGTGTATCTGCCATGAGCTCCAAGGACAAGATGAAGAAGATGAGGGAAAAGTCTCAGGAAAGAAGGTTTGAGTCGGTTGAAGAGTTCTCCAAACAGTTGAATGAAAAACTTGGTGACAAGGTAAAAGTTGTAGCTGTCTGGGGAAGTGTCCCGCAGGGAGAACATGGTGTAGAAAGCGATATAGATACGCTTGTTATTCTGGATGATACGAAGTTGAAGAAGGATGTTCCGAAGGATGCCAAGAAAAAGATAAGACGCAAGGTAACTTCTCTGGCAGATGAAGTCGATGAAAGAATTACTATTCAGTACTTCCCGTTCCTTACAGAGTTCTGGGATTCTCTCAGAAAGGGGGAGCCTCTGGCTATAGAAGCAGTGAGAAACGGAGAAGCAGTATACGATACAGGTATGTTTATGCCTGCTAAGAGGCTTCTTGAAAGAGGAAAGATCTCTGGCACCCAGGAATCGGTGAAGAAAAGACTTAAACTGGCCGCTACCGGCTACAAGAAGGCCGAGAAAAATATGAAGTCTTCAATCCCGCACAAGCTTGAACAGGTCATGGCAAACGCCGGACAGGCACCTATCATGCTTGTAGGAAAGACACCTCCAGGCAAGGAGAAAGTTCCTGATACATTAGAGGAACTTTTCGTGGAGAAAGATTTACTTGAAGAAGAATACGTTGAGAAAGCAAGGGAGATCTACGACTTCGGTGATACAGGAGAGAAAAATCCTGAAGAAGTCACAGGAGAGGCCCTGGATGAGCACCTGGAGAAGACAGATGATTTTGTCCGCAGGATGCACAAGCTTGTCTCACAGCTCGGTGCAAGGAAGAAAGTCAAAGATATAGTTGATGACTACAAGAACTTCCTGAAGGCAAATGTTGCAGCGCTCAAGTCGAACGGTGTAGAACCGCCTCAGGACAAAGATGATCTGCCAGAAGTAGTTGAAGAAAATCTTGATTTCGGAGAAGAACACATGGAAATGTTCCAGAAATGGGATGATATCATCTCCAAGGTAAGAGAAAAGAGCATGGATGAAGTCGACGAGAAAGAACTCTACGAGCTCAAGTCAGATACAAGGGAGTTCATCTCGGATGTCGGGAAAGATATCCAGAACATGAAGAAAGAGGATGAGGATATAACTCCTGACGTAAATCCGAACGATGTCGCAAAGAAGGCCTCTGGTGAAGATGTAATACCAAATCTACAGAAAGAGGCCGAGAAAGAAGTAGAAGATGAAGAGGAAAATCCTGAAGAGCAGGAAAAGTAAAGATCCTCTATCCTCTTATTTTATCTCTAAAAGTCATCTCCAACGTCGACAGTATTAATATTTGATCCAGCGCTTCTTTCTTGTTCTTTCTTCTGCTCTCTTTGAGCTTCTTCTTGAGTTTGTTCTTCAACAGTTTGAACTTGCGTATCGATTTGTTCAAGCCTCTCCTGAATGTCTTTAGCTTCCTTTAAGTTGCTTTTCAAATTTTCTGTAAGGTCTACTACCTCTCCTGCCAAGTTTTCTAGTTCCTGACGTATCTGGTCAAGTTCTTGTGCCTCTTGTGCATCTAACTCCGAAATATCTGACATAGGCTAACATCGCCACTGCTCTATTAAATTATTTTTTGAATTAAGAAGAGGGAGAAAAGGATATTTTTGGAAATCTGAAGGCCTTGCGGAAAATCTATCTTTCGTCCTGCATTTCCTTGATCTTCTTCATGCGGAAAGTTTCCTCTCGCGCATTTTCTTCCAGTGTCTGGGATACGTAGTCCAGTGCAGAGTTCATCTCCGGGATCGTCTTGTGCTCAAGTGCGTTCACACGCCTCTTTGTCTTCTCTATTTCGTCAAGCAGCTTGAGAATCTTTGTCTGTGTCTCTGCTGCCTCCACGATTTTCTCGAGAAGCTCTTCGTGCTTGTCCGCTGTTGAGTCTATCCGTGAAGTGGATGAAGTTACGCCGTATTCTCTGTTCAGGACGTGTTTCTGCACTTCAACTGATTCGATCTCAGGTACTACTACTCCCATGATATTCTGCTGTTCGGTCTTCAGAAGAGGCTCATCAGTGATGTTCAATGCGTTGGCATGTACTGATTCCTCTCCGTCGTAGATCTTCGCCAGCTGCAGTTTTTCCTGGGCCTCGCTGTAGAGTTTTGCAAGATCTTCGTTGACGTCTCTTGCATCGTCGATTACCTGCATGAACTCGTGGATAAGTCCATCCCGCTTTTTCTCAAGTATGTCGTGTCCATCTTCAGCGAGCTGGATACGATCCTTCAGCCTGAGTTCCTCACTGCGTGTTGGCTTTACGTCCTGTGACATTTTATCACCTGAAAGAGAGGTTTACTCCCCGTCAGGGAGCCTCTCCTCACGCATTTCAGGGTCAATCCTGGTCAGCTCGGCTTCAGGAACAAGTGAAAGCAGTTCCCAAGCCAGATCAAGGGAGTCCTCGATGTCTCTATCTTCATCGAAGCCCTGTCCGACAAACTTTTTCTCGAACTCACGTGTGAAGTTAAGGATTTTCTCATCTCTATCACTCAACGCATCTTCTCCTACAATTGAAACAAGATCTCTCAGGCTCTCACCTTCTGCGTAGAGAGCGTATAGCTGATCTGAAACATCTCCGTGGTCTTCGCGAGTGTAGCCCTCTCCGATACCGTTGTCCTCCAGACGGGAAAGACTTGGAAGGATATCTATAGGCGGATTCAGGCCCTGATTATCGAGATCTCTGTCGACAACGATCTGTCCCTCTGTAATGTAACCTGTAAGGTCTGGGATAGGATGTGTCTGATCGTCGTTAGGCATTGTAAGGATAGGAAGCTGTGTAACAGATCCTTCCTCGCCTTCAATCAATCCAGCACGCTCGTAAAGCTCTGCAAGATCTGTATACATGTATCCAGGATATCCTCTTCGCCCTGGAACTTCCTCTCTAGCTGCAGATACTTCTCGCAGTGCGTTACAGTAGTTTGTCATGTCTGTCATGATGACAAGGACATCCATACCTTTCTCGAAAGCCAGGAACTCTGCAGTCGTCAACGCCATTCTTGGCGTGATTATTCTTTCCGGTGCAGGATCAGAGGCCTTGTTCAGGAAAACTACGGAGCGTTCAAGTGCTCCTGTGTCCTCGAACTCTTCGATGAAGTCCTGAGATTCTTCCTCTGTGATTCCCATTCCTGCGAATACTACTGCGAAATCTGTATCCTCTCCTTTTACATCGGCCTGTCTTGCGATCTGTTTTGCAAGACGGTTGTGCGGAAGGCCTGATCCGGAGAAGATCGGAAGTTTCTGTCCCTTGACAAGAGTGTTCGCCACGTCAATCGTGGAGATTCCTGTCTGGATGAAGTCTTCCGGAAGCTCTCTTGAGTAAGGGTTGATGGCCTCTCCCTGAATGTCTCGTTCCTCTTCAGGGATTACTTCAGGCCCATCGTCGATTGGATCTCCGGTACCGTCAAGGATTCTTCCCAGAAGATCCTCTGTAACAGGCATCTTGACGTTTTCGTCCATGAAACGGACTCGTGCATCCTGTCCGATTCCCTGTGTCTCCTCGTACACCTGGACTACTACGACGTCTTTTGAAGTCTCCAGAACTTCTCCTCTTTTGACCTCTCCGTCCGGAGTCTCGATTTCAACGATGTCTCCATAGGCGACGTCTCTGGTTTTCTCAACGTAGACAAGCGGTCCTTTCACCTGTTCAATAGTCTGGTATTCTTCTTGTGTCATTGTTCAAAAATCACCTCTCAAGCTCCGAGAACTCTTCATCCATCTGGTCACGGAGTTCGTTTATCTTATCCTCGTAGTCATCTGCGGTTTTGACCTCACTGATTCTGTTCTTTGAGGCCAGTGAAACGATATCCTGTACAGCTGCACCGTCCTCAAGTGCCTGGTAAGCGTTGTCTCCCCAGTCCAGGATCAGTTCAAGGATGTCGAAAGTCTTCTGCGGTGAAGAGTACTGATCGACAGGATGGAATGCATTCTGCTGCAGGTAGAACTGCTTTATCAATGTTCCAATCTCCAGTGTCAATCTTTCTCTTTCCGGAAGAGCATCCTTTCCGACAAGCTGAACTGTCTCCTGAAGCTCGCCGTCCTTCTGAAGCAGATCCTTCATTCTCTGAATGTTGTCACTCCAGTCGTCGTCTACTTCTTCCTTGAAGTAGTCTGCAAGCATATCCTCATAACCGGAGTAAGAATCATCCCAGTTAATCGATGGGAAGTGCCTCTTCTCGGCCAGATCCTTGTCCAGAGCCCAGAAGTTCTTCACAACACGCAAGGTGTTCTGAGTAACAGGCTCCGAGAAGTCTCCTCCCGGAGGTGAAACAGCTCCGATGATCGAGACGGAACCCGGATCCTCATCTGCAAGAGGATCAACTCTTCCAGCACGCTCATAGAACTCTGCAAGCCTTGAAGCAAGATAAGCAGGATAACCTCTTTCACCAGGCATCTCCTCCAGTCTTGCGGAGATCTCTCGCATAGCTTCCGCCCAACGGGAAGTGGAGTCGGCCATCAGTGCGACGTCCAGTCCCATGTCGCGGAAGTACTCTGCGATCGTCACTCCGGTGTAGATGGAGGCCTCTCTTGCTGCTACAGGCATGTTTGAAGTGTTCGCAATGAGTACTGTTCGATTAATGATTTTATCTCCTGTCTGTGGATCTTCAAGCTCTGGGAACTCTTCCAGTACCTCTGTCATCTCGTTTCCACGTTCTCCACATCCGATGTATACAATGATGTCTGCGTCGGAGAACTTCGCGAGAGACTGCTGTGTCACAGTCTTTCCTGTCCCGAATCCTCCGGGAACAGCGGCTGTTCCTCCCTTTGCAATTGGGAACAGTCCGTCAAGAACTCTCTGTCCTGTAACTAGAGGGACTTCAGGTCTAAGATCGTCCTGAGCAGGCCTTGCGTCTCTGATAGGCCATTCCTGTCTCATCTGGATCTCTTCCCCGTTTTCAAGCTCGACTACAGTATCTGTTACTGTATGATCTCCGCTTCTGACATCGGCGACTTCTCCGCCTTCTGAATCCGGAGGAACCATTACTTTGTGATCTCCGTACTCTACGTCGACTTTACCGACGACATCTCCCTGTTCAACTTCGTCACCTTCCTCGACTGTAGGCCTGAAATCGTATTCTTTTTCTTCATCAATTCCTGGAGCATCTTCTCCTCTGGCGATGAAGTCTCCTGTCATCTCCTGAAGCTCAGGAAGAGGCCTCTGAAGTCCATCGTAGATAGATGTCAGCAGGCCTGGTCCAAGTTCTACGGAAAGAGGCTCTTCCGTGTTCTCTACAGGTTCTCCAGGCTTTACTCCTGTAGTATCCTCGTATACCTGTATGTATGATTTTTCTCCTTCTATCTGGATTACTTCTCCCATCAGGCCTTCTTCTCCGACATGTACAACATCGTACATCTGTGCGTCCATGTCTGTAGCGATTACTACAGGCCCTGCTACCTTGTAAATCTCTCCCATCAGTTGTTCACCCTCTGTGTTTCTGTATGAAACGATTCGTTGTTTTTCTCGTTGTTCATTGTTTAATTTACACCTTTAGTATTAGTTTTAGACTGTCTCACTGTGTGATGTCTGCTCCAATAGCTTTCTTGATTTTCTCCTGCAATCTTTCGCTTTCAGCTGTCTCGCTTAAGGCTACTACCACAGGATCGACACTTGATTCAACAGTGTTTCGTGCTCTTTTAGGCAGCTTCTCCAGGTCACTTTCCTCGGCTACAAGGATTCCGATGTCATCTCGATCAATCAGTTCTTCGATTGTATCCCTGTAGTTTTCTGTGTCGAAAGTCTTCTTGATGCCTGCAAGCTTGAAACCTGTCGTGAAATCGGAGTCACCGATCACTGCAATACTTTTCCTGTCGTCTGAATCTACCATTTTTTATCTTACCTCTTTTTTCATCTTGAAATCACTAGATTTTCCCTGATTTTATCGGCATCCTGAGCGCCTGTGGACTTGGCCTGAACCATCATACGAAGATTGTCGACCTCAACCATCTTTGCAACCACGAAGGACATTATCGGTGCGAGGCCTAGAGGCGCAGTCCTCAGATTCTTCAAGGAGCTGCGGAGGCGTGAAACCTTCAACTGGTGCTCTACCTCCTCTACTTCCTCAGCCATTCCTATTTCCCAGTCGGAGTCCCTGATCAACTGAAGCATTTCGTCAAAGTCCGCTGCATCGATACAGGCCTGAACAAGATTCGAGGCCTCACAGTTGAAACATCTGTTCCTGATTTCTTCAGCTTCTATGTCATATCTTTTCAGCCGGATAACAATCCTCAGGTTCTCGTACTCAAGTTCCTTCCTCAGGAATCTCTCCAGTCTTTTATTGCCTGTTTTATCTGCTAGCTTCTCCAGTTCATCGAAGTAGGCCTGATCGATACCTCTCTCGAACTCTTCAAGTGATTGTTCTGCGGAGATGTATTCGCTGTAATCCACGAGCGCTCCTTCGAATTCGATGGAGTTTATTATTTCTTCTCTTTCATTTCTGTGCATTTTTTCGAGTCTTTCGATAGGATACTCAAATCCGGGTGTTACTACTGTGCCTAGTTCTTCGCCCTGTTTCTTCTTTCTCAGAAGCCTCTTCAGGCTTTCAATATCATAACGCCTTACATATACCTTCAGTATCTCTTCAAGGCTTCCGGAGCTTTCATCAACAAGTTCAACAAGAGTTCTAGTTGCATTTCTCTGTAAAGCAGTCTCCACAAGCTCTGTCCCATCAAGCATTGAACCAAGCTCGTTTATCTCCCTGCTGTACTGCCCTTCCTCCAGTTTCCGGGCGATACCGTTGGACTTCATCTTGAGAAGATTCTCGTAGTCATTCCTGTCCAGAAGCTGAGCTCCTTTGGCTCTGATACGTGCGTTCAAATAAGGATAGTCCTTCGGGATTTTATCTACTAGACTCATAGCTGATCAACCGAAAAGCTCTTCGGCAACATCCTTCCTGTATCTGGCCCTGAAATCATCTGCGATTTTATCAAACGTGAAATTGAGCTGCCTCTCACCATCATCAGAGACAAGAACAAAACCGTTCACATCTGCTGACTCAAACTCTCTGTCTGTAAGATCCTCGAAATCTTCACTTCCCTTGACGAGGCCTACCTCGAAATCAGCAGATTCGATGGCGTTCTCGATCATGGACTCTTTCTCATCACTGGAGAGATCATGAAGTTCATCCCTGAATGTTTCAAAGGCCTGATCAAGAGCCTTCTCCTTTGCCTTGAGCTTCTTCTGCTTCGCCTTCATATTGGCATTGGAGACAGCCTTCTTCTCCATAGAGGCCTTCTCATCCTCTATATCCTCTTCAGCTTCACTTCGGATTCTGTCAGCCTCTCCTTCAGCCTCTTCCAGAATCTCCTGTTTTCTCTCCTCAGCTTCCTCTAGGATTTCTTCTTTCTCCTGCTCTGCTTCATTAAGTATCTCATTCTTCACATCATCAAGTCCCATTCTACAGGACACCTCCAGAAACTTTTTCCGTGTTAAAGTCGTTCATAGTACTGTTTTCAGGCCTTCCGCTTTCTTCCTTGATTCTTGTTGTCATATCGTTTTTCTCCTCGTTGGTTTGTGGTTAAAAATTGAATTAAAGGCCCTGTTACGGGCCTTGAGTTGGTTTTTCTAAATGAATCCTGCGATAACCAGTGAGACTACCAGTCCGAAGATGATGATTGTCTCAGGAAGTGCTGTCAAAATAAGCACTGAACCGAAGAGACTATCATCTTCTGCTAGTGCACCTACTCCAGCGGCTCCGATCTTTGACTGAGCCCAAGCTGTAGCTAGTGCTGAAAGTCCGATTGCTAGTCCTGCACCGATTGCTGCGAATTCGCCTATTGCCATTGTGTGATTTTCACCTCAAATATCGATTTTTGAAACTCTGTTGAGTTTCTGCTTTTCGTAAACTCCAAGTCTGGAGTTTACTCTGCCCCGAATGGCAGGTATTTTCGGCCTCCTCCCTCGTAAAACTTGTTGAACATCTCGACGTAGTGAAGTCGGATGCCCTGGAGGAAACCTTCCATGATTTTAACGAATGTGTTGAACACGTGTCCAAACACAAGTAAACCGATGCCTGCCGTCAAACCGACTACGCTTCCTGAAGTCAGGAGCGGCTGGGCCATCGAGTTAACGACCTGCGCCAGTACGACGGCTGCGACTGAGACACCGAAGATTCGAAGGTACGAAAGGATGTTCGAGATCAATGAAGGGATCTCGACAAGGCCTTCCACACCTTCACCTACAAACAACAATACTACTGATAGAGCCAGTACAGGCCCTCCTACCGTTGCACCGTAAAAGTACGTCATCAATGCACCGATCTGAAGTACAAGCCAGGAACCTTTCTCAAGGAAGGCCTCCTTCAATCCGTGGTTAACGTACTCGTTGTAGCCTCCAATCAGGTATCCAATATTAACGTGTACGAGGCCTATCATGGCCGCAATGTTGAATACCTGTCCAAGATGCTCGGCACGATGCCACAGAATCGGAATCTGTTCAAACAGATGGATTCCTGTAGCGGCAGCTAGTTCGGAGTGATGGCCGAATATGACGTATCCGAACGCATCACCGAACGCCAGTCCGAATAAGAACGTCGCAACGGAGGCATACATCAGCGACTTGAAAATTTCCTTGGCCTGAGGGAACACTTTCATCCCTCCATAAAAGACCAAGAAAGTGGTAAGCCCGTATCCGGCATCACCTATCATAAATCCGAAGAAAAGTGGGAAAGTAAGCATCAAAACAATAGAAGGATCCAGCTCATTGTACCTTGGAACTGAAACAAGATCAGTCAAAGACTCGAAAGGCTTGACAGGTCCTGCATTATCATGCTTTACAGGAGGCTCCTGATCATCATCTTCCTTCTGAATATGAATCTTTCCTTCACAGGCCTCTGCCAGGATCTCCTCGACTTCCTCGAACTGCTCGGAAGGAATCCATCCCTGGGCAACAAAGGCCTTGTCAGTAGTTCCAAATCGGATAGGTGCCTCAGCTTTCTCAACTTTCTCGGTAAGGAATTCATCCGCTCCGTCAAGACGTGGATACCAATCCCTTGCGATATCCTCTATCTTCTTTTCAAGACTTCTACGGCTCTGCTTCAGCTCCTTTCTTCTCTTCCTGAGATCATCTATAACTTCGCTCGGGAAGCCGGAGACATCAAGCTCCGGTACACTGTACTCCTCCTTGAGATGATTTCTGATACGGGAGTCCAGCCCGGAATCGTTGCTGAAAACTACTACTGAGGCCTGACTTCCCTCGAAAATATCGTAACTGTCGTCCCCAAGGTCCTGTGTCAGGCCTTCTCTATCAAACTTTCCTGCAATAACATCAAGATTTTCTGATCCTGCAAGATCACTGTACTTTAGATCACAGCCTTTGATATGCTTGAAGAATCTTATATGGTCATTTAGATTTGATATATCGGTCTTTATACTGTCTCTTTCAGCTGTGAGGCTGTCAACTTCTTCATTTATCTCTTCAACAGAATCCTGGATATTCTCCAAGCTGAATCCATTCCCGTTTTCGTACTCGATTTCAGGCAACTTGGACTTCAGAGATCTAACATCAACAAGTAACTGCGAAAGATCCTCGGCTTTCTTGAACGGTTCACCTTTCTCAAGCATCTCTCCACTGTAATCATCTATATCAAGAACTTCAAGATCATATAAAGTAGTTATAACTCTGTCTAACTGTGTCTTCGGGCCTGTAATAGATACCTTGGTCATTTCAACAGGCTTGATGGCTTAATCACCCTTCAAGAAATTCTTCAGTGAATTTCTCCGTTAGAAACTCGACTGCAGAATCCTCGTTTTCTTCGGCATCTCTTCGAAGCTCTTCAGCCTCTTTTTCTGCCTCTTCGATAATACTCTGTTTCTTTTCCTCAAGCTCTTGTTCGAAGTCTTCAAGTTCCTTCTCCTTCTTCTCCGAGCTTCTTTTCCTGGCCTTCTCGATTTTCTCCTCGGCCTTTTCACGGGCCTCTTCGATTATTTCCTGCTTTTCCTCTCTGGCCTGTTCAATTTTTTCTTCAGCCTTTTCCTCGGCATCCTTAACCTGCTCGACTACTGTTTTCAAGAGCTCTGCACCTTGTTACTAGACCGTCTCTGGAAGACTTATAAAGGACATCCCGGCGCGCTCCGCTCTTCCATTTATAAAAATTTCTGTAGTGTTGGACCTAAGTTAAAAATTCTCGTAATTAACTCTACCATAATATATTATGGAAATGGAGGAACGAGGGGTAAAGTTCGAGGCCTCAGAGGATGAGGTAACTAAAGATGCAGATGTGTTCTACAATCCGGAGATGCAGCTCAACAGAGACATATCAGAAGTAGCTGTCAAAGTTTTCCGGGAACAGGTAGATCTAGATCACTTGAGAGTATGCGACGCAACATCAGGATCCGGTATCAGAGGATTCCGATACGCCGAAGAAAACGATAAACTGTATTTGAACGATCCAAATCCCGAGGCCCAGGAAGCTATACAGAAAGGCCTGAAAATGAACGATATGGATGCAGAGACAACGGAGAAAGATGCAAATGTACTGCTCTCGGAAAAGAGAAACTTCTTCCACCTTATAGATGTTGATCCGTTCGGACCTTTCACCAAGTTCCTGGACTCAACAGCCAGAGCCGCAAATCACACAAGTTTCGTCGGATTTACAGCGACAGATAACTCGGCACCATCCGGAAGTTATCCTACAGTCTGTGAGAGACGTTATGGATCCAGGCCTCTTCGCAACAGCTTCATGCATGAGACAGGCCTCAGAATATATATCAAGGAAGTTTTCCAGAACTTTGCACGCTTCGATAAATGCTTTGAGCCAAAGATCTGCTTCCATGAACGGCATTACAGCCGTGTGATGGGCAGAGTGACTGAATCCAAAAGAAGAACGAACAGAAATCTGGATAATATAGGCTACCTGAGTTTCTGCCGGGGATGCCGCTGGAGAACACTGGAGAGAAAAGAAGAATGTGAGAAATGCGGCGAAGAAACGGAGATCGCAGGCCCTCTCTGGACGGGAAAGCTTTCCGATCAGAGATTCACTGAAAAAATGCTTGAAAAGACACCGGAAGAATGGGAAGAGGCCCACGAGAAAGTACGTATAATTGATTCAGAGGCCTCGATCAAAACTCCTTTCTACGATATCCACGAGATGGCCTCCGAGCTGGAGATACAGGCCCCTAAAAGAGATGAAGTTATAGAAGCTCTAAAGGACAAAGGATACATAGTTTCAAGAACACATTTCTCGCCTACAGGCCTGAAGACGGATGCTCCATTTGAAGATATTAGATCAGAGATCAGAGATGCAAGCATAACTGAACAAAGCGATTGAAAAATCTTCCAGAGTAAATCAATGTTCTCACGAGTTTCTGGAGGTATCTGGAAGGCCTCCCGTTTGTATGCGAAATTTTTTAAATCCGCTGGCCGCATTTTTTATTGCAAATGAGGTACAGCAATAGTGGTTACGCCTCTAATCGATCTACGCCGCCAGAAATAGAAGCGGGTAGTGATGAGGTAACGGGAGCGGATAGAGAGCAAATTAATGAGCTTTTTTCAGAACTAGGAGTAGATGCTACTGCGCAAGAAGTTCTCAACGGTGCAGAGACAGCGGACGTTTCAATGCAAGTCCAGCTTGACAGAGATTATGCAAAGGACTACTGGAAAGCCACTGTTCACAATGATGATGTCCTCGCTAGACAGGTAATGGTTGAGATAGGCGTGGATGGCGCTGAAGATCAAAGATATCGTGCCAAAGATATCTGGAAGCCAGCTTACGATGTTTTCAGCCTATCAGCATATATGGAAACAGATAGTGTTGAAGAATCTATGGATGTTTCAGCGGATACAAATGTTACAGAACCAGCAACGATGGATTAAGAATAGTTATTGACAAGAAAAAAGAAATATGTAGTGAGAAAAGGCCTTTAATTGGATTTCTCTTCCAATTCTTCCTCAAGGCCTAGCTTCTCTGCAAGTTCCTTGTAGCGGTTTCTGATTGTCACTTCTGTGACTCCGACTACATCGGCAACTTCTCTCTGTGTTCTCTTCTCGCCTTCAAGTACTGCTGCGATGTAGAGTGCTGCAGCGGCAAGGCCTGTAGGGCCTTTTCCTGAGAGTAGGTCTCTTTCTCTTGCCTCCTTCAGGATCTGACGTGCTCTTGCCTGGACTTCTCCAGAAAGCTGGAGTTTTCCGGCGAATCTTGGTACGTAGTCCTGAGGCTTCGCTGGAAGAATCCTGAGGCCTAGTTCACGTGCCACGTATCTGTAAGCTCTTCCAATCTCCCTCTTTTCGATTCCGGAAGCATCAGAGATCTCGTCAAGAGTTCTCGGTGTTCCCTGCTTACGTGCTACAATGTAAATGATTGCTGAGATGATGGACTCCATTGATCGTCCTCTCACGAGGCCCTGATCGACGGATTTCTCATACAGTCGTGCTGTCTCCTCGTGGACGCTTTCTGGCAGGTTCAGGTTGGAGATCATGGAGTTCAGCTCGGATAGAGCGAATCCAAGATTCCTGTCCTTTGACTTCGTCAGTCTCTTGTGCCATTTTCTCAGTCTGTAGTACTGAGCTCTCTTGTTCCCTGAGACTTTGTAGAGTTCTCCACTTCCCTGTCCGATCTCCGTGGAGATTCCCATGTCGTGCTTAGTATATGTTAGTGGCTGTCCTGCACGCGCCTTCTTCTCCTTTTCCTCGGCGTTGAAAGCTCTATACTCTGCGGATTCGTCGATCCTGTTCTCATCGATTACTGTTCCACAGCTGATACAGATAAGCTCTCCCTTGGAGGAATCTTCCTCGAACTGCTGTCCTCCACACTCTGAACATGTAAGGACTTCATCTCCTTCCTCTGCTTCTTCCTGACGTAGCTCGTATCCCTCTCCATCTTCAACTTCACTGGGATCTACCTCTCCGGACTCGGCTTCATTATCCGATGTCTCAGAGGCCTCTTCGTCTTCCTTCCACTCGTCAGGTACTTCATAGTTATCGTGCTGCCTTCTTGGAATGTTCTCTGCAGAATCCTGGCTCATTTTTAATTAAACACCTTATAACATTTTAACTTTACCGCAATCTTTTTATGCGTTACCCCTGTATCTTTGAGGCCTCAGTGACAACACAGGCCTGTTCTGGCGGCTGTCCCTAGCTGATTTAACTTTTCTGAAATATAGGGTATGTATGACGGATAACGAGCTCAGGTCGCAGAGAGAAACTATACTCGTGACGCTGCTACTGGTCCTGGGCAGCATGTTCATACTTTATCCGTTTCTTGACGCGATAGTACTTGCTATAGTTGTCTCGTATCTACTGCGGTTTGGCCATGAGCGCCTCGATAGCAGACTGGACAACGAACTACTTTCGTCCACTATAGTGATATCGGCAGTCGTTGTAGGCCTTGTAGCTTTCCTTTACTTTTTCATCAATAACTTTTTCGATATACTTTCACAGTTCAATCAGTTTACAGGCTCTCTGAGAAGCGGGATACTGAGTGCGGTGGATTTCCTGAATCTTTCCGAACAGTTCCAGGCCAACGTTGAATCTGTTATAAACAGGGTATCTGACAGAGCTACGAATGAGCTTGTCTCAACTTTCGCCTCCATACCTACACTGCTTATAGATGTTGGAATATTCCTTGTAACTACACTTTTCCTCTACAAAGATAGAAACAAGCTTGAAAACCAGCTGCGATCGATACTGAATAACATACCGGAGCCTGAAAGAGGAATTGTGAAGTCGCTTCTTAAATCAATAGATGAAATATTCAAAGGAGTCTTCATGACGCAGTTCATAGTAGCATTCATACTTGCTCTAGTTGCAGGTATGGGATTCTACCTGATATCGATGGTGACTTCTCCAGTACCGTTTATTCCGCTATGGTCTATACTAATAGGAGTTGCAGCACTTCTCCCGCTTGTAGCAGCTTTCATGATCTACGGGCCTATTGGAATATACTACTTCATGATAGGAGATCCGCTTAAAGGAGCTCTAATTCTTATTTTCGGATCTGTAGTCATCAACGTCATGACTGAAATATTCCTGAGGCCTTACATCGGCTCAAAGCAGATGGATGAGCATCCTCTTGTGATTTTCCTTGGATTCCTTACAGGGCCTCTCGTACTGGGCTTCAAGGGGATAATAATAGGGCCTCTGCTACTGATACTGACTAAGGAGTTCGCTCTTAATTATACGAGCGGGCCTTCCTCTGGATCATCTCAGACCCACATCGAGGGCACGGCTGAGAACTGATTTCTTTACCGCAGTTTCCGCATACAAGCTCCCATTCAAGTGCCTCTTCTATTTCCTCGTCCATGTAAGATGTGTAGTCTATATCAAGAATTTCTGCAAGATTCTGCAAGGCCTTGTCATCTGTTACAAGAGTTAATTCCCGTGAATGTGCCAGTGCAGCCAGTTTTTCATCTTCATGAGAGGTAGGAGAGTTTATTTTTTCAGATGTTTCTTCTACAAGTTTCAGAGATTTTTCTGTCGGCTCTCTGGGCTTAAGATCCATGGTATCGGCTTTTCTCTGGGCCTCCTTGCTTTCAAGCTCTGCAAATATCTCGGGCACTGTGTAGGCCTTTTCAAAACTGTTGCTTCTTCTGCCGTGGATTACTACGTTTGCATCGACTGCTACTTCCATGTAATGCAACTTGAAAGGCCTTTGATTATTAAAAAATGTTCTGCGATACTTTTACTGTGATTAACAATGAGCTTACCAAATGCACCAATTGAAAGAATAATCAGGAAGGCAGGAGCAGAAAGAGTTTCAGAAGAAGCAGTAGATCAACTAAGATTCGCACTAGAAGATCTAGGCGAAGAAGTAGCTGCTGACGCCGTCAACATGGCAAGCCACGCAGGTAGAAACACCGTAAAAGAAGAAGACGTTGAAATTGCAACACAGTGATTGAAGATGCCGAAGCAAGTTGAAGCAGGAAAACTACGCAACGGATCCTTCGTCATGATTGACGGAGAACCATGTGAAGTTAGAGACGTATCCAAATCAAGCCCTGGAAAACACGGAAGCGCCAAGGCCAAGATCAAGGCCCGAGGCCTATTCGACGAAAAAGACAGACATATCACAAAGCCGGCTGACACAATGATGCTCAGCCCGGACATGGACAAGAAAGTCGGCCAGGTTGTCTCACAGGAAGAAGACGTCGCACAGGTCATGGACATGGACACCTACGAGACAGAAGAAATGCAGATCCCTGACGACTTCGATGTCTCAGAAGGACAGAAGATCAACTACTGGGTAGTCGACGACAGAAAACTCTTCAAAGGCGTAGAAGAGTAAAAAACAATTTTTTCAGAGGCCTCCGCCTTGAGGCCTCTAATATTCGCCATATTTTTTCTTTCTTGATTCTGCGGAAAGAGATTAAATTAATCGATGATAAAGGCCTGTACATGGACAACTCCAAAATAAGCTGGGAAAAGATAAGGAGAAAGGCTGTAGATCAGTTCTATCCGGAACAGGAAGAGTTTGACGAACTGGAACGGGCCTATGAGAAAATATCTGGTTTCATACAGGAAGAGTTCGGATTTGAAACATTCTTCGCCGGCTCAGCAGGTAGAAAGACGTGCATGACTGGTGACAGAGATCTCGATCTCTTCGTACTCTTCCCTGAAGATATGGAGAGAAGGGAGCTGGAACAGAAAGGCCTTGAAATAGGTAGAAAAGTCTTCGAAGAGTTTGAAGGAGAATACGAAGTCGATTATGCCGAGCATCCTTACACTAAAGGCGTGATCGAAGGCCTGGAAGTCGAGATAGTGCCGTGTTACGATACAGATCCGGATGATATAATCAGTGCTGTTGATAGAAGCCCGCATCATGCGAAGTGGGTGAGGGAGAATCTTTCATCGAAGCAGTGTGAAGACGTCGTACTTCTGAAGGCTTTCCTCCGGGCCTCAGGTATTTATGGTTCTTCTCTCAAGGTTCAGGGATTTTCTGGCTATCTGTGTGAACTTTTGATCTATGAATTCGGCTCGTTCGACGATCTTCTGAGGTCGGCCAGCGAGTGGAGTGAAACAGAGTTCTTTGATCCTGAAGATTATCACGATGAACTTCCGGAGAATCTGGAGAAACGCTTCAGGGATGAGCCGCTGGTCGTCATTGATCCTGTCGACTCTGAGAGGAACGTGGCTTCAGTACTAACTCTGGAGAACTATTCACGTTTCGTCTATCAGGCCTGGAAGTTTTCCAGAGAGCCCGGGATGGATTTCTTCCGCAGAGAAGATATTGATGTTGAAAGCTTTGCTGTGAGGAAGGAGATCGAGAGACGAGGAGATTTTATCGTACTTGAGTTCGAGACACCGGACAGGCCTGATGATATACTTTATCCGCAGCTCCGGAAGGCACTGCGGCGTCTGGAGGATCGACTTGAAGATGCAGGCTTCCGGATTTTCGAGTCAGGATTCCATGTAGGCGAGGAAGTCAGAATTCTGTTTGAACTGGATGAGTCTTTGCCGGAGATATACTATCAGAAAGGCCCCAAGATTTTCCACGGTGTTGAACATCTTGAACAGTTCACACAGAAGTACGACAACACCTTCGTGAAGGATGACAGGGTCGTAGCGAAGACGGAGCGGGAGTTCAGCAACGCCCGGAATCTGCTGAAGCACTTCCTTGACGGCGAGGCCTCTGAACTGGAGGAGCAAGGTGTCCCCGGCAATGTTGCGGAGAAGATCAAGGACTTCAGGATGGTGGATGTATTTCAGGAGGATGAGGAATGGTTAAAATTCTTGGTCAGGAAACTCAGGTTAGAACAATGAGCAACGTCAATATTGTAGTAGGGCTTTCAGGAGTTGGAAAATCCACTGTACTTGAAGAGGCCTTGAAGCTGGCTGAGGAGGATTACGAGATAATTAATTACGGAGACAGGATGCTTGATCTTGCTATGGAAAGAGATCTTATCGATTCACGTGACGAGATCAAGGAGATCAGTGCAGAGGAACAGAAAGATATACAGAAAAAGGCGGCAGAGTCCATAGTTGAAGATGCAGAAGATGGCAACATTATCGTCGATACGCACGCTGCTATTCAGACACCGCACGGATTTCTTCCAGGCCTGCCAAAATGGACTGTAGAAAATCTTGAGCCAGAGCACATAGTCATACTTGACGCATCGGCACAGGAGATATATGACAGAAGCACAGAGGACGGCGGCAGAAATCGTGAACATGAATCAGTAGAAGGAATAGAACTTTACCAGTCTGTAGCACGTGAAATGGCGGCTACAGGATCAGTTCTTACAGGAGCATACCTGAAAACAATTGAAAACAAGGCTGGCAAGGCACAACAGGCAGCACAGGAACTTGTATCAGTTCTTGAATAAAGAGACGTATTGTATAAGGATTCAGGGCTTTGAAAGGCCTTGAACGCCTTTTCACATTTTTAAAGCATGCTTTCAGGCCTTCTATGTTTTTAACGGTTTTAAATTGTTTCTATAATGTTTTGCAGGATGTAGAGATGTTTTTGATTACATCATTAAAACGAGATATTGTTGTTAGCTAAAAGGAGTAACAAGGCCTTGGCTGCGGGTATTTGGAGTGTTCAGCGGTGCGTAAGGTTAATAAGGTTTAAACCCTGCTTTCAGACTATGCCTAGCCTCTGGGATTTAGGTAAGAGCTCTAAGGAGAAGCTCAATGATTCTTGGGAGGAGGATGGCATCCTTAAAGAGAAGGTCGATCAACATCGACACAAGTTTGAAGATGATTTTAGACAGAACATGCAGGAAGATGTTCCAACTCACCCTTACAAGGTTTACAGGAATATTGTTGAGAACCGCGAGCTAGAAGATGAAGAGAAAGTAGCTCTTGAACACATGAAGGATGAATTCGCCGAACAGTGGCAGGAACTGAAGAACCAGCATTCTTCCAACTAGAGATGCCAGCCTAGACGTATACGGGGGGGTCAAACCGACCTCTTTCTTTATTTTATTTCCAGAGAAAATTTTCCCTGCTTGCAGAGTATTCATTCAAGCTCTTTTGACATGTAAGGCCCATCAAGTTCGTAACCGAACTTCCTGTAGTACTCGCGCGTCCCAACTGCTGAAATCACCGTGACTTTACTGCGGCCTAACTCACGGGCCTTTTCCTCGGCTTTCTCCATCAGGCGTGTACCAAGACCCTGATGCTGAACCTCGCCCTCATCCTGGAGGCCTGCAGCAGTCCCAAGAACTTTCAGCTGCCTCACGATCAACGTATCATGGTCAATCTCGGGCCTGAAACTTTCACTCGGAGCTCTCAGACGCGTAAATCCTAGAATTATGTCGTTTTCAGTATCTTCAAAGCTCAGGAAGTACTCGTCGCCGCCTGAGGCCTCGTAATTTCTCTCAACAAGCTCGATATTTTCCTCCTGAGGCTCAAGATCATGTGTCCGCTTGACGTGGCCTACTTCTCTGCATCTTATGCATCTGCATCTTTCTCCCTCTTTGTGAAGCTCCTGCAGCGCCATCTGCCGCATATTTGTCAATTGAGGTCCGGCATCAACTTCTGTTGAAGGTATATCACGCATAACTCTTTTCACACGCACGTGAGGAGGGATAATATCCTTCTGAGCCTTCTTCAATCTTTCTTTGGCCTCTTCATCTGTTATAGGCTCGAAATCTCCTTCCTCGTACTGCCTGTAAAGTTCGGTGCCCTGGATTACTTCACACGGATAGATCTTGATCTCATCAGGCTGGTAATCTGGATTTGAAAAGACCTCCCTGAACTTCTCGATATCTTCTTCATATCCTTCGCCCGGAAGGCCTAGCATCAGATGGTATGCCACCTTGAAACCGGCATTCTTCAAACGTTTAGTGGCCTCGATTACAGGTTCCATTCCATGGCCTCTATTGGTGACCTCATGAGTCTCGTCGAAAACTGTCTGTACGCCCATCTCTACACGGGTACCTCCCATCTCCAGTATACGATCAATATGCTTTGTCTCTGCGATGTCAGGCCTTGTCTCAAATGTTACACCAACGTTCCTGACGTCAGCGGTCTCGTTGATTTTCTTGGCCTCTTCCAGAGAGTCTGCGCCGTCGTAGGCCTCACTTCCCTCGATCTCATCTTTTTCAGGGTACGAGTTGAATCCGTCGAAGGCTCTTTTCATGAACTCTTTCTGGTATTCCGGGTCCTGGAACGGGAATGTTCCTCCCATTATGATTAATTTGGATTTGTCGATACTGTGGCCGTTGTTCTCGTACTGTTCAAGTCTGTCGTGGGCCTGGTCGAAGGGGTCATACTGGTTTCTGATAGCTCTACGAGTTGCTGGCTCCTTGCCGGTGTAACTCTGTGGAGCGTTCTTTCCTTTAGGGCAGTAAATGCATCCTCCGCCACAGGGAGCAGGCCTTGCCATGATCGCTATGTTGGCGATTCCCGAGATAGATCGTGTAGGTTTTCGCTTCAGAAGCTTTCTTGCCTTTCTCTCGTCGTCTTCACGGAACTTCAGGATATCACTGTTTTTCGGGATTCCGGAGATGTCGTTGTTTCTGCAGAGCTGTTTTTTCCTTGTCTCTACATCGTCTTTGCTTTCTATTTCTCCGGATTCAATCTCTTCGATTATAGTCCTTGAAAGTTCCCTGAGATCTGACATGGCAGTAAGAACTTGATCAACTCCGAAAGTTAAAAAGAACATACAAGACAAAAACAATCTATGAAAAAGGCCTGGATTTTTCTCGCAGTTTTAATTATGGTATCGGGGACAACAGCATTCAGCCTCGGAACACAGAAAGCAGCATACATCGAACTCTCGGGCACAATAAGCTCATCAGGCCCCAGCAGCGCATTCTCGTCTACAGGTATAACGCCAGGACAGGTAAGAAATCTTAACGACAGAGTCAAAAATCAGGGATACCGGGCTGTAATCTACGAGATCAACTCTGGAGGAGGAACAGTAGTGGCCTCAAAGGAGATAATGCGTGAAATAGAATCAATGGATATCCCTACAGTCTGTCGATTCAGGGACGTCGCAGCATCAGGAGCCTACCTCTTCTCACTGGGATGCGATGAAATAGTAGCGGACAAGGCCTCAATGACGGGCAGCATCGGAGTCAGGAGTTCATATCTCGAGTTCTCAGAAGCACTGGAAAAATACGGAGTAGAATACGTCAATATCACTGCAGGAGAGTTCAAGGGAGTAGGATCGCCATACATGAACTCGACTGAGGAAGACAGAGAAATTCTCAGCGAACAGGCCTCTGAAGTACACCAGCAGTTCCTCAATCTTGTAAAAGAGGAAAGAAATCTCACACAGGAACAAATCAATGAAGTAGGAGAAGGCCAGGTAATACTCGGCAAAGATGCAAAAACTAAAGGCCTTGTAGATCATCTTGGAGGCCGTTCAACGGCAGAAACTGTTGCAGAAAATATCACAGAGCAGGAACTTTCCTTTGAAAGCGTTCAGACAACACAGTCTTTCAATCTTTTCTCACTACTGTCGATGGACGCAGTAAATTCCATTATATCGGCTATCTCTGGTCCTGAGTCGCCTCTGACAGCAAGACTGGGATAAAAAATGGGGTATATGTCTTTTTTCTACAATCTATATTTCAGGCCTTAAGGAGACGGCTGATCGAAGTCTTCAGGAGTCTCAGGCTTGCCTGACTTGTTCCACAGAGTCTCGAATACAGGACCCATGGTATTTTCTGCAAGGTGATCGCTCTGACTCCAGAAAGCCGAGTCCTGTGTGGAGTGGACGTCTTCATGAGTCATTGACATTGTGACTGCATCATTGTCCACGATCGAGAATCTTCCCTCAGGTGCACTGATTTCACCGTCTTCTTCCAGGTGTCTTACTTCGGCAACTTCTGCAAGACTGTCGTAGTGATCATAGTTATCTTCCGAGACAGGTGCAAGAATCTGAACATTCACGCCCTGATCCTTGGCCTCTTTCAGTGTATCCATGTGGTTCTCACGTAGATCTCTGAGGCCTTCCTCAGAAGTAAGAATTCTTATCTTTTCATCAGCTTCCTGGAACATTGTTCCCTGATGCTGCTGGATCTGTCTGGAACCTTTCAGGGATCCGGACATGTCTGCAGGATCTACAAGCTCGAGGCCCTGATCGTAAAGACTTTCAAGCTCGTCAACTGCCTCTGACTCCTTGAAATCATCGAGGCGTTCCATCTTCTCCTGCAATTCCTGTCTGTGCTGTTTCTTAATATTTTCAATAGCCTGCTGTGGAGGGATAGAAACGTACTCCATAGGCTTGGATGATTTAATGACAGCGAATCCCTTCTCAGCTAGAGACTCCAGGACATCGTAAGCTCGTGAGCGTGGAACATTTGTCATCTCAGAAAGTTCTCCGGCTGTTGAAACTCCTCGTCCGAGAAGTGCGGAGTAGATTTTTCTTTCGTACATGTTCAACCCGATATCTTCGAGCTTGTCCAGAGTCTCTTGGCTTGCTACCATTTTTTCACCTTAACACAATGAAACATTCTCTCTAGTAAATTATAAACCTTTCTCACTCGTCAATCCTCACTTCCGTGAGGCCTCCAGAGAGATTTATCATCGTATAGTGAACAATGTATCTTGAATATTTATAAAACCTTTCGAAGTCGCCGTTTCAACTTGTCAACGAGGCCTTTTTGCTTCTTTCTGAAGATTCTTTTCTCCTCCTCTATTCCTTCCCATTCAGGCCCATCGAAAAGCGTGCTGACCTGGCTGCCGTATTCGTCGTAGAAACAGATCTCGTTCATACCGAACTTCTCCTTCATAGGAACAGGATTGTCGGTATACGCCAGTGAGACTACAGCTGTAGGTACCTTGTTCTGAGGGGCACTTATCTTGTCTGCGAGTACCTCTCCCTCGAAGCCGGAGAACCAGCAGCTTGATACACCGTTTTCCTGTGCTACCAGTCGCATGTTCTGTACGGCGCATGATACTTCTGCCTGTGAGGCCTTTTCTGCATTTTCTGCGCCTACTCTGCGGGCCATTCTCTGTCTGTCGCCGATAATGATTATCGATGTCGGGGCCTCTACTACTCTTTCGTCGCCTACCACCATCTCTATCTGCTCCTTGACTTCTTCTGATTCGACTACTACGAATTCAAGTGACTGTACTCCGCCTGGTGACGGGGCCTGTCGACCTGCTTCCAGTATCCTGCCGATCACTTTCCGTGATACTGTCTCGTCTTTCGGCTTTCTGAAAGAGGTTATTTTTCTTGTCTGTTCGAGAACCGACATCACGAAACTATTCGTCTCGTACAGGTTTAAACCTTCAGGTGCAAAAAAACCGTGTGAGATACTCCCGAGTTGCAGAGGCCTTTGAAGATCTGGAAGCTACACAGAAGAATCTGGAGAAAACAGATATACTTGCAGAGCTTTTCAGAGACGCTGATGACGAACTTGCAAACCTGGTATTGCTTTCTACAGGCACACCTTTCCCTGCCTGGAAAAACATGGACCTCGGTGTATCCTCAAAAACACTTGTCAAAATAATTTCAAAGGCCACAGGAAGATCAGAAGACGAGATAACAGAGACATGGAAAAACGAAGGCGATCTAGGCCTGGCAGCAGAGGCCATGGTGGAGAAAAAGACACAGCAAAGACTGATGACACAGGAAATAACCGTGGAGAAAGTTGTCGACAGGCTTCAGAAAGTAGCGGATACACAGGCCTCGGGACTGAGCCAGAGCGTTGACCAGGATAAAAAACAGCGAGAACTGGCTGATCTGATATCTTCAGCGGAGCCGAAAGAGGCCCGTTATCTCGCACGTATAATAATCAATAATTTGAGGCTGGGAATCGGAGAGGGAACAATCCGAGATGCTCTGGCAGAGGCCTTTTTCGATGGAGAACATAGTGAAGAGATTCAGAAGGCCTATGATTTCACGAATGATTTTGCAGAAGTTGCAGAGGCCTGTAGAGAAGGAATAGAAAAAGTAAGATCGCTGGAGCTTGAACTGGAGAGGCCTATCAAGTCGATGCTGGCGAAGAAAGTTGAGACTATTGAGGAAGGTTTTGAAGAAGTCGGTAAGCCAGCGGCTATAGATTACAAGTACGATGGTATGCGAGCCCAGATCCATGTAAAAGATGGGGGAGTCACAGTCTTTACCAGAAGGCTTGAAGATGTTACAGAGCAGTTCCCTGATGTTGTAGAGGCTGTTGAGGAAAACATAGAGTCTGAGAACTGTATAATTGATACTGAGATAGTCGGCTACGATCCCGAGGATGGATCCATGATTCCTTTCCAGAAGCTTTCCAAGAGGATCAAGAGAAAATACGAGATACAGAAACTGAAGGCCCAGATACCTGTCACAGTCAGGCCTTTCGATCTGATATATTTAGATGAGCCGATCCTTGAAAGGCCTTACAGTGAGAGATGGAGGGAACTTCAGGAGATAGTCAGCGAGGAGGAGAAAGTGATGAAACTCGTTGATCACGCAGAAACCAGTGAGGAGGAGAAAGTCGGGGAGATGCAGCAGGCCTCTCTTTCCGCCGGACACGAAGGAATAATGATGAAATCTCTTGAAGCAGAGTACAAGCCCGGTAACAGAGTCGGCTACATGGTCAAGTTGAAGCCGGTGATGGAGACTCTAGATCTTGCGATCATCGGAGCAAAATGGAGCGAAGGAAGAAGAAGCGACTGGCTTGGCCGGCTGTACCTCGGATGCTACGATGAAGAAAACGATGAATACCTAGAAGTCGGAAAAATGGCGACAGGCCTTACCGACGAACAGTTCCAGGAGATCACAGAGAAACTGAAGCCGCTGATAACGAAGGAAGACGGCAGAAAAGTAGAAGTCAGGCCTGAAGTCATCGTAGAAGCCGAATACGAGGAGATCCAGGAAAGTCCTAATTATTCTTCAGGATACGCACTCCGGTTCCCGAGGATGAAACAGTTCAGAGAAGACAAAGAACAGGCAGACTCCCTGCAGAAGGTAAAGAACCTGTACGAAGATCAAAGCTAGTTCCCGATGACAATTCTTTTGCCATGAGGCCTGAAAGCAGCCCCGGAAACAATTCTAGGCCCTGGAGAATCTATGAAGAATCCGCCTTTCCACAGGCCTGAGATACGGGATTCGTTGTTTACATGTATCGTAGAGTTCTCGGATAGGGCGGTGAGGATTGCTGATGGTTCAGCTATGAAGATAGAGTTTAGATGGAAAGTTTTCCCGTTAACGTCGTGGCTGCTGTTCGAGACACATTCATTACCTGGACCTCTGTGATCACATATCTCGAGGCCTTTACTCTCAAGCTTCAGACCGGTTAACTCCGGTGAACTTGATGCGGTGCTGGAGTCGAATGTTATCCGGGCTCTATAACTTTTTGAGTCTGCTGAGAGGCCTTTTACAGGGTAGGGTCCTCCACTACCGTTGAGTGTTATCTGTTCACTTGATTCATCTGTAACTCCGTTTTCATCAGTGTCGGAGTCTATTACTACGTTTATCGTCTGTCCGTTCAGGGTGCTGTTGGTTTTTAGCTCCAGTTTATCCGGGCGTGTCTCTCTGTCGAAGTTTTTCCAGGAAGTGTTGAGCTCTCCGTTGAATGCAGAGCTGTAAAGCTGGTTTATCTCCTCCTGGCTTACTGATCTGTGCCATATCCTGACTTCATCCAGTCTTGCTCCGTTCAATGCGGCACTAGAATCTCCTCCCCCGATCTGTATGTCGGTGCTGCTATCGATGTTCACGTTTCCTGCGTCATCGCTACATTCCAGATTTCCATCAAGGTACATTTTCCTCATATTTGTACTGGTATCATACGTTACGACGGCCATATGCCAGTTGCCGTCCCACATACCGAGGTTGTAGCAGTTGTTGTCGTTGCCGTAAAAATAGTGCTGCCATCCATCATCACGGACCTCTTGCCCGCTGGCACTGCTTCCACTGTTCGCACCCCAGTGCAGTATACCGCCGTTATCATTGGCGTTGATATTTTTGAACCAGAAAACAGTAGAAAACGCTGAATCTCCTGTAGGAAGCTCATTAGGACTGCTTACAACAATATCGTCGCCTTTGAACTCGAAAGAACTTGTTCCGAAAACACCGTCTTTCCCAAGATCAACGCTGCCGATACTTCCATCGTTTCCTGAACCACTCACATCCACAGCAGTGGAGCCACTATCCTCGTCCATAGGCCAGTAACCTGTCAAACTGTTCTGGCTCCCGTAATGAGACCATCCGAGCTTCACACTCTCAGCACTGTTGTCTCCAAAACTTTCGTGAACCAGTCCTGAAGAAGAACCTGAGTCCCAGTCAGAGGCTTTATTCCAGGAAACACTTCCAGAAACTGAACTGGCAAAAAGTAAGGCTACAAGCAAAATACCTGTTTTACGCCAGTCCATGTACAATAACTATTGAAGAGTTTTGATAAATCAGTCTGTCGGAGAAAGTCTTCTAAGAAAAATATTTGGAGGCCTCGTACAGGCCTCTGAGAAATTTTTTATTCGCTCTGTCTTTCAAGCCACTGGATGAGAGTTTTCCTGTTCTTATCCCGTCTCTCTGCTGCGATCAGTGCGTTGTAGTTCGGATCTTCCATGTTTGAGACTGTTTCCTTCGCTTCTTCTACTGTTTCTTCAAGTACGTCGGTGTAGTCTCTCTGGATTTTCCTGTTCTTTTGCTGTCTCTGCTGTTCCTGTCGCTTCTGATCTTCTCTTTCTTTCTTTTCTCTGTCTCTGATCGACTGAGCTGTTTTCAACTGTTCCTGCAGGCCTGAAGTTTTCTGCTTACTTTCCTTGTTCTGTCTCTCCATCTTCCATTCATCACTTTCAAGCCATACAATGAACGCTCCTATGAGAACAAGTAGAGGCCCTACTCCTCCCAGTACAAGTGTTGCCACCTGTTCCGAAAGAGGTCCTATAGATAGAAAGGCTCCTACTACAATCATAAGTGCGCCGACTAGAATCTTTGCTGCTGGATGCATAGTATCACAGTAAAGTGATTACAGATTTTTCTTTTATTTGTTTCGGAGTAATGACACCATGACTCCCGACAGGGTTTATAATATTTTGCCGGAAGTTAATGGTATACGAGGACGTCAATTATGGGATACTACAAGTACGCTAGAGAAAACTACAATCAGCCAAAAGAGAATCTTGATGAACTTTGGCAGGAAAGACTGGTAGAATGGAGAAAACAGGAAGCAGTAGTAGAAGTTGAGAATCCTACGAGACGTCCTAAAGCAAGAGAAAAAGGATACAAAGCAAAGAACGGATTCAAGATCGTACGCGTAAAAGTAGACAAGGGAGGCACAAAGAGGAAGAGGCCTGACGCAGGAAGAGCGCCTAGCAAGACAGGACAGAGCCGTTACTCCCGCAAGAAGTCAAAACAGGTAATCGGAGAACAGCGCGTATCAAGAAAATACTCCAATCTGGAAGTACTTGACTCCTACTGGGTAGCAGAAGACGGAAACAGGAAATGGTTCGAAGTAATAATGGTAGATCCTGACCATCCTGAAATCCAGAGCGACGACGATCTCAAATGGATTGCAGATAACAGAGATCGAGCAGAGAGAGGAGTTACGCCTGCAGCAAAGAGTTCAAGAGGCCAGGACAACAAAGGCACAGGAGCAGAGAAAGTAAGGCCTTCACAGAACGCTAAAGGCAACAGAGGAAAGTAAAAAACATATTCCTCATTCTATTCTCATATACTCATTTTTCATTTCTCCGCAACTAACTAATCATTTCTTCCCTGATTAATTTTCCATGAGTTACGTCGATCCCTGCATAGAGACACAGGACAAAGAAATACACGGGAAAGCCAGAGAAATTGGCTGGGACTCGACAAACGCTGACTTCAACACAGTCTTTCTGGAGGCCTCTGACTGGGGAGAACTCAAGAAAAAAATATCACAGAACAGAGAGGACGCCGATATACTTGTATTCAGAGCGGGAAACGAAGAACTTGACAGGAAAGCAGTCTCTGATCCCAGACTTGATGTACTTCTTTCACCGGGAAAAGGACGCAGCGAAACAGGAGTTGACAAAGTCATAGCTGAAAAAGCAGCTGAAAACGGAGTGGCGATAGGCCTCAGCTTCAGGCGGATGATCAAGGCCTCAAAAAAGAAGAAGAAGGTATCAGTGATGTCGGACTGGCGTCAGATCTTCCGTATATGTGAAAAATTTGATACAAAGTATCTGATAACTACCGGAGCCGAGGAAAAATTTGATCTAAGATCTCCAAAAGATCTGAAATCACTTGTCCGTTCTCTAAACGGTGATGCAGAGAAATCTCTTGACACTTCAGATCAGATGCTACAGGAAAACATGAAAAAATCCGGAGAAGACTTTGTAAGGCCGGGAGTTGAGAAAAAATGAATACAGATCCTTCACAGAGGCCTTCGTACCGGTATATCAAGTTCAAGATACACTCAGAAAGCGAAATAAAGTTCGAGGAGCTTCTTGAGGCATACTGGGATACTATTCCGGAATTTGTAGGCCTTAAGGATTTCAGCGATGCAGATGCATGGCTGATAAAAAACAAGTTTAATCAGGAAGAACAGGAAGCGGTTATCAGGGTTAAAAGAGAGTATGAGGTTGATATGAAAGCTGCTCTGACGTTGCTGAGAAACTTTGATGGTACTCGAGGATTTGCTGAGGTTGAAAGAGTGTCAGGAGCTATCTCCGGAGTCAGTTGACAGGAAACTCATCGTCTCTCCTACATCACCTATCAGAAGTTCAAATCCTCTGATCGATCTCTCTATGAGGCCTTCAGGATCGTCGTCTCCGGTGTTGTTCATCTGCTGCTGGTCATCTGGCTGTGTGATGTTTTCTGGAGGCCTGTCGTTTCCCGGATCTGCCGGTTCATCTGCCAGGCTGATAACTACGTAACTGCTTGTTAGAAGGGTTAATACTCCGAATAGCAGTACTAGCTGTCTGGTTGTCTCTTTCAAAATTTATTCACCTTCGAGGCCTTCAGTTTAATTCATTGTTAAAGGATTCATTTAAAAGAGTTCCTTTAAATACTGTTTATAAAGGATTTAAATGTTTCTTAGTCCGTTGAAACGGAGAATCCCAAGGTGACTTCAAAAAATGGTTGATGACGACGATATAAGCATTCAGAACGTGGTTGCATCGGCAACTTTCGATCAATCACTTCCGCTTGACAGAATAGCTATATACCTAGAAAACACTGAGTACGAGCCTGAGCAGTTCCCGGGCCTGGTTTACAGGCTTGAGGAGCCGAAAGCCGCAGCGTTGCTTTTCGGTTCAGGGAAGATTGTCTGCACAGGTACACAGAGTCCTGAACAGGCCAAGGAGGCAACTCACAAGATCATCGAGGAGCTGAAAGAGGCTGATGTAGAGATTACAAACAAGCCAGAGATCACGGTACAGAACATCGTGGCATCATCTGAGCTTGATGCAACTCTGAACTTGAACAGGATCGCTTTCGAGCTTGTTGGAACAGAGTACGAGCCTGAGCAGTTCCCGGGCCTGGTTTACAGGCTTGATGATCCTGAGGTAGTCTTCCTGCTGTTCAGTTCCGGTAATCTCGTATGTACTGGTGGAAAGACGTATGAGGACGTCAAGCGAGGGATTGCCAACATGGAAGAAGATCTCAAGGAAATCGGTGCAATGGAATAAGGCCTTTCAGAGGCCTTCCACTTATTTTCTATTTATTTCGCTCTGTTTCTCTGCCAGCTTTCTGTTCTCTACCGGTTGTGATTTATGATTTTTTGCATACATGTTTGATGTATGGAATACGGGGAGGCGGTCAGCGAATTCGAGGAATTTTTCTCCAATAAATACTACGATACTGTTAATGAAGTTGTCAGGGATGGAGAAGATTCGATAGTGGTTGATTTCCAGGAGATGGATGCCTTCAACTTTGAGTTAAGTGAGTTTCTACGGGAGAGTCCTGAAAGTGCGATAAGTGCAGCTGAGGAAGGGCTTCTGGGTGTTGATCTTGTTACGGATGAAGAGATCCGTGTAAGATTTGAGAACATGCCGGAGGAGGACTTCGTATTCCTGAGAAATCTTCGTTCCAAGCACATCGGCAACTTCATACCTATCGAAGGTATGATCAAGAGGGCCTCTCAGGTAAAGCCGGAAGTTATTTCGGCAGAGTTCCAGTGTACTAACTGCGGGGAGATTGTGGAGAAGGAGCAGGACTCGACAAAGCTGAAATCTCCGTACAAGTGTGAGGCCTGTGGATCCAGAAAGTTCGAGGTCCACAACAAGATAATGACAGATACGCAGATGGTACAGATCGAGGAGAATCCGGAGTCAAGAGAAGGTTCCGAGCAGCCGTCCGCCCTATCAGTTCGACTTGAAGGAGATCTTGTTGATCCGGATTTCCAGAAGAAGATCGTACCTGGAAACGTTGTCCACATAACAGGAGTTCTCCGTGAGAAGCCTCTGAAGAAGGATTCAAAGAAGTTTGATATCTATATGGAGGCCAACAGTGTTGAGCCAACGCAGCAGGAGTTCGAGCAGCTTGAGTTAAGTGATAAAGAAGAGGAAGAGATTGAGGAGATGGCTAAAGATCCGGAGATCTTCAAGAAGATTTCAAGCTCTATAGCTCCTTCTATATACGGCCACGATGAGATAAAGGAGGCCATTGCGCTACAGCTGTTCGGGGGAGTAAAGAAAACTAGAGATGACGGCGTCAAAAGCCGTGGAGATTTACATATACTACTTATTGGAGAGCCAGGAACAGGAAAATCCCAGTTACTCAAATTTACGGGGGAACTGGCGCCAAAGGGAAGATACGTTGTTGGAAAGTCCTCTACAGGCGCAGGATTGACAGCTTCTGTAGTGAAAGAGGAATCTACAGGAGAATTCTCTCTTGAGGCCGGAGCAGTTGTCCTCGCCCACAAGGGAATGGCGGCGATCGACGAGATCGACAAGATGGCAGCTGAGGATCGTTCCTCGCTGCACGAGGCCATGGAGCAGCAGCAGATCTCTGTTTCCAAGGCGAACATCCAGGCAACTCTGAATGCTGAGACTTCTATTCTCGCTGCTGGAAATCCAAAGCTTGGAAGATTTGATCCTTATGAGCCGATCCCACAGCAGATCAACATCGGGGATACACTGCTTTCCAGATTTGATTTCATCTTCCCTGTAAAGGATCAGCCGGACAAGGAGAAAGATACAAAGCTTTCCAGTCAGGTGCTGCAGAATCATCTTGATCCTGAGGAGACAGAGGCAGAGATATCTCAGAAACAGCTGCGTAAGTATATTGCGTACGCTCAGAGGATGAGGCCTCAGTTGACGCAGGAGGCTGCGGACAAGATTCAGGATTTCTACATCAGTATGCGTTCCCGTGGATACGATGAAGAGGGGAACAGTGTTCCGATTACCGCTCGACAGCTTGAGGCCTTGGTAAGAATTGCAGAGGCCTCTGCAAGGACAGAGTTGAGTGATAAAGTTACTGAGAAGGATGCGGAGAGAGCTATCAGGATTCTGAAGTACTCGCTTGAACAGGTAGGTGTTGATCCGGAGACAGGAGAGTTCGACGCCGATATAATCGAGTCAGGTGTCTCAAGCTCTGAAAGAAATAGATTGCAGAGTGTCAAGCATATCATCAATGAGATGGCTGAAGATGGAGAAGTGGAGATAGAGGAAGTTCTTGACAGAGCTGAGGAAGAAGACTTTGAAAGAGATCAGGCCGAGGAAGTTATCGAACGCCTGAAGCGTGATGGCGAGCTGTACGAGCCGAAGCAGGGATTCATCCAGAAGATCTAGAAAATTCTGGAAACTTTCTATGCCAAACCTACTTTAACGCGCAGGCCTCTTCTAAAAATGTGAAAAGGAAAGGAATAACGCCTGTGATCGCAGTAGTTCTCTTGATCGCTGTAACTGTAGCAGGATCAGCGACTATATACGAAGTTTTCTCAAGCACTCAAGATCAGGCACAGCAGTTCGAGCCGGAGATAAATCTTAACTCTGAAAGTTTGAGGATCGAAAGCTGCTGGGGCCAACCGGACAATCTCAAACTCAGTATACGGAACGATGCCTCACAGACGATAAATTCTACTAATATTCCTTTCCAGGTGGATGGCGAAGGCCTTGAACTAGGACAGAACTACAGTGTCAGTCAGGATGTAGTTGATCCGCAGGGAACTTTCACAGCAACTCTGACTCCTTCAATCAGTATGACAAGTGAGACACGGATAAATATCCTGACATCGACTGAGACGATAGAATATCGCTGTATGAGGCTTCCTCCGCCTTGATTAGAGGCCTTTATCTGTGATTTCGGATTTTCTGTGTGGCTGATTTAAGAGGCCTTTCACGAGTTTTTTACTTCGAGGCGGTAAAGTTTCTTAAGAGTAAGAATATCTTGAATTTACATGCCACAGCAGAGTAGACAGGTCGCAAAGATTACTACGACTCGGGAACTTAATTCAGGTAAGTATTTTCAGCAGGAAGGATTTGAGCCTAACTATCTTTTGACGCCGGAAGGCCGCAGGCTTTCCCGTGGACGCCTTGTTGGAACTGTTGTGGACACGTTCATCAACGAGGACGAGACATACGCCTCGATCACTGTAGACGACGGAGAAGATACTATCCAGATCAAGTTCTTCAACGAACTTGACGACATGAGAGAGTTCGAATCCGGAGATATAATTGAAGTAGTAGGAAAAGTCCGGGAGTATCAGGGAGAAATCTACTTGAACGGTGAGATTCTGGAGAATCAGGATGTAGAGAAAGAGCTTCTTCACAAGCTAAGGCACAAGAAACAGCTTGAAGAATGGAAGCAGATCTACGATACAATCAAACAGCTCAAGGAATCCGGAAAAGATCAGGATGAGATAGAGAAAGAGATGGCCGGAAAGCTTACGGAAGAGGAAGTAGACTCCGTCATGCAGAGCTTCGGAGAACAGTTCGACACCGTCCAGACAGAGGAAACAGTTGAGAATCTTGAAAGAGACGTCCTTGAAGCAGTAGAAGAGCTTGACGACGGCGAAGGAGCAGACTACAGCGAAATTCTGGAAACAGTTGAAGATGCCGACGAAGACCAGCTTGAAGACACAATCAACTCGCTACTCAGCGACGGAACCTGCTACGAGCCAAAGCCAGGAAAGATCAAGAAACTTTAAAGAAAAAGAGTAGGTTTTTCACCTACTCAGAATCCAAAGTCCGTTAAGTCCGGCTCCAACAAAAAATGCGAGCCATCCTTCTGGTTTGCCGGAGAATATCAGTCCTCCGCCTACTACCATTGCTATCGATGGCGGCGACTTAGCAATCATTTTTACGAAGGCGTGTCTGGTTAAGATATCTATTTGTCTCTCAATACCGGAGAAACATAAGAATTGTTACTTTAAAGTAAAAATGTAGTTTATGGGTTCGAGAGACGTTGTAAATTATGCCGAAGATAAGAATGTGGAGGAGGCCTTTGAGTTAGGCGAAGAATCTCGGATCGATGAGGCCTTTGAATATCTTGCTGGGGACGATGTCGAGTACCTGGCGTCTGAGGGCTGGATGTTCGGAGGGGATACTCTCCAGGTTGTCCGTGGTGCAGAGACTCCTGACGGCGACTATCTATTCCAGATATCCCAGAGAACTGTAACTGATAAGGGTAACAGCGGCGACAGTCTATTCCTGTACGATCCTGAGGCCCGTGAACTGTATGATTGGAGTCAGGACATGTTCACGGATAGTTCTGACAGATACTCGGACAGGAAGTGGCACGCCGATGGAATACCAGAGACAAATGTTCCCAGGATACTGGGCCTGGAGGAAGTAGAGGGAAGGAGAAGTTCCACTCCTTATGATATCGTTGAAGGCCTGGATACATGGAGGGATATGGAGAGGGCCTTTGACGCCGTTGAAGCGGAGAGGATGGAGCAGGCAGATAGATTGAGAGAAAGAGATTTCGCAGGATTCGTCCGTGGATCTGTCACAGAGGCCCTAGATTTAGAGGAGCGGTATCCGGAAAATGCTGATGAGATGTCGAGACAAGCTCAGTTACTGATAGAGTTGAAGTATCAAGCCGACGAAAATTTTGAGTTCGGAGAATTTCCCGTTTCTGAAAAAGAGTAGATACCGCTTGAATTAAGAAATTCACGTTCTAACTTTCTTTTATGACTGACGATTATGAAGATCTCCTGGAAAAAGGCCTGGAAGAAGTACCGGAAGAATCAGGATCCGGTGAACGTTTCGAGATGCCTGAAGTAGATACCAGGAAGGATGGATCTAAAACTATAGTTGTAAACTTTTCCGAGATAGCGGATAAGCTTAACAGGGAGAAGGACAGGCTTTCCAAGTATCTGCAGAATGAACTGGGTACTGCAGGAAGACTGAAGGAGGGAGAGCTTGTACTTAATGGAGAGCTCAGAAGAGGAAATATTCAGGGAAGGCTACAGAACTTCGCTGAAGACTTTGTTTTCTGCCCGGAGTGTGACAGCCCTGATACAGAGATCGTTAAGGAAAAAGGCGTCCAGCTTCTGAAGTGCCAGGCCTGCGGAGCCAGAAACCCTCTTAACTCGGCTTAAAAGGCCTTCTGTGCTTTATTTTTCTTTCGAGGCCTTCTTTTTCCTCGTGACAGGTATGCGCATTTAAAAGAGTTCAAGAGAACTCTTGTTTTATTCACTTTAAGAGGTGTCAATTAATTATGCCAGAACAACCAGAAATGAACGAACAGCAGATCATGCAGCTATTCCAGCAGAAGCTAGGTAACCTTGAACTTACAGTTCAGGCCCTGCTTAACATCCTAGACGAAGAAGACGTCGTTTCACAGGAAGATATCAACGAACGCGCACAGCAGATCGTCGAGGAGATGCAGGAACAGCAGGAAGGAATGGAACAGCCAGGACACGACCACGATCACGAGGAATAATTCCTCCAGTCGTTTCCTGAGTTCCTATACAAATTCACGCCTGTTGCAAGACAGGCCTTTCACATATATTTTCTCAAAAAAATTTTTCCAGAATTTAAACGAATTCTTTCGGATCTTTTCCGCCTATGACAACTTCTCTGTAGTACTTACATCTCTCGAAGCAGTTTTCATTGTCGACGTGGCCTTTAGATTTACATGTCTCTCTTCCATGCGTGATAAGTAATCTATGGAATCCATACTTGATTTCATCCGGCACGATTTCTTCTAAAATGTCGTGACTTTTCGTCCTCGAGGCCTTCTCCGGCACTAGTTCGAATCTTTTCGAGATCCTGTGGACATGTGTATCGACGGGGATCACAGGCTTCTTGAAATGGAAGCAAAGTATCACAGCAGCTGTCTTGGGGCCTATGCCAGGGATGTCTGTCAGCCATTTCTTCCCTTCTTCAACACTCATATCGTTCAGGAACTCGATGCTGTACTCATCTTCACGCTCCCTGGTGATCCGCAAGGCCTCCTGTATTCTCTCCGCCTTTGTCGGGCCTAATCCCGCTACTCTGATAGTATCGACAAGCTCCTCGTAATCTCCTTTTTCGACTTTCTCCCAGGAATCGTATTTTTCTTTCAGCTGCTTGAAGGCCTTGTCACGATTGATATCGTTCGTGTTCTGAGAAAGAATAGTTTCAACAAGATAATCAACACCGGACATGCTGCTCGGCTCAGGGGCCTCTCCGTAACGATCTTTCAGGCCCTGATAGATTTCACGGATCTCATCCTCAGAAACATTTTTCGGATTCGGCATAACTAGAAACGAATGAACTTGAAGTTATAAAATACATCCGCAGAAACAGGCCTCGAGGAATCAAAGCCGCCAAGATACTCTGCATCGATATCCTCGCACAATCTCTTATCGCCGAGGACAAAAATTTCTCCACTGATTTCTTTCAAGGCCTCGTTAACTTTCTTCACGTGTCCTGATATCTGTTCTTCCCTCTTCCTCTCAAATCTTCCCTGCGAGAATCCGCCTTTCTTCTGCTTCCTGTTGACACGAGTCTTCACGCGATCAACTTTCTCGAAACTTCCTGAGGCCTCTCTGAAAATTTCGGTCTCTCCCATAGAGGCCAGCACCCAGTACTTTTCCTTCTCTACAAAATCAAGGATTTTTCCAGGCCTGAAATTTTTCCCAAGGCTCCAGAAGCTTTCTAGGAAAGGCCTTGTCCTGATCTTCCAGCGGAAAAACTTTTCATCCGTGAAGACTACAGAGCTTCCGTCTTTCTGGATCTCAGTGAAAACTTCCTGGCTGACAGAGTTCTTCAGCGCCTTTAAATCGTCTAGACTGTTCTTCCCGCTGTAGACAGTCAGTAAATCCTCTTCATCTGAGTTAACTGTAGATGTTTTCTCCAGGCCTCTCATTACTTCTTCGAAGCCAAGTTCGATGTCTCTGTTTCTATCTTCTCTTTTTTCCTCTTGTTTATCATTTTTCTGAGGTCTGTTCTCCAGCTTCTGCTGAAGTTTGTTCAGTTTCTCTTCTGCTTCCTGTTTTTTCCTGGAGAGGTCGCTTCTTCTTTCTTTTTCAGCCTCGAAGCGTTCCTGAAACTTTTCTTTTTCATTTTTAGAGGCCTCTAATTCTTCCTCCAGCTGTTCGATTTTATCCTCCAGCTGTTCGATCTTTTTAGAGTAGCCCCAGGGAGTTTTCACATTCAAGTTTTTCGCTGTAAAAGTTTTTACGGTTTGAGGTGCAGAAAGGCCTCTTAGATGCAGGAAAATCCTTTTAAGTTTCAATTGCTACGTGGTAGTTAGTTGATACATAATGACTGAGATGACAGTTGAGGAACTCGACCCTGAAGCTGACGATGTCGAAATCACAGGAGAAATCGCTGAACTTCCAACTCCAAGAGCAGTATCCACAAGATATGGGCAGAAAAGGATTGTTACTGTGGTTTTCGAGGACGACACCGGACAGGTCGACCTGACGCTTTGGGAAGAGGAAATTGATGCCATCGAGGAAGGAGCTAAAGTACATATCGAAGGCGCCTACGTCCGTGAATGGGCAGACGACATCCAGCTGAACATCAGCAGGGACGGAAGCATCGAGAAAGTCGAAGAGTAAACTGAGAGGCCTCAACTGGGCCCTCCATGCATATTCTCTTTTTATCATCGATCTTCATATTTATCTGTAAAATGTTTCCTTCTTATGGGGGTTTCTTTTTCACTCAGTTATGCGAAACTAGATGTTAGAGGTGCAGTATCAGTTGCAAAAATCTTGCTTCAGAAAATTTACAGGCCTGTTCATACTTATCCTGGTCGCAGGTTTATCCATTTCTTCTGCACAGGAGTACGAGGTTAAGGCCTTTGAGCAGGTAGGTAATCATACATGGACTGTTCCTGACAACGTGGATGAGGCACACGTACTTGTAGTAGCTGGTGGGGGTGGAGGCGGTGCTACTAGAGGCGGCGGTGGTGGTGCTGGTGGTGTTGTCTATGATAGCGTTGATGTTTCACAGAATGATACTATTTCTATATCTGTTGGAGATGGTGGTAACGGAGGAACTAATCCGGGGGATGGTTCCTGTGGTTATGGAGCGAAAAATAATGCTGAAAACGGTGAGAAATCCAGTTTCGGATCTATCTCTGTTGAGGGAGGTGGGGGTGGTGCACCACATGGTTGTGATGGAAAAGATGGTGCTTCAGGAGGTGGAGGCGGAACAGATTATGGGACAGGAGGAGAATCTTTGACAAGTAATGGGTATTCAGGAGGTGATGCCGATGTTAACTGTGGTAGATCAGGTCTAGCAGCTGGTGGAGGTGGTGCTGGAGAAACAGGACTAGATTCTGAATGTTCTGATGAATATATTCAACAGCCAGGAGATGGTGGAGATGGAGTATACTACGGGGATGTATTCGGAGATGAATATGGAGAAAATGGCTGGTTTGCAGGAGGTGGCGGAGGAGGGCATGAAGGCCGAACAGATATATCTGGAGAAGTGAGAGCTGCCTATGGAGGTCAAGGAGGAGGGGGCAATAGTGCTGCGCCAAGCGATGGGCAATCATCATCAGCTGATGGTCATAATGCTATGGAAAATACGGGTGGAGGTGGCGGAGGAGGTAACTATGAATTTGGATCTGGAGGAGACGGAGGGTCAGGAGTCGTCCTGATACGCTATCAGAGTGATTTCGTTATCTGCGATCGTAGAGGCCTCTTCAACGAGTGTATATCGAACTCAACTCACGATATTTCAGGCAGATCTTTCGAGCTTTCTTCTGTCTTTCAGTCTGAGGTCTCTTCTGTGTTTGAGTCTCTGGGCTCTAAAGCTACCTTGAATGTTTCCAACTCTACTGTTTTGTCAGGGAGCTGGCATGGGTCATTTGATATACTGAGCTTCGGGGCTGCTCGTCTGAAGGAAGGAGCCAGTTTCAGGCCTGAGAACGGAAGAATACTGATCAGCTGAAAATGTAGATGGTTTTTTCAAGTTTGTACAGGCGTTTACAGTTATGGGCGTTGAGGACCGTATCGAGGAACTGGAGGAAAAACTCCAGAAAACTCCTGTGAATAAGGCTACTGAGAAGGAGAGAGGCCGTATCAAAAGCCAGATCGCCAAGCTAAAGGAGAAGAAACAGAAACTGGCGAAAGGTACAGGAGATACATCCGGATACGCCGTTGAAAAAAGAGGCGATGCAACTGTCGCTCTAGTCGGTTTTCCCAGTGTCGGCAAATCAACACTTCTCAACGAGCTAACGAATGCAGAAGTTGACACCGGTGCATACGAGTTCACAACTCTGGAAGTTAATCCGGGAATGCTGAAGCATAAAGGAGCAAATATACAGATACTTGACGTCCCAGGCCTCATCGGAGGGGCAGCAGACGGTAGAGGCGGAGGAACACAGGTACTCTCCGTAGTAAGAAACGCTGATCTTATCCTGATAGTTCTTGATCCTGAAGAGATGAGAGAAAAGGAGATCACGGACGAAGTCTATAAAGCAGGCCTCAGAATGAACAAAAAGCCTCCAAATGTTAGAGTAGAGAAAAAGGACAGGGGAGGAATCAACGTCTCATCAACAGTAGATCTTGACATACAGGAAGATACAATACAGGATTTAATGTATGAAAACGGCTATACTAACGCTGAAGTAATAATCAGAGAGGATTTAGGCCTTGACAGATTCATCGATGCGCTTATGGACAATAGAAAGTATCTTCCAGGCATCAAGGTCATCAACAAGGCAGATATGATTGATGACAGATCTGAATTCGATGAATACGATCTTTTGATCTCCGCAGAGACTGGTGAAGGCCTTGGAGAACTCAGAGACATGATTTTCGAGAAGATGGGGCTGTTAAGAGTGTACATGAAGGAGAAAAACGAGGAGCCGGATAAAGACGAGCCCCTGATCCTCAGAGAAGGAGATACTATAGAAGATGCTCTTGAATTCCTGCCAGGCGATATGAAGGATCGATTCAAGCATGCCAGAGTGACAGGGCCTAGTTCAAAGTTCCCGGAGCAGAAGGTAGGCCTTGAACATGAGTTAGAGGATGAAGATATTCTTCAACTCACTCTAAGACATATTTAGGTCCTGTAGAGGCCCTGAAATTTCCAGAACTTTTAGCGATCGTTATTCCTGTTTTGAGGCCTGTATAAACGGTTTTGAACCTTTCTGAACGATAAGCGTGTTTTTTGGTTTAGGTTTATAAGCTTTAACCGGGATCTTGGTAGTATGGTTGAGTCAGATTTTCTTGACGACACCGGACATCAGATACCAGTCCAGTTCTCACAGGACAGGCTTCTAAGCAGGGTAGTTACTGCTGCAAGAGGCATCCTAGGTTAATTGGATCACTCCATATCATTTTCTTTACTTTTCATTCTGTACGTATTCGACAAGATTTCTCTACCATATGTTGCCCTGTTTTAAATAATTTTAGGCCTGAAAAAGGTTCTATGGCTGTAAGACATGATAGGTCCCAGACAAAGAAGTCAGGCGGTAAAACCAGGGCTTACCGGAAGTCCAGAAAGTATGATCTAGGAAGAGAGTTCTCCAGTCCAGGACTGGGAGAGCAGAAAGTTGTAACTAAAGACGCACGAGGAAGCACACAGAAAAGCGTCGCCAAAAGAAGCGAAAAAGTTAACATTTCAGTCGACGGAGAAGTAAAAAACGCTGAAATCGAATCAGTAGTCGACAACCCGGCGAACGACAACTACGTCCGCAGAAGCCTCCTAACCAAAGGAACAATCATCCAGACAAGCGAAGGAAAGGCCAGAATCACGTCAAGGCCTGGACAGGACGGCGTAGTCAACGCAACACTGGTAGAGGAATAAAAACTCCTCTCCAGATCTCTACTTCTCATCTCAACTACTCAACTTTTTACCTTGAGGCCTCATTTTTTCTCCGCAAAAATTCCGTCTAGAACTTGCTTAAAACGCTGGAAACTAACAGCATTTATATAATTTGTTAGGCCTATCCAGTGTTACAGGTGCAGCTTTTACATGGCTAACAACAACAAGCGTCCTTTTGACGTACTAGATAAGGCAAAGGAAGGAAACGTACTGATTAAACTCAAGAAGTTCGGAGGAGAGGAGACAACAGTTTCAGGAGAACTACAGGCCTTCGACAAACACCTAAACGTATGGCTACAGAATGCCACCGTTAAAGGCGAAGAAAACACTACAGAATACGGCAGACTGTTCGTAAGAGGAGACAACGTACTCTTCGTAAGTCCAGAATAAACATTTATACTAAAAAACTCATAGAGGCCTGAAACAAGGCCTCTCATGGGTCCGTAGCTCAGTCTGGCAGAGCACCGGGCTTTTAATCACCTCAAGGTTCTCCACGAGAACCGGGGAATAAGAAAATCTCTGATTTTCGGAAAAGATACCCGGCCGTCGTGGGTTCAAATCCCACCGGACCCGAACACATATTTCCAACAGGTGAAGATTTCAATGGACTACTTTCTCATCGCAGCATTACTGCTTCTCATAATCGGAGTTGCAGGAAGCATAATACCTGGAATGCCGGGCCTAGCAGCATCTCTTCTGGGAGTAGGCCTCTACTGGTGGAGCACAGGCTACACCGAGCCAGGAGCACTTTTCCTCTGGATAACAGCTTTCCTCGGAGCTACAGGCCTCATAGTAGACTGGTTCTCAGGAGCTATTACAGCAAAAGCAGGAGGAGCATCAGGTAAAACTTCTGTAGCAGCAGGCATAGCAGGATTCATAGGATTCTTCATCCTCGGAGGCCCGATCGGAGTCATAATCGCCTCAGGCCTAACAGTCTTCATCAGAGAATATCTCAGAACCGGAGATATGCAGAAAAGCAGAAAAGCAGGAATTTACTCGGCTCTCGGTATACTGGCCTCTACATTCACACAGGCCTTGATCGCAGTAACAATCCTTGCAGGATTCGTTATCGCAGTAATCTTCTAGAAAAACTTTCCCTTGATTTTTAATCGACAAGCTCTTCCGGGAAACCGACAACCTTTGTCTCGTACTCTCCGCCTTCACCGGCAGGATGGAAACGATACTCGTCCGCTAACTCCAGAAGATCCTCAACACCTTCTTTATCCAGAACTTTGCCTTCCCAATCCTCTGAGAGACCTCTAGCCGCCACATCAGTTATTTTAACATCGAAGCCTTCCCGTACAAGCCAGTGCATGTACTGTTTCTGATCAAACTGCCACAGCGGTGTGAAAACTTTCAGGCCTACCTCTTCAGCGACTTTATCCACGCGATCTCGCTGATAACTTGACTCAATAGCGCCGGCGACAACTCCTTCAACATCAAATTTTTCCTTCGCTTTTTCCAGGCCTTTACGCAGATCTTCAAGCTCTTTTTCTTTTTCTCCCTTTGTTTCCTGTGTTATAAGCGGAATACCAAGTTTTTCTGATTGCCATTCCAGGTCTTTATCCGATTTCTTCGAGTCGAACATGTAAGAGGCCTTGTTTTCAGATCTCAGGGTTAGAAGACACGATATTTCGTTGTTTCGACGCCACATGCGGAACAAAGCTGCGTTCGAGTCCTTTCCTCCTGAAGTAAGAGCAACAAGTTTCTTATTAGGTTTTTCACGGAACTGGTTGACGTATTTCTGTTTCTGGTCAAAGCCGGAGTTTTTCGCCAGTTTCCCTACAGCCTTGTCAAAGTTTGATCCGTACTGTGCAGCAACTTTTTTCCGCCACGCCACATCTTCAGGGACGCCAAGCTTCTCCGCAGCCTTCCTCAAAACATATTTACGGTACTCTTCGGTCCTTTTCATATCTTCAGGTATAGAAAGTGCATACTCAACAAGTTCTTCATCCAGGAAAGGTACTCGTAACTCCCTGCCATTCCTGAAACTTACTACGTTATCCCGATACAGATCTTCATGGAAAATCCCTCTCAGATCGGACAGACACTCCTTGTTCAGGTATCCCTGCTGCCGTGCGTAACCAGCATAAAGCTGTTCGGAACCGAATCCCGTGAAAACGACCTGCTCAGAGGCCTGATTCTTCTGCGCCAGACTGAAATGGAAAGGCAGAGCCACTCCAAGCTTCACGACGTTAGTAGTAGAGATCCAGTCCACAAGATCCGGTAAAACTTTCTCTACCTCTTCTAGGGAGGCCTCGTATCTTTCCAGAGGGAATCCCATTTTTTCAGCTACTTCGTGGGCCTTTTCGTAGTCTCTTGGAGCTGAGACGTTCCCGTGCTGTATCCCTGCGGTGTATGCAGTGAAATCTTTATCGAGTTCCTGTAAAGCCGCTGCCACAAGAGTGGAGTCTAGGCCTCCAGAGAAAAGAAGTCCGACATCTCCTTCAGGCACTCTTTTCTCCACAGCTTTCAGGAATATCTCCTTGATCTGTTCTGCTGTTTCGTCTATGTTTTCATCTGTAACTTTTTCCTGTTCATCCGCGGTTATCTCGAAGAATTCTCTCTGCCTGAAAGAGGTTTCCTGGCTCTCCAGGTCGTGGACAAGTATCTGTCTCGGGTGAAGCTCCTTTATTTCTGTGAATCCTTCCTTTTCCAGAGCCTGTTTCTCCGAGGCGAATGCGAATTCTTTTTCAGAGTACCAGATCGGGTTAACGCCGAGTCTGTCACGTGCAAGTATAATTTCACCGTTTTTCAGATATGCGAATGCGTATATCCCGTCGATTTCTTTCAGGCCTTTGACTCCTTTTTTCTCAAGCAGTTTGAGAAGTGTTTCTGCATCGTTTTCCGTATCCCAGCCGTATTTTCTGTTCAGTTCCTTCCAGTTGTATATCTCGCAGTTCGCTGACAGGAGGCCTTCTTCTTCCAGTGGTTGTTCGACTGTTCCAACGACGGAATGAAGGTAATGGCCTAGAGAAAAGTTTTCTGTTTCTTCGATGCTGCAGCTCTGGCCTCTATGCTTCAGATGCCTGTTCAAGGCCTTTACTGTTTCTTTTTCACGTGCTCCAGTGATTCCACACATCTATGGTTTCTAATTGGAAAGGGAAGGTTTTTGATACTGGGACATCATTTCAGAGGCAGGTGAAAAAAGATATGTTCAAACGACTTCGAGACGCCGTCGACGAGTACGGAGAAGTCATGGTGCTGACAGACTCCGGAGAGGAACACGAACTCCATAAACACAACTCCGAGTTCCTGGAAAGCTCAGGCCTTGTCAAAGTCGATGCCGACGACGAGATCCACTGGCTTGATCTGGAAAAGATAGAGCGCTACTGGATTCACAAAGACTTCTAAAAAGGCCTCCAATTTTTCATTTCCTGTTTTTTCTTGACAGACACTCTGATTAAGCTTATATTTTCATTACACAAACTTCTACCCATGGTACGCTGGAATCCTGGAGAGCTGACAAGAAGAGATTCTACAGGCCTCACAGACGAGGCCAGGAATGATTTCTCTTCAGGCCTCCGACAGGGTTACGAGCTTGGAAGCCTGGCTGACGGCCTCGTTGCATATTATCCTTTTGACGGAACGGTCGAGGACAAGGCCCTGAATCACGACGGGACAGATAATACTTCTGCAGGTTTTGTATCTGGAAAGATCGGTCAGGCGAAGGCCTTTGATGGAAATGATGACTACGTGGATACCGGTGAAAAATTCAGTGTCGGGTCTATGGATCAGTTGACGATGTCTGCATGGATATATGACAGAGGCGGCGGGTCAAGCGATGAATTCAACATACTTGCAAATTACGATGGAAGTGACGGCACCCTGTTCCGCTACGACTACAGTTCCGGTGTCCAGCTCTGGTTTGGCGGTTCTCAACACAATCTTGAAAGCGGCTGGCCTCAGGGACAGTGGATCCACGTCTGCGTGACTTACGACGGTTCCAAGATAAGATACTACAGAGGAGGAAACCTGATCTCAACAGTGAACGCAACAGAATCAACTTCCTCTTCAAATACAACAAAGATCGGTAACAGAGGAGACGGACAGTACTTCACAGACGGATATATAGACGACGTCAGAATATATGACAGAGTGCTAAGCACAGCAGAAGTAGAGGCCCTGTATCAGAGGACGTCTACTCAAAATATTACTGATCAGGACAGACTGACTTCGGGCCTTGTCGGGCACTGGCCTCTCAACGAAGACGGCTCAGGGAAGGCCTACGATCTATCTGGTAGAGGCAATGATTCCACTTCTGTAACTGGTACTACTACAGCCGCAGGCCTTGGAGGAGCGAAGGCCAGAAGTTTCGATGGCAGCGATGATCAGATCCAGATTCCTGATTCTCCGGTAGGAGGAGGGTCTAGATCAACTGTTACCGGATGGTTCAAAGCTGAAGAGACCCCTAATTCGATTAATGCTATCCTGCAGAGTGGAAGTGATCCTGATTCTCCTCCTGACTGGCAGATAGCTGAACTTAGAGATTCAGGAGTATTCAGATCATATTATGTCGAGTCTGGAGGGAACTTGGTGGAGTTCGTTAGTTCGGAAACTTTTAATGACGGCGAATGGCATTTTTTCACACTCGTCGTCGATCTCACAGAGGATAAGTATGAAGTATACCTTGACGCTCAAAATAAGGCCTCGCTATCAATTCCTAACGACTCTTCTCTGCTTGACGAAAAAATATTGATTGGAAATATGGCTCAGAGGAATTACAACTGGAAAGGCCAGATCCAGGATGTAAGATTCTACAACAGAACTCTTTCAAAATCCGAAATTGAGACTCTGGCGAGGATGGGAGGCCTTGATGTATGACTAGGGATATTTCACAGGCCTCGACTCATCCGGATAAAGTGAGGCCTGCTTCTGCTGTCTCACGCTGGAGTATGGACAGTTCTGATGTCAGTTCAGGAACTTTACAGGATTCCTGGGGGAGCAATGATGGATCTCTGAATGGTGGAATTACTACAGGCGCTTCCGGTGTCGGAGGCTCTGAGGCCTTCAGTTTCGACGGAAGCGATGATTATGTAGCCGTGGGGGATGTGCTAGGAGGTTTTACACGGCTCACTGTTTCCTCGTGGGTGAAAGTAACGGGTTCAAGTTCCAACAGCAGTTACAATGTTGTGGTTGGAAACTCGGGCGCGTATGTCCTGTCTTATCAAGATGATACAGATGATTTCCTCTTCAGGTTAGGTCTTGATGGCGGAAAAGTTGATTTACGGGCGGGAATTGGATCGGTGATAAATACTGGATGGTATCATATTACCGGCACTTGGGATGGTTCAAAACAACGTATCTACGTGAACGGCTCGAAAGTTAGCGAACAATCTGCGTCAGGGACGATGGGGGATACAAGTGGAAAACATATGATCATGGGAAGTCTTGACACAAATGCAGATGGGCAGGGACAGTCCAAATATATGTTTAAAGGAAAAATTGATGAGGTCCGGATTTACAGTGAGGCCTTGTCTCAGCAGCAGGTCTGGAAGCTGTATAATGTTGGGAGAAATGCTAATTGGGGATTTTCAAGGAGTTGAATCGAAGTTATGAGATCTAAGATTTTTACTCGGACTGTTGGATACTGGCCTTTGCAGGAAAGTAGCGGCCAGGCCTATGACTATAGTGGCAATGAGAATCATGCTTCGACTGCGAATGTCTCATCTTATGGTGTTTCTGGGCCTGTAGGCAGTTCTGCTATGGATTTCGATGGTACTGATGATGAGATTGTTGTCGACAGCGCTCTTCCTTCCGGAGATCGTTTGACTCTGGCGGCGTGGTGGCGTTATGAGGGCAGTGATTCCAGCAGGCATTCTGTGGTCGGATACTTTGAAAATATCAATCTGAAGGTTGATGACAGCGACGATAATCTGGAGGTGCATGTACAGACAGATGCTGAAGGATGGAGTAACACGCAGCAACCGGTTTCCGGTCTCAAGAATACCTGGAACTTTGCAGTAGTCCGATACGATGGAAATACTGTGGAGCTGTACAACAACGGCCGGAAAATCGGATCTTTCTCCAAGACAGGCAACCTGAATCAACCGGCCTCAAGCATGAAGATAGGAAGACGCGCCGACAACACCGAACCATTCAACGGAAAAATCGCTCACGTCAGGATCTGGGATTATCCTCTGCCGGAGGCCTCTATCAGGGCCTTGTACAATGCTTCCAGAGGCGGATTCGGACAGTCAGACAGTAAAACAATCTAGAAATTTTATTCTGCGGTGTAGTCAGCTCCGAAGTCGGAAAGGCCTTTCTGGCTCTGATCGATTGCCTCGTACGATGCGATAACGTCTTCCATCTCGACTTCGATGAATTCGAGGCCTCTTTCCTCCAGATAGTTGAGGATTTTATCTGTCATCTTCGGTGCGACAAGTATTCCTCTTATCTTTCCGGAGAACTCTTCTTCTATCTCATCTACGTATCTCTGGAGCTGCAAGACTGTGTTGTAGTCTGGATTTCTCTTGACTTCGATAACAACGTAGTTATCGTTTTCATCACGGGCGAAGACGTCGATGAATCCGGCGGGAGTCTCCCTCTCTCTTTCCACTATTTTTAGGCCTTCTTCGACGATCTCTGGATCGTCTTCGATCGCTTCGTGGATGTCTACTTCGTGGCCTCTGATCTTGAGATCTGATTTATCGACTAACTGGTGTACTGTAAGCAGTTCGATCTCCTCGAAACGTATCTCCACTATTTCATCAGGATTAGTTCTTTTCGCCTCCAGAACCAGTGTCTTCTCGTCTTCAACTTCGTCTATCTCAACGCTGTATGAATCGACTTCCGGCTGCCAGTTCTTCGGCTGATAGTTCTCAGGCCCGTGGACCAGAATCGCAGAGTCCTGCTTCTTTATCACGAGTCTTTCACCTCTGTCCAGCTTTGATTTGGCGCGTCCCTGATAATTTACTGTACAAAGGCCGTTGATCTGGACTGTGAAATCTCTTTTCAGGTATTCGTCGAGTATTTCAGAGGCCTCGTCGAAATCCGGATTTTCAAGCAGCTTCTTCATGGAAAAGTAGAGAAAGGCCTAGATTCTAAAGTATACCCGAAAAACTTTTAGTGTTGGCTTTTCAGTGACAAAACATGTATCTGGGCGATGACGATATCGACGCCGACTATGTTCTTGAAGAGGACCTGGATTCCGAGGAGTACAGAGAGGCCTCTGAGAAGCTTGTTGATGCAGCTTACAGGAATATAACGGAATGGCGGATGGCTGTCAGAGATCAGAGAGACGTGGAAGAAGTTGATTCTCTGGCCAGAGATGCTGCGAAGACGGCTTATGTTATCGACAGGATGAACGCCGAGTTTTTCGACGGCTATGGAAAGATGAGTGATGCCGTCATGGAGGCCTTTAATGCCGGTAACAGAGCCTGGAGGTTTGTTAACGAGGCCGGGACACAGATGCAGTACGAGATGAAAGACAGTGAAGATATAGATGAAGGAGAATTCGTTCTCAGGAATGGAAACAATGTAGAACCTTTGCCAGAAGAACACGAAGGCCTCGAGCTCTACACACTACCAGCAGAGTTTATAGAACAGATGTCCGGCCCTATAAGAATTGATTCGATAAGTGTCGATCCCGAGGCCTCGCTGGATGATCTGCCGGAAGACGATTTTATAGAGTTCTAGGATTTTTTAAGTCGCCACGAAAAATTTCGGGATAGATGGATTATACTATCAAGGATCTTCCTGAAAGCGAGAGGCCTCGTGAAAAGCTTGAAGAACGTGGTCCGGACGGTCTGACGGATGTAGAGCTTCTATCGATACTTCTCAGGACAGGTACTAAAGGGAAGAATGTCAAGGAACTTTCCTCGGAGATTCTGAACACGTATTCTCTGGACGAGCTGGCGGACAGAGGCCTTGAAGATCTGAAAAATTTTGAAGGTGTATCTCGCGTGAAGGCCGGACAGTTACAGGCAATCGGAGAACTTTCCAGAAGACTGGAGAAAGAGGAGCGTGAAGAGATTTCCTCGCTGAGTGATGTAAAAGCTGTCTGCGGCGATATGAAGTTTCTGGAAGAGGAGATTCTGAGAGTCTTCTATCTCTCCTCTGGCAACGAGATTCTGGCAAGGAAGGAGTTCGACGGCGGTGTCTCTGAAGTCGGTTTCAGGCCTCGAGAGATTTTCAAGGGAGCTTTGAATTCGAATGCTGCGGCAATGATACTTGTCCACAATCATCCGTCGGGAGAGGCCTCTGCCACACAGGAGGATATAGAGGTTACAGAGGAGTTGAGGGAGTTGGGTGAAAAGATGGGTGTGGATGTCCTGGATCACGTGGTGGTTGGTGATGGTTATTATTCTATGAGAAGTGAGGAGGAAGCTTTGTTCTAACTTCGAGCTTCTTTAAATAAGTTTTGTCGTCACTCACTACCCTTTTAAAGTTTGTTACTCTTGATGTATATGTCTGAGAGCAAACTTTTCTGCCTGCTCAAGGAGTGATATCACCAATGGCTATGGATGTACGTGACCACCGGCTCGTTCCAGAACACCGTAAAATGTCTGAAGAGGAAGTTGAGGATCTTCTTGAAAAATTTGATATTGAGAAGAAGAATCTTCCTCGTATAAAAAGTAATGATTCTGCTTTGAAGCAGAAGGATTTCGAGGTCGGTGATGTCTTTGAGATAACGCGTTCAAGCCCTACAGCAGGCGAAACAACTTACTACAGAAGAGTGGTTGAATAGAGGTAATTTAATAATGCAAGAAGAGTTCCTGGAGCAGCTAATTGATCGTAACCTTGTAAAACACCAGATTGAATCATACAACCGTTTCGTTGAGGACAGGATTCAGGCTATACTTAATGAAGTTGAGTCTATAGAGCCTGAGCTTCCTGAAGGTGAGGATCTTGTTATCAAGATTGTTGATGTTGATATCAAGAAGCCGAAGATCAACGAAGCTGACGGTTCTGTGCGAGAGATTATGCCTCGTGAGGCCCGTATGAGAGATCTTACTTATTCTTCAGAGATTAGAGTTGAACTTACTCCTATCTTCGAGGGAATTCAGCAGGAATCCGAGGAAGTTACTATCGGAGAGATCCCTGTCATGATCGGCTCCGATCTGTGCTGGACTTCTGACATGGATGAAGAAGAGCTAAGAGAGGCCGGTGAAGATCCTGAGGATCCTGGTGGATACTTCATTGTTAACGGCTCTGAAAAGACTTTGATCGCTATGGAGGAGCTGGCGAACAACAAGCCTGTCTTCCAGGAGGATGGCGATGAGGAGAAGTGCCGTATCAACTCCGAGAATCAGGGATACGTTCAGAGGCATATTCTCAGAAGAGATAAGGATATTGTAAATATCAGCTTTGCGAATGTGAAGAAGACTCCGGCAGTAGCTCTTGTAAGAGCTCTTGGATATGAAACTGATAAAGAGATCGTTGAGGCGATTGGCGAGGATTATGCCTCCGATGTCTACCTGAACCTGTATGAAGTTGATGCTTCTGATCAGTCAGAGGCCTTCGAGTATATTGCGAACAGGGCCGGTATCACGAACGATGTCGAGGATCGTGTCCAGAATATTCTGGATGAGTACCTTCTGCCACATCTTGGACAGGATGAGGATTCCAGAGAGGAGAAGGCTCAGTTCCTGACAAAGATGATAAGAAATACTATTGCACTTGGCAAGGGCGATATCAATGAAGACGATATCGATCACTACGCCAACAAGAGGATGAATCTGGCTGGAGAGCTGCTTGAGATGCAGTTCAGATCAGTGTTCCTCGGTAAGTGGGGGCTTGTTGCCCGTATGAAGTATAACTTCCAGAAATCTGCTAAAAGAGGCCGTCTTCCAAGCCTTCAGTCAACAATCGTTTCAGACAAGCTGACTTCACAGATCATGGGAGCTATGGCTACAGGTAACTGGGTCGGTGGAAGAACAGGTATCTGTCAGAGACTTGAGCGCAACAATCGTATCAAGACTCTTGCCCACTTGAGAAATATTGTTTCTCCACTGTCCAGCGACAGACAGCACTTTGAGGCCCGAGATCTTCATCCTACGCAGTGGGGCCGTGTCTGTCCTATCAAGACTCCTGAAGGTATGAACATCGGATTGAGAACTCATCTGGCGATGACAGCAGATGTTTCCACAGGAATGACTGATATGGAGAAGAATTCCCTGAAGGCAAAGCTTCATGACTCGGGGATCGATGCAAGGTGATTCAGAAAATGATAATGAGAAAAGTTGATGGACTTGAAACGTTTGGAAACTGTACAAAAACTTCAAAGGTGATGGCTTATTACTGACGTATTCCTTGACGGTCAGATAGTTGACGATGTTGATTCTCCTGAGGAGATCCGTGAGAATCTGATTGAAAAGAGGCGTGAAGGAGAGCTTGATCAGGAAGTATCGGTATACTACAACGAGAACCGTGATGAGATCAGGATCAATACAGACTCTGGAAGAGTCATGAGGCCTGTAGTCATCGTTGAAGACGGTGAACCTCTTCTTACAGATGAGCAGAGAGAGCAGCTTCAGGAAGGAGAAATAAGTCTTGAAGATCTTGAAGATGAAGGAATCATCGAGTACATCGATGCTGAAGAGGAAGAGAATGCCTACGTAGCTATGAATGAAGAGGAAGTTACTGGCGAGCATACTCACATGGAGATCGACTCCGAGATTATCCACGGTGTATCAGCTTCTCTGACAGTCTATCCTGAACACAATCGTGGAGACCGTGTGAACTTCGGTGCAAAGATGGCAGGACAGGGACTTGGAATGCCTACAAGCGAGTTCCATCAGAGATTTGATACAAGATCTAACGTGCTGACTTACTCTCAGCAGCCGATAGTAGAGACAAACACATACGATACTCTTGTCGGAGAGCATCCGATCGGCCAGAACATGATGATTGCTCTTGCATCCTTCGATGGATACAACATCGAGGACGCAGTAATCATGAACAAGGCCTCTATCGAGAGAGGCCTGGGACGTTCAACTTATATGAGGACTTACAAGACAGAGGCCAAGCGTTTCTACGGAGGTCAGAAGGATAGAATTTCTATTCCGGATAAGGATGTCCGTGGATACAGGCGTGAAGAGGCCTATGAGCATCTTGATGATGATGGAATCGTTAATCCTGAGACACAGGTAGATTCCGATGATGTGATTGTAGGTAAGACTTCTCCTCCGAAGTTCCTTGGAGGAGGCGGCGAAGAGATGAAGATGGGGCTTGCAGAGAGGAGAGAGACAAGTCTCACAGTAAGGCACGGAGAGCAGGGAGTTATTGACAAGGTTATGCTTTCCGAGACCGGTGACGGTGACAAGCTGATCAAGGCAAAGATGCGTGAGTACCGTATCCCTGAGCTTGGAGACAAGTTTGCGACAAGACACGGACAGAAAGGAGTTATCGGAATGATCGCTCCTGAGGAGAACATGCCTTTCACGAAACAGGGTATTACTCCTGACATGATTCTTTCCACGCACGCTATCCCAAGCCGTATGACCGTGGCGCAGATAATCGAGTTAATTGGAGGAAAAGTTGGAGCTCTCCGTGGAGAGAAAGTCGATGCCACAGCTTATCACGGAGAGGACAAGGACAAGCTCAGAGATCAGCTTGAGGAGCTTGGATTCGAGTCATCCGGTAAAGAGACCATGTACAACGGTGTAACCGGTGAGGAGATGGAGGCCGAGATTATGATCGGGCCTGGTTTCTACCTCAAGTTGAGTCACATGGTCGGGGACAAGGTGCACGCAAGAAGCCGTGGACCTGTCACACTGCTTACAAAGCAGCCTACAGAAGGACGCAGTCAGGAGGGAGGCCTCCGGCTGGGAGAGATGGAAAAGGACGTTTTCGTTGGACACGGAGCTTCACTGCTTCTGAAGGAGCGGTTCGGAGCTGACGCCAGCGAGATCCACGTCGACACGGAGTCGGGTGACAGAGGTTACCTTGACCGTGAACAGAACAAAGTCGTGAAGCAGAACGGTGAAGACGGAGAGTTCGAGGAGACAGAAATCCCTCACGCTATGCTGCTTCTACTCGATGAGTTAAAATCACTGATGATAGATACTGACATCGAGGTAGAGGAGGAATAGGTGATCCACAATGAAGAGCATTACTGAACTGGACTTCGGAATCATGAGTACAAGAGACGTCGAAGAAAATGCTGTAAAAGAGATCAACAAGGCAGAGGTCTACGACGCAGACGGATACCCTGTAGAGGGAGGTGTCATGGATCCTGCACTTGGAGTAATCGATCCAGGGATGACCTGCCAGACTTGTGGAGGCCAGATGCGTGAATGTCAGGGCCACTTCGGAAAGATCACTCTTTCAAGGCCTGTAGTTCACTCACTCTACGCCAAGAAAGTCAGGAACCTTCTCAGATTCACCAATGTCCACGACGACGGATCAGTCTCACTTCTACTGAAGAATGAAGATAAACCGTTGAGAAAGTCCAACATGATGAAGGAGGATCCGGAGACCGGAGAGGAAATCTCCGATGTCGACTTCGAGAAACCTTATACTTACTACGAAGACGGCGAAAAAATCACTCCAGGAGAGATCCAGGAACGGTTTAAGAAGATTCCGGATGAAATGGCAGCAAAGCTTGGAGTAGAAGGAGGGAGGCCTGAAGACTTGATTATCGAGAAGCTTCTGGTTCCTCCGGTAACGATGAGGCCTTCGATCACTCTTGAAACAGGAGAGAGATCAGAGGACGATATCACTCACAAGCTCGTCGATGTAATCAGGATCAACAAGCGCCTCCAGAACAATATTGAAATCGAGGCCCCTGAGTTCATTATCGACGATCTACACGAGCTACTGCAGTACCACGTCGCAACACTGTTCTACAACGACATGAGTAATGTTCCGCCGGCAAGACACAGATCCGGCCGTTCACTCAAGTCTCTTATCGAGCGTGTACAGGGTAAGGAAGGCCGTTTCAGGCAGAACCTTATCGGAAAACGTGTGAACTTTTCGGCCCGTACAGTTATATCCCCTGATCCTAACATCGGGATCAACGAAGTAGGAGTTCCACACGTGGTTGCAAAGAAGCTTACAATCCCTGAAGAAGTGAACGATAGGAACTTCGAGGAGATGAAAGAGAGGATCGAAAACGGCCCTGATACACATCCGGGTGCTAACTATGTTTACCCACCAAGTGGGAAGAGAAAAAGAATAACAGAAGAAAATCAGGAGGATATACTTGAAGAAATCCAGCCGGATGAAGGCTGGAAAGTTGAAAGACATCTTGGAGATGGAGATACTGTCCTGTTCAACAGGCAGCCGTCCCTCCACCGTATGTCTATCATGGCACACGAAGTCCGTGTACTGCCATACAGGACTTTCAGATTGAATCTGAACGTATGTGCACCGTACAACGCAGACTTCGACGGGGACGAGATGAACCTGCACGTACCGCAGACAGAAGAGGCCCGTGCAGAGGCAGAGGAACTGATGAAAGTCCAGGAGCACATCAAGTCTCCGAAGATGGGAGGCCCGATTGTCGGTATGCTTCAGGACTATGTTTCAGGCCTTTACCTATTGACACAGCCTGACAGAACTGTCTCACGTGAGAAGGCCTTCAATCTTCTTGCAGAGGCTGGTGAGTACGAGGCAGATCTTCCTGAGAAGGAAGAGATTTCCGGTAGAGAGCTTGTCTCAATGTTTATACCGGATGATATCTCTCTGACAATTAACGAAGGAGAAGATAATGAGGTAGTTATCGAAGAGGGAGAACTTATCGAGGGAGTTCTCGATGAGGATGCTCTTGGAGACTACGGTGGAGAGATCATCCAGCAGCTTTCAATCGAGTACGGTGCTGATAAAGTTACAGAGTTCCTGAACCGTGTTTCACGTGTCGGAGCAATCTTCCTGACACAGCGCGGATTCAGCATAGGCCTTGAAGATCTAGAGGTGCCTGATGAGGCAACTGAACAGATCAAGGACATGATCAGCGACACCATCGAAGATGCTGAAGAACTTCTTCAGCAGTACGAAGACGGTGAGATGGAGGCAATTACAGGTAAGACTCTTGAGCAGACACGGGAAATCAAGATCACCAAGACACTGAACGAGGTATTCGCTGATATTGGAGATCTTGTCTCCGACAACTTCAGCGAAGAATCTTCAGCTTACGTCATGGCAGACTCCGGTGCAAGAGGAAGCATGCAGAACGTTACAACGATGGCAGGCCTCCTTGGACAGAACTCTGTAAGAAATCAGAGGATTGAAAGAGGTTATCAGGACAGAACACTGTCTCACTTCAAGAAAGGCGAAATGACGCCTGAATCAAGAGGATTTGTTTCCTCAAGTATTCTTGAAGGCCTTGATCCACAGGAGATGTTTTTCCACCAGATGAGCCAGAGAAAGGCACTGATGGACAAGTCACTCAGGACGAAGACATCCGGATACATGTACAGAAGAGTTGCAAACGCCTTGCAGGACTTGCGTGTCGAGTATGATCAGACAGTAAGGAATGCTCAGGGCGATATCATCCAGTTCAGAGCTGGAGAGGATGGAGTTGATCCGCAAAAATCCGATAGAGGACAGCTTTCAACATCCATCAATCTTGATTAGAGGTGAACAGAAAAATGACACAAGACTTTGACTGGAAGGATCGTGCACAGGAACTCCCACAGAAGTATCAGGGGAGAGGCCTGTCACAGGAAGAAAAGGAAAAACTAAAGGAGCGCTACGAGCAGATGCAGTACGAGCCAGGAGAATCAATCGGTGTAGTAGCCGCTCAGTCTCTTTCGGAGCCTGCCACACAGCTTACTATGGAGACATATCACCAGGCAGGAGGAGCACAGGTATCCTTGACAGCAGGACTTCCAAGATTGATCGAGATCGTCGACGCACGGAGAAATCCTAAGACTCCGGCTATGGATGTCTACCTTCACGAGGATTATAATTCGAAGGAGGATGCGCTGGAAGTAGCACGTAAGCTACGGCAGGTAGTCTTCGAGGATCTTATCACACAGGATACGATCGACATCATGCAGCTTCAGGTAGAGTACAAGCTCAATGAAGATCTGCTTGATGATTATGACATTGATACTTCGGACGTCAAGGCCAGAGTTGAGGAATCCGTCAGAAAGTCCAAGGTATCTGTTGAAGGCAATAATATCATTGTAGAGTCTTCACAGGACGACTATGATCTTAGAGATCTGAAGAAGATTAAGAACAAGACCGAAGATGCCCGTATCAAAGGCCTGAAAGGTATTGAACAGGTAGTTGTTAATGAAGACGACGGAGAATGGCGTCTTCAGACAGCAGGATCTTCTCTAAGAAAGACTCTGAAAATTGAAGAAGTTGATGAGACGCGTACAAAGAGTAACGATCTCTTTGAGATTCTTTCAGTTCTCGGAGTAGAGGCCCTGAGACAGACAATCGTCGATGAAGTTAACGAGACTCTGGAGGCCCAGGGAATCGGAGTTGACGATCGCCACATCATGCTTCTAGCAGACATGATGACAAAGGAGGGAGAACTCAACGGTACAACACGTTACGGTATCATGGGCAACAAGGAATCCCTGCTTGCACGTTCAGTCTTCGAGGAGACGAAGAAGCACCTGCGTGAAGGCTCTCTAAGAGGAGAAAACGACGAACTTGATGGAGTTATTGAGAACATTCTCGTAGGTCAGCCGATGCCTAACGGTACCGGTATGATCGACTTAAAACCTAAATTCGCACCCGGTGATGATGAGTAAACCGGGGCGAAAAAATACTTCTCCATCGATTCATATATAAAGGTAACCACTCTCATTGAATTACACGGAAACACGTTTTTAGGGTTAATATCTTATGGCAACAGCGACTTACGACACTGAAATGATCAGAAACATCAACCTCTTCGAATCCATTACAGACGTAGAGGTTAGAGATGCGATCATCAAGGAAGATGAAGCTTACTTTGTAGTACCTGAAGGAAAGGCCGGAATGGCTATCGGGAAGGGAGGAAAAGTAGTTCAGAAAGTACAGGAAAAACTTGGAAGAGACATCAAGATCTACGAGTACAACGACAATCTAGGTGCATTTATCAACAACCTTGTACCTGCAGATATCAGAGGGGTAGATATCGAAGACGACAAGGTAACAATCGACGTACCTAGAGATAACAAAGGACGCGTAGTAGGAAAGAACGGACAGAAGATTGAATCTATCCGTGAAATCCTGCAGAGAACACATGGAGTAGAGGAAGTAACTGTAGAATAAAATATTTCTGCAGAACCTCAAACTCCATAAAGGCCTCCAAAAAGATTTTCCACAGAGAAAAGTTCATCTTCCAATTCTAGAGAAGAACTAGAAGCAACCGCTGGTATACCCAGCAACGCACACTTTACCGACTAGAGGCCTCTGTACAAATTTTTTATCATATTTTTCTAGGGCTTTTACAGGCGGACAGTGCTTTTAATTAGAAGTCTGTGAAAACTACTTTGTATGGGCAGAGTCGAGAACGAAGTCAGCGATATCAAGAGACTGGATGAGATAATCCATATAATGGCCGATCAGGAGCTTGGTATAGTTCTCGACAAACTTGATTTAACGCATCGTCTACCTTTCACGAAGAGATTTACTTCAGACAGGCAGAAGAAGCCGAAGCCGGAGAGGCTGCGTGAAACATTTGAGGAGCTTGGACCTACTTTCGTGAAGCTTGGGCAGATAATGGCGCAGAGGCCGGACATTGTTCCGCGCAGATATATCGAGGAGCTTGAAGGCCTTGAAGATTCTGTATCTCCTTTCGACTCTGAAGAGGCCGTGGATATAGTTGAAGAGGAGATCGGTCCCTTGGATGATAACTTTGATGAATTTGATGAAGAGCCGATGGCCGCTGCCTCGATCGCCCAGGTCCACTCTGCGACACTTCCGGATGGAGAGGATGTCGTGGTGAAGGTCCGGAGGCCTGGCATAAAGGAGAAAGTCCACAGGGACCTGGATATCATTGAGTTCCTGGCCAAGCGGGCGGAAAATGTTTCCAGTCGTTTAAGCGGCATGCAGCTTGTTGACCTGGTCAAAGAGTTCGATAAATGGATACGGGAAGAGATGGATCTCCAGCAGGAGGGACGGAACGCAGATATAATACGTCAGAACATGTCTGACAATGACAGGGTTAAGATACCGGAAGTTTACAGTCAGTATACAACAGAGAAAGTTCTGGTTATGGAAGAAGTTGGAGGTGTAAAATGTACTGATACTGAGGCACTGGAAGATCTAAATATTGATACTGCTGAGCTTACACGACGTGGAATAAAGATGGGCCTGAATCAGGTGATTCGTGATGGATTCTTCCATGCTGATCCTCATCCATCTAACTTCTTCATAGGTGAAGATGGAAGCATAATACTTATCGACTTCGGCATGGTCGGAAAACTTACTAAATCCACGCGTGAAAGGCTTGGTGTTCTACTTCTCCATATCTCAAATGAAGATGTCGACTCTGCTTTCGAAGTCATAAAGGAGCTTGGACACGTTGCACCTGACGCAGATACTGACGCCTTCAAACAGGATATCGAAGAACTGGTGCTGACCCTGAGAAATGCAAGAGTCAAAGATCAGAGCATGACAAGTACCCTGTTCAAGATGATCGTAAAGGCCTCACGGAGAGGAGTATACCTGCCGACGAATCTTGTCCTGACAGGTAAGACACTGGTAACTATCGAAGGAATACTGTTGACAATAAATCCTGAGGCCCAGCTCACAGATGACTACAGGGATCAAGTGGAGGATATACTGAAGAAGGAGAACTCGCCTAAAGAACTCGGCAAGACTTTCATGATCGACTTTTACCAGAACAAGGAATTACTGACCAAGGCTCCTTCAAAGATCGCCAAGCTACTTGAAGATCAGGAGCAGAAGAACGTTCAGGTGCAGCAACATTCCGAAGATCACGAGGAAATACTGATTACAGGCCTGATTCTATCCGCTGTCTTTCTTTTCGCACAGACGATGCCTTCCAATACCTTGCAGCTTATCGGAGGAGGCCTCTTGGTGTTCGCACTGTGGCTGTTCATAGATTGAATCCGCGTATTTTCTCCATCTTATAGGCCACCCGTATAAAAAGTTTAACCTGAATTACTTGCTTGTATGGGACTGTATAGTGCACGTAAAATGAGGAAGAACAGCCAGCAGTACCGCTGGAGCGATAAATATTACAAGCGAAGGATGTTGAATTTGAAGGATCAGGCAGATCCTCTTGAGGGAAGCCCTCAGGGAAGAGGAATTGTTCTAGAAAAACGTATAATCGAGGCAAAGCAGCCTAACTCAGCGCTGCGAAAATGTGTGCGTGTACAGCTCCTCAAAAACGGTAAACAGTTGACAGCTTTCGTTCCGGGCGACGGAGCGATCGACCACATCGACGAGCACGACGAAGTGATGATCGAGGGAATCGGAGGAGCAGACTCCGGACCGAAAGGAGACATCCCGACAGTCAGATACAAGGTAATCAAAGTAAATGGCGTTTCACTTGAAGAACTCGTCGCAGGAAACAAGCAGAAGCCAACACGGTGATCTAAAAAATGACAACAGACGCAGCAACACTGGAACTGGAAGACGAGATTCTTACATTCGGAAGATGGGATGCATCGGAAGTAGAAGTAAGCGACGATGGACTTGTCCGATATCTCAATCTTGAAAACATCTCAGCACCACGTTCAAAGGGAAGACACAGCGAGAAACAGTTCTACAAGGCGGATGTACCGATTGTAGAAAGACTTCTCAACAGGATGTACGTTGCAGGACATTCTGGAGGGAAACATCTTGTATCTTCCGGACAGAACACAGGCTCAAGCGAGCGACTCTGGAAGCTAATCGAAGAATCATTTGAAATAATCGAAGAAGAGACCGGAGAAAATCCGATTCAGATTCTTGTAGACGCTATTGAGAACTCGGCTCCAGTCGAGGAAGTAGTCTCATACTCAAGAGGAGGAGCAAGAGCACGTAAAGCAGTTCTAGTTGCACCTCAGAGAAGAGTAGATCTCGCACTCAGACTGCTTGTCCAGGGAGAATACCAGGACAGACTAACATCATCTGAAGAGGCCTCACAGACTCTTGCAGATGAACTTATGGCTGCTGCAGAAGGAGATAACTCCGTCAAGGCAGTCCGTGAGAAGGAAAGACGTGAAAGAGAGGCAGACGGCGCACGATAAAAGGCCTCTATTTCCTTTTTCCCCGTTTCTTACATTTTTGTTTCCAATTCTCTACTCATCTTCACATTTTTGCCAGAACTTGAGAACTCTGTATTCTGTTATTTCACTGTCTGACACTCTTGCAGGGTTAAAGGTTAAAAATGACTGAATACAATTACTCGATGTAATGTCTGAAGAAATAGAACAAGAGGAAGGTGTTTCCCGCAGAGGTTTCATGAAGATGCTTGGAATCGGATCTCTGAGCATTGGTGCTTTAAGCCTTATTCCTTCTGCAGCTTCACGTGTCAGGATTGGATCAGATTCTATTGATGTTAATGGAAATAATTTTCTTTCCGGTATGCCTGGAACAGAAGTTGCAGGTGAGATCAAGAACTTTGTCCTTGACAAGAGAACAGCAGATCCAAGCAATCCTGAAGTAGGCCAGATGTGGTACAGGACAGACCTTGACTAAGGAGTGTGTTAACCAATGGCTAAAATAGGGACTGTGAAAGTTGGGACAGAAACAGGTACAGAAGAAGTACCGGTATTCGAGCCTACTGATGTAGATAATCCTATAGTTAGAGTCCAGACGGAAACAGGTACAGGAGCACTGAATCTTGTTGATCCTTCTAATGCTGAACTCAACCAGTTACGGGTACAGACAGAAAATAATGGAACCCTGGCTGTAAGTACGAGCATATCAACAGGAACAGGAGGAGTAGAACTTACAGCAGCCACAACGCTGAACGGACAGGCAGCAACATTATTTATATACGAAGATACTTCTGGAAACGGTGTAGCCGATAACACCAGTTCAGTACAGCTACAGGATGGAACAAACACTTATTCGCTATCTGACTTTACAGGAGAGCCAGGAAACAATTACTGGATAGAACTTGAACTCGAAAACTCCAACATAGAAGAAACAGCAGTAATAGACTACGTCGAGATTGAAGGCGTAAGCGCAGTAGCAACAGTCGACGCCAACGTCCCAACAGACACCACAGCAACAGTTACAGTATACGAAGACACCACAGGAAACGGAACTGCTGACAGCGAACAAACAATAACACTACAGGACGGAACAAGCTCCTACAGCCTCACAAATCTTTCAGGAGGAACAGGCAACGACTACTGGATGCATATCGAACTCGAGAACTCCAACGTAGAAAAAACAGCAGTAATCAACAACATCGAACTCTCAGTATAAAAAATTCTCAGAGGCCTAAAATATGACTGGATTAATTGGCTGGTGGCCTCTACACGAAGATTCCGGATCAAAGGCCTATGATCTTTCTGGCAACGGAAATCATGGATCTTTGAATGGCGGTGTTACGCAAGGTGTAGCCGGTAAAGGAGGCCTAACAAGCTACAGTTTTGACGGAAACGATGATGTTGTAAAGGTTTCCGGAAGCAATCTCGATACTACTTCTCCGCCTTGGACTTTCACAGCATGGATCAAAAGGAAAGGAAGTTTTGGAGATGAGCAAAAGTTTTTCGGTCAGTCCCCGGCAGATGAGACTTATCAGGCAGGCCAGTTTAGCTTACAGTTTTCTAACAGCAGCCATCCAGAGCAGAATAAATTCTACATCGGTGTGGGTGGTGGAAGTACAGAAGTTATAGGTAATACAGTAGTAGATGACAGAAAATGGCATCACGTAGCCTTGCAATATGATGGATCAGAATGGAAAGTTTATCTGGACGGCGAGCTAGATGGCTCAACTACATCCGTTCCATCTCCATCAAACGTGTCCACAGATCCTCTTTGGATCGCCGCGGTATACAACAGCTGGAGCAACGTAAACATGACGGATGCAAGATTCTACTCCCGCACACTTTCATCCGATGAAATAAAGACTCTACACGAATGGGGATCTGGAGATTATGCGAGGCCTCCGAATGATTCTGATTCTTCGGCTGTTTCTCGCTGGGCCTTTGATGGAAACGTGGATGATTCCTGGGGATCGAATAACGGAACAACTAGTGGAGGTCTTTCGTGGAGTAATGATGCGATAAGAGGTCAGGCAGCTGATTTTGACGGGAATGATGATAGAGTAGAAGTTTCGGACAGTGTTGCGTTTGATATCGGTTCTGGAGAATCGTTAACGTGTTCTTTTTGGCTTAAATCTTCTCTTACGGGTTATTCTCATGTTTTAGTTGGGAAGGGAGAGCTTGCCGGTGGGGTGCATAAGGTATGGGATATCATAACCAATGGTGAAAGAGATCTGCGTTTTTCCTATCAGGATGGGTCGAACGATGCTTATGCGTATGCCTCTGGAGTTCGTGATGGTAACTGGCATCATGTCACAGGAGTATATGAGCAAGGTGCCGGCGTAAAAGCCTATGTAGACGGAGTTAAAGTGGACGAAGGTGCAGGCAATATTTCAGGATGGACAAATGATTATCCATTAGATATAGGAGGGACTACAGATGAACAGACACCAGATCCCTATGGGTACTTCCAAGGCCTCATCGATGACTTGAGAGTATACAACAGAGCTTTAAGCCCGGAAGAGATTTTCGAACTGTATCGTTGGGGGACTAGAGGCCGGGACATGAGAAAGTTCACTGTGAACAGTAGAGGCCTGTGATTAATTTTTCTGTGTTTTGAGGCCTAAGGTATTTATTGATTCGAGTGTAATTCTGGTGTATGTTTGGTAACTGGGAGATTATCTTGATTGCAGCGGCGATTTTTGCTCTGCTTATAGGTCCTAAGAAGCTACCTCAGCTTGCCCGTTCTCTGGGTGAGTCGAAGAAGGAGTACAAGAAGTCTATGCAGGAAGCCGAGGAAGTCGGCAAAGACGTTGCTCCGGATGTAGAATCAGAGGTAGAGGACGTTAAGGATTCTAGCGAGTAAGAAGGCCTGTTGAGCAATGAACAGTTTTGAACACCATTTGAGAGAGCTCAGGAGACGCCTGATTTTCACTTCTATATTCATAGTTTTAGCCACTGCAGGAGTTTTCTACAAATCCGGAATGATACTTTCATTCTTCCAGACTGATCTAGGATTCAGTCTGAACGCGTTCACACCTTTCGAAGTCTTCTACACCCAGTTAATGATTTCAATAATCATAGGGATAGTACTGACACTTCCAGTGATCGTCTACCAGGCCTTGAAGTTCGCAGAACCAGGCCTTACAAGAAGAGAGTACACATCGCTCAGAAACTTTCTACCTTTCTCTATAATACTTTTTATAGGAGGAGCGACTTTCGCATACCAGTTCATAGTCAAGACAAGCCTTGCATTCTTCCAGGCCTTCTCATCAGCCAGCACAGTAAACTCTGTATGGGGCCTTCAAAGCACTATAGGATTTGCACTGAAACTTTCCACTTTCACAGGGATCTTCTTCCAGCTGCCGATAATATCGGCTTTACTGGCGCGTCTAGGCCTTATAAATTCCGGTATGATGAAGCAGTACCGCAGATACTTTATCATAGCTGTTTTGGTGCTGGCTGCTTTCGCAACACCACCTGATATAATCTCTCAGGCCTTGATCACGTTGCCTATGCTAGGCCTGTACGAAGCCAGTATACATATCGTGAAGAGGATAAACAAGTAGAAAACTTAACAAGCAATTAGAATAAAGAGTTATACAATGGTACGCTGGAACTCTGAAGAACTTACAAGAAGAGACTCGACAGGCGTAACCGATGATACAGAAGACAGTCTGAGTGCAGGCCTCCAGCAGGGCTACGAATTAGGGAGCTTGACAGACGGCCTCGTTGCATACTATCCTTTTGACGGCACGGTCGAAGACAAGGCCTTAGACAACAACGGGACAGATAATACTTCAGCAGGATACGTCTCAGGTAAAATAGGCGATGCAAAGGATTTTGATGGAAGTTCCTACGTCAGTTTTTCTTCCAGAGGTTTTCTCCAGGGACTGGGGGCTTCCGCATCGGATGATTACAGTTATGTTTTATGGGTAAAAACTACATCTACAGGATATATAATATCGGACAGGCAGAGTGGGACAGCAGGCACAAGGCGAGCTGAGATAGGATTTAACTCTGATGGAACTGTGGACTACAACTGGGGAACTATGGACGGTTCTGTAACTGTTAACGACGGAAACTGGCATCAGATAGCCCTAGTGGCAAGAGGTACAGAGTTAACAGGTTATGTAGACGCAAGTCAGGATGCAACAGGAACAAGAGAAAACGATACCTCCAATTCTAATACTAAATACATCGGCGCAAGAGTAAAAGATGACGGCTCACTTTCAGACCGTCTAAACGGACAGATAGACGACGTCAGAATATATGACAGAGTGCTAAGCACAGCAGAAGTAGAGGCCCTGTATCAGAGGACGTCTACTCAAAATATTACTGATCAGGACAGACTGACTTCGGGCCTTGTCGGGCACTGGCCTCTCAATGAAGACTCGGCAGGGAAGGCCTATGATCTATCCGGGAATAATTTTGATTCTACGAGTGTGACAGGTACGAGTACGGCTGTAGGCCTTGGAGGAGCGAAGGCCAGAAGTTTTGATTCGGCTAACAATGAAGAAGTTCAGTTAGATACTTCCGCCCTAAGCCTTTCTACTTATACGATTTCTTTCTGGGCAAATACGGAGAATCTTTCTGCAGATGGAACTAACGGGGATTATCTATTTGATTCTCCTGATAACTCGGATAGAGTGTATATCTATGATTCTGCGACTGATAAGATCCAGTCTCCGTGGGGAGATGGATTGATGCCGGTCTCTGAATGGGAGAACAATTCCTGGAATCTTGTGACTCTTGTAAATCACGGCACAGGAAACGATGTTGACTTCTACTACAACGGCCAGAAAAAGAATACTTTAACAGACGCAGGAATAACCCTTTCCCCGGAATTTATCTCTCTCGGAGGCTACAACTACGAACACCTGGACGGCAAGATATCAGACTTCCGTATATACAACAGGCCTCTAACTCAGAGTGAAATCCAAAAAATTGTTGAGATGGGAGGCCTTGATGTATGACTAAAAATCTGAATGAGGCAACTGTACATCCGGACAAAGTCAGGCCTTCTTCAGCTGTTAGTCGCTGGAGTATGGATTCAAGTGATGTATCTTCAGGTGTTATCAGTGACTCCTGGGGGAGCAATGATGGATCTTTGAATGGTGGAATTACTACAGGCGCTTCCGGTGTCGGAGGCTCTGAGGCCTTTAGTTTTGATGGGAGCGATGATTACGTGAATGTGCCACATAGCTTTGCCAGTACATTCGGCAGTTCATCATTCAGTGTCTCTTTTTGGTTTAAGACCTCCGATACAAGCGGAAATGTCCCTATTATTGATAACAGGGATGAAAGTGCAGGCTTTGCAGGTTTTTACAGCTGGATTATTCAAGGATATCTAAGAATTTCCATAGATGATGGAAGCAATGATGAGATTGTATATAGGACAACTCAAGTGGTCGCTGATGGAAACTGGCATCATGCAGTGGTTATGAGAGATAATGATAAAGACAGTATGAGGATTTTACTGGATGGTACAGAGGCCGAAACCACTGCATATGATCCGGGTTCGCCGGCATCCTATGGATCTATATCACATTCCAAGGATACACAAATAGGCGCCAGATATGATGACAGTAATGGCAGCGTAACATCAGGGAACTCAGAGATCGATGAAGTAAGGATTTATTCTGAGGCCTTGTCTCAGCAGCAGGTCTGGAAGCTGTATAATGTTGGGAGAAATGCTAATTGGGGATTTTCGAGGAGCTGAATCAAATTTATGAGATCGAAAATATTTACGCGGACTGTTGGATACTGGCCTTTGCAGGAGGCCTCTGGAAATGCTTTGGATTATTCGGGGAGAGAGCATCATGGTTCTTTGAGTGTTGGTGTTACGCAGGACGTTTCCGGGCCTCTGGGAGAATCTGCGTACGAGTTTGATGGACAGGATGGCCGCGTTTATTCTTCTGCGCCTAACTGGAATGGGAGTCATACGGTTTCTATCTGGCTGAAAACAGATAATATACAGAATTCATATTTTTCTACAACTGATGACTACACTGTATCTAATTCTCTTCAGCTATATTACAATGGAAGCAATCTTGTTCTGAATGAAGTATCCAATACTAGACTTAGATGGAATAATGTTAACGGAGCAGGCTGGGTAAATATTGTTTGGAAAGTCGGCCCCAATGGTGCCAAGGCATACAGGAATGGTGAACTTCTGGATACTTCTTCTAACTTGACTTCTGGACAGTTCAATGCATATAAGATATGTGAGAATAGAAATGGAGGTAGCTATGGCAGAGGAAAACTGGCTCATGTCCGTGTCTGGGATTATCCTCTTCCGGAGGCCTCGATAAAGGCCTTGTATAATGCTTCGCGTGGAGGATTTTCTCAGTCGGATGTTAGAGGCCTTTGAGAATTTTTCCTGTGTTTTTCTTAGTAGGCCTTTTTTAAATCTTGTAAAGAATTTTTCGGTATAAACTCGGTGTATATCTAAAATGAGTAAAGAGCTTGACGCAATTCAGGAGGTAATTAATGATCCTGAGCATATCAGGAACATCGCCATCGCGGCGCACATTGACCACGGTAAAACAACTTTAACAGATAATCTGCTGGCGAGAGCTGGTATGATCTCGGAGAAGCTTGCTGGAGATCAGCGCTTCATGGACTTCGATGATCAGGAAGCGGAGAGAGGTATTACTATTTATTCTGCGAACATTTCGATGGTCCACGAGTACGATGGGGCCAACTATCTGGTCAACCTTATCGATACTCCGGGGCACGTTGACTTCGGAGGAGACGTTACACGTGCTATGCGTGCTGTCGATGGAGTAGTAGTTCTTGTCGATGCCGTTGACGGCGTCATGCCTCAGACAGAGACTGTCATGAAGCAGGCGATGAATGAGGGCGTCAAGCCGGTACTGTTCATCAACAAGGTCGATCGTTTGATCGAAGAGATGCAGTTGACTCCTGAGGAGATGCAGGAAAGATTTACTGAAATCATAAGAAAAGTTAACAACATCCTGAGAAAGTACGCAGATGAAGAGACAGCTGAGCAGTGGAGTATGGCTGTAAACGATGGAACAGTCGCATTCGGTTCTGCACTGAAGAACTGGGCTATCTCTGCTCCTTACATGCAGGAATCCGGAATCACTTTCTCAGATATAATCGAAAGAGTCAACGAGGGAGACCACGACGGACTTTCAAGCGATGCACCGATTGAAGAAGTCGTACTTGACATGGTTGTCAAGCACCTCAACAATCCACAGGAATCTGCACAGTACAGAATTCCAGCTATCTGGCCGGGAGACGCTGAAAGTGAAGTAGGACAGTCGATGGCCAAGCAAGATCAGGACGGGCCTTTCGTCGGAGTTGTCACAAACGTTGAAGACGACGAGCACGCAGGTACAATTGCAACCGCGAGAATCTTCTCCGGAACAGTCCACGAGGGAGACGAACTGTACGGAATCGAATCTCACAAGACTGAAAGAGCTCAGCAGGTAGGAATCTACTCCGGACCACGAAAGCTTACAGTTGATGAGGTTCCAGCAGGTAACATCGCAGCAATCACAGGACCTGACTTCTCTACTGGAGAGACAATCATCGCAAAGGAAGCAGATGAGATCCAGCCTTTCGAACAGATCGAGCACGTATTCGAGCCTGTTGTTACAAAGGCTATTGAGCCGAAGCGTACAAGCGATCTTCCGAAGCTGATTGAAGAGCTGCGTAAGCGTTCCAAGGAAGACAACACCATCCAGGTATCCATCGACGAAGAAACAGGAGAGACAACAGTTTCCGGCCTTGGAGAGCTTCACATCGAGGCGAAAGTTGAGAGACATCTTGAAGAACAGGGAATCGACATCGAAGTTTCCGAGCCGATCGTCGTATTCCGTGAAGGAATCACAGAGGACTCACCTGAAGTCACAGGAAAGTCCCCGAACCGCCACAACAAGCTTGACATCACTGTAGAACCTATCGATGAAGAAGTCAGAAAGTTCCTGAAGGAGGAATACGAGGAAATCAAGATGCAGGCTGATGATCAGACAGAAGTCAGAGATGCACTTGTCGAAGCAGGCCTTGATCAGGACGAAGCAGACAACATCATAGAGGCCTACGAGGAGAACCTGTTCATCAACGCATCCAGAGGAATCAAGAACCTGAGAGAGATCCAGGAATACCTTGTAGATGCTTTCCACGAGTTCTGCGACGAAGGCCCTCTAGCAGGAGAGCCTGTAATCGGATTGAAGGTCAAGCTTCACGACGCAAAGCTACACGAGGACGCAATCCACAGAGGCCCAAGCCAGATGATCCCGGCAACAAAAGACGCCATGAAGAGAGGATTCCTCCAGGCAGGCCCTGAACTGATCGAGCCAAAGCAGAAGCTTAGAATCGACACACCGAAGGACACGATGGGAGAAGCCATGACAGAAGTCTCCAACAGAAGAGGAGACGTCATCAACATGGAAGAAGAAGGCGACTCATCAGTCATCAAATGCAAGCTTCCAGTCGAAGAACTGTTCGGATTCGAAGCCGCTTTGAAGTCCGCAACAAACGGACAGGGATTCTTCAGCTTGATCGACATCATCTTCGAGCCACTGCCAATGAATCTACAGGAAGAAAAGATCCTGCAGATCAGAGAAAGAAAAGGCATGAAACAGGAAATGCCTTCACTCGAAGAATAACACAGAGAGGCCCTTCAAAGGCCTCTCCTCCACATATTTCCATTATCACAGCTCCGACGGGAATCGGACACGTTAAAAAAATTCCCACACCACTCCATTTACACAGGGACCGGTGGCTTAGCCAGGTTAAAGCGCCACGCTGATAACGTGGAGATCCCCAGTTCAAATCTGGGCCGGTCCATCAAATTTCTCGGACAATTTTTGTACGGAAGGCCTGTTTGCTCTGGTGTGTCTAATTTTTTAAGCGAGAATCTGTAATTTTCTATCGTTATGTCGAAAGCGGAGCATAGATCTCGTTCACAGGATCAGGATTCTTCTGCTTCTGCCTCTGGTTCTGGGCAGGAGGGAGATGAGTTACATATGCTGGATGAGCGATCTGACGAGATTGAGGAGAATATTGAGGAGGCTGTTGATGCAGCTGAGGATATAATCGGAGATTTGAAGTCTTATAACAAGGGTGTGCTGACTGATATCGCGCACAGGGCTATGGGAAATGGCTACGATGATTTCTACGAGTTTATTGATGATTCCAGAGTCAAACTTGAGGAGGAGCTGAAAGCTGTTCAGAGCAGTCTTGAACGCGACATAAAGAAATTCAAGGAGGATGTCCGGGTGTTCAGTGGATCGTTCAGGCAGTATCTGGCTCACGAAAAGAAAAACGGCAACAGTGCTGTAGAGGACTATATGGAGATCGGAGGTAGCACGAAGTTCCAGAACAGGTTTGTCGCAGGTAACGGCTGGACTCCATACGGAATGGATGCCGAGGTATCGGCAGCCGAAAGATTTTTCGTTAAAAAAACGTATTACTACGATCAGATTATGAGGTGTCTTGAACAGGATCTCAAGATGATAGATAAGAAACTGAGATCAGCTGAGGAAAGACTACAGCTTGGAGAAGATCCAAAGCAAGTGGCGAAAGATCTGTACAGTTTCGGAGGACGTTTCTTCGGCATGAAGGATCCTCATAACCTACATAAAATGAGAATGAAGATCAGAGATATCGAAGACATGTCTCTCAGCGATTATGCCTGAAAAATCCACTCCTTTTCAATCTCAATCGATTCATTTTTAACTTCTTCATAGTAAATTTTTCTCAGTGAGCCGTGATTTCGATTCCCAGCATACTGATGCCGTAGAGGATCTTGCAAATCATTTTTCTCCGTTTTTGAACGATGATCGTGTCCGTTGGGATTCTATTCTTATTGAGGAGTCTAATCCTTCGAAGCACTTGGATACAGAGGCCTCTCTGGAACGTGAAGTTGATCTTGCGCTTGTTAACGGAACAGAGGCCTTTGTACTGGAAGTTAAGACTACAAGAAATGATAATGTAAAGGCTGAGCGCCAGGTGGACGATATAATAGATTTCTTTGAGGAAGCGGGCTACGATGTCTGGGGGACTTACTATCTTGATGAGCGGACTGAACATATGGATTCGGCAGAGCTGGCGCATCAGATCCATGAAAATTTTGGCGGAGTCTTTGACAAAGATGACCTGGAAACTATCATCGACTACCAGAATACGTGGGGAAGCTTTGGATATATCAAAAGCTTCGGCTCACGTGACCTGACTGATGTAGATCCTTACAGGACTTTCCACGTGGAAAATGCGCCGTACGACCTTGATATCCTGACTGAGAGAGGAGTCGTGGAATCAGAGGCTGAACGAGTCTACCGATTCACGGATGAATGCAAAGAATTCATAGAAAACGGCGAAGAGGACTCGATTTTCATGCTTCAGCCAAAGGCCTACGAAAAATTCGGGATATGAAAAACTACCGGCTATTTCTTGCAAAGATGATTTAATCATTCAAAACCGTATTGCTTGATATAATGCGCTGGAACGATGTGCCGGACACGTACTCGAAAGCTCTGGAGGAAGGCTTCTCAACTTTTGAAACCGAGTACAGAGGCATCGGCGGCTGGGCGAAAGTCAGAAGTCTTTTCGAAGGAGCTCTGGATGAAAAAGCAGAGGCCTTGGGCCTGGACTACGATGCCGAAGTCGGTACGGGCGAGATTCTTCTTTCAGAGCGTGAAAACGGTTTAGAAGGATACGTGGCGGTTCTGTACAAGGAGTCTTACGATGCAAGGAGGCCTGTCGCCAAAGGCCCGTTGATGAGGCTTGAAAACTTTCGCCATGAGTATACGGGAAGTCACAAGCCGGATGAGATCGGCATACCTGGTGATCCTGATATTGTCGATGTTGACGGCGCCAATCTGCGGCATTCTATGAAGTGAATAAATAAAAAGAGAATTTTTTGGGGATTAGACTAGCTGGTCTGCTGTCGTGTGGTAGCTTTCCAGTGCCTGTTGTGCGTCCATGACTTCGTTCATCAGGTCGTGGTCGTACCCCCAAGGCCCCATTATCTCGCCCTGAATCTCTACTGCGCCTTCCTCCAAGAATTTCTCTTTTTCTTCCTGTGTATCTATATCCTGCCTGAATGTGCTGTGATCGGCAGGAAGGCCTCCTTCCATGACTTCATATCTGAAAAGTGCATATGAGGTTCCGAAAAGTGCTCCAAGTGCCTCTTCTGTATTTTCTTCCGGTACGTCAAGCATCTGGGCATCCAGATTGAAGTCTCTTTCTCCGGCCATTCCTGCGTACAGGACTTCGAAGTCGCTGTAGCCGATTCCAAGACTTGATTCGCCTTCCCGTCCTCTCGGCTCTGGTACTTCATCTGCATCAAGTGCGCCTTCACTGTCGAAAGGATAATCGCTTGACTCGGCTAACTGGCCTTTGTTCTCAATTACTGCGTACTCCGGTAACTCATCTAGAACAGCCTCTACGTCATCGGCCCCCATACCGTACTGTTCAAGATGCCCGAGATCGGCAATCTGAGTTAAACTCTCTGAATTCATACTGTTGTTACCAGAAAGTAATTATTATATATCTTGTCTTTTTCAGCAAAAAATTTTCTCATAGACAGGCCTTTCAGAGAGCTGTGAGAAGAAAAATATGAACAAGGGAGGGAATTCCCTTTTTCTTTATCCGTAGTGCTCCTCCAGGTACTCGACTATATCATCGCTTTCGGGCATAACTGTGTCGGTGTTCGGATCCTTCAGTACAGGAACGTTTGTCTGACCTGATACCTCTTCGACACGTGTACGATCATCCGGATCGACCTGACGTGCGATGAAGTCGAGGCCTAGCTCTGTCATCTTCTGTCTGACTTTTCCACAGTAAGGACATCCTTCAAACTGGTAAAGCTCCAGCAGTTCATCTGGTTCTGTCATAGAAAAACAAAGGCCTCTGGAAGTTTTTCAAGCCAGTGATTTCAAATGGGTAACTGCTTCGTCCAGAAGCTCCCTCTGATTGTCGTACGTCAGAAGACTTTCAACGTCCTCGTACTTCATGAAAAATCCTGTCTCGTGCTCATCTGAAGGATTGCCGGATACGTCGACAAAGGCCTCCTCACTGATTTTTACGAGAAATCCGCGATACTCTCTTTTCACTTTTCCTCCTTCGTCCTCAAAACTCCACTCAAGATCGCTGTCAAGGCCTTCTATACTCTCGATATCACTTTCATCGATGCCGGCCTCTTCACTCAGTTCGATCTCCACTGTCTTCCTGTAGTCGTCTTCCTCCAGGTGGCCTTTCGGGATCTCCCATCCCTCCCAGTTCTTCGTCCGCTTGAGCACCAGGAAACGGTTCGAGCCCCGTGATTCCTTGTATGCTATTATTGCTACGCCTTTTTCAGTTCTCATAATTCTTGATCTTTCCTTCCAGCTTTTTTAACGTCACTCAATTTCGCTATTCTTTACAGAGGCCTCTGCTCGATTTTTCTCTGTGGCGGGGCTTTTTTGACGCCTCTTCTATCTTCATTGAGGCCTGTAGACGAATAGTTTTTATATCTCCCTGTTGGATTTATTATTGTCAGGTGTCAAAATGGTCAAAATGATAGGTCGTTTGAAGAAGATTCTGTCCAGTCTATTCGAGGATTCAGAGGAGGATATCTCTATCGGTATCTATGGGCCTCCGAACGCAGGTAAATCAACTCTTGCAAATCAGATTTCTCAGGATTTGACTGGTGAGGAAATGAGTAACGTCTCCGAGGTACCGCATGAAACTCGTGCCGTTGAGAAAAAGGAGAAAGTTGCCATTGAGTCGGATGACGGCCGTTCAATCGACATCAATCTTCTGGATATGCCAGGGATCACAACTAACGTTGACTTCAAGGATTTCAAGGAACACGGCATAGAGGAAGACGATGCCAAAGGCCGTGCCAAAGAAGCCACAAAAGGTATTGTGGAGGCCGTTAAGTATCTGGACGATGTTGATGCCTGTCTTGTAATTTTTGACTCTACAGAGGATCCGTACACTCAGGTAAACGTTACTATAATCGGAAATCTTGAAGCGAAGGATATTCCAATCCTTGTGCTTGCTAACAAGACAGATCTTGAGGACTCTGATCCTGAGCGTGTCCGTGATGCTTTCCCTCAGCATCCTGTCCTTGAAATTTCCGCGAAGGAGGGAGAAAACATCGACAAACTTTATCAGGAGATAATCGAAAGGTTAAGTTAGATGGGAGACGACGGCGTTACAATAGAGTTTCTGTCCAAGGGAAAACTTCAGGACAAATCGTTCGATGAGAAGGTAGAAACAGTAATAGAACGAGTTAAAGAAAACGCAGTACTGGTCCTGGAGGAGGGATGGAGTCATGAAGAGGAGAGAAGGCTTATCCAGAGTGCCATGGACGAAATCGATGAGGACTTCCCTGGAATTGAGTTCCTGGGCCTGACGGATAGGGACTCAAGACTTAACCGGGCCAAGAAAATGTTTTACGAAAAAGTACTTAACGAACGTTACAGGGAAGGAATCACCATCGTCGGCAACTCCCGTGTCATGGAGAAAGTCAAGAAAGAACGTGATGCAGTATCCTTCCTTGCAAAACTTGAGGAGGAGTAAGGATATGCCAGAGAAAAATTTCAGAGGCCTCTCACAGAGAGGTGTTTTCTAGAATGCCACACAGATGCATGAACTGTGGAGAAGTATTTGAAGACGATTCCGACAAACTTATCGACGGATGTGACTGCGGATGCTCGCTTTTCATGTACGAAAGCGATCCGGAGAAATCGGAGAGCGAACTGAACGAGGAGAAAGAGAAAGTCGAATCCGACATCCAGGACATGATTATAGAGGGAGAAGAGGAACGTGGTAACATCCAGATAGAGTTCGATCTTGACTCAATAAAAGTCAAGGACGAAGGCGTCTACGAGCTGAATATCTCCCGTCTACTCAATGAGATGCCGCTGATTATCTCGAAGAGCGAGGGAGTCTACCACATCGATCTGCCTTCAGCATTCAAGAAACAGAAAGGAGAAGTCGACGTAGAATCCCTGTAAAAACTTTCTAACTATATTTTAGAGGCCTGGATCAGAATACACTGTCTTTTCAGGCCTTTAACTATGTACTTTTTTCTCCTGTTTCTCTGTCTGTTCGGAAAGGTTTAAATCCGGTCTTCGGTATATTGGTTAACAGGAAGCGTAAACTGCTTTTTTCGAGGTTTAACATTACAAATGGAGACGACAGAAGAAGGTAAGGAAGATGTCTTCGGATTTCCGAAGATGAGCACCAACATGGAGATCGCTATCTCCTATGTACTCTTCGTTCTAGGTGTCCTGATGGTTCTCTCCGTAGTTTATCCGGTTAGAGAGTTTATCTCCATCAACGCAATCTATGTAGGCCTACTGATGATCGGAGTTGCCTACGTGTTCGCGATGGAGTCGGTGAGAGAACTTGAGGAAAAAGATCATTTCCTCTCCAGGCGTCTGATGAAGAGATTTGATAGCGATGAAGAAGAGTAACCATTGAGGGGTAAAAATAAAACTTTTCACCCTATATTTCTTTTTTATGCCAAGTGAAGAGGTAGAACTGAGCTTCGAGTTTTCGAACGAGGAGCTAGCGAACTTTCTGGAGAACTTCTCCCAAAAACTAAGAGAGGGCGAAATAGGCCTGAGTTTCAAGGGACGTGAAGAACTTCAGATAGAGCCAAATACAGAAAACAGTATAGAACTAGAATTCTCCGAGGAAGGCTCCCGTAAAGAGCTCGAACTGGAAATCAACCTGCAACAGGAAAACTTCGACTACGAAGACGAACAGGGAAGAAAGAAGATCAGCGTCATCGTAGAAGAATAAAAAACACGTATTCTCCGTAATTTTTCCTGTAAAGAAAAGGCCTCTCGAGAGGCCCTGATATTCTCAATTTAACAGTAATATCTACTGCGCAAAGCTGCGCAGTATTTCAATCATCTCCTGATTCTGCTCGATAATCTTATCCATCTTCGCTTCAACACTGGAAAGATCTGTCGAACTTTCTGTAGAGGCCTGTGAACTACTGTTCTGTTTCAGAGGATTGCCCTGCTGCGTTGAAGTTTGAGAGGCCTCTGTTTCCTGGCTTCTCTGCTGCTTTTTTCTCTGTTGCTGTTTCTTAGGTGATTCTGGTGTTATACCATCCTCTTCAAGGACTTCAATAGGTGTATCATCTCCTTCCTGTTCCTGTTCCGAGGTTTCCTCTGCTGCTTCTTTTAGAGAGTCAAAGTTTCCTGTCATTTGTCCATCATCTTCATCGTTGTTTTCTTTTTGCCTGTTTTTTGTACGTACATTCTCTTTTACGTTGTCGTAGTAGCTCAATTTTACTTTTTCACCTTTTTACTGTATTTTTTAGAGGCGTGAAAGAACAGTATCCAGCTTGTCTTTTATCTCCTCGTTCTGCCGGTGTACGTCCTCCAGGCTGATATCTTTGCCTGAGTCATCGGTGTCAGGAGTTGCTACCTGGCTTTCGACCTGTCTTTCAAGTCTTGAACCTGTGGAAGAGGCCTCAGAATCGTTTTCATCGGATCCGAAGTCCAGATCCCTGACTTCGGCACTGCTGCCTTTGTCAGATTCTTCTTCGTTATCTGGCATTCCAAGAGTTACCTCCTCTTTCTCATCGCCGTCACTGCCTCCAAAAAGACCCATAATTGTACAAAAAATTAATTGCGGTGGCTCAAATAAAAACCTTGCCTAACAACACCGGTACATGAACATAGAGATCAAACCAACGCAGGACACTGAACAGCTGAGTGAGAACCTGGAGGAAAGAGTCCAGAGCTCAGAAGTCAAGGACGGAAAAGTAGTGATAGAGATCGACGAGGAGAACAGAGGCCTGATGGAGAGGACTCCCGGAATAGAAGAGTACACTGTCGACGGCGAAACCTTTGAAGGCCTCAAAGGAAGGCCTGTACAGGAGAAGGCTTACGCCCGTCTAGAGGACAAAAGAGATGTCGCAGAGGCCCTACTTGCTACAATGGAGGGCTACGACTTGGTTGTTCTTGATACAGCACTGGACTGGGAATTGAAGCTTCTCAGACGTTTCAATCCGGATATCAAGCACTTGACTTCCGGTAGAAGTGAAATATTCGATGTGGAGAAGACGCTTGAAGATGAGGATGACAGGGAAAAGATCGAATACGATATATCGGATGAGGAGGTCGAGGTCTTGAATCGTTTTATGCAGCCGAAGTCGCTTGAAAGAGGCGAAAATTAAAAGTTTAATGAGAACCAATACTTCAGTGAAGACCTATGGAAAAAGAAGTTGATTATGACCGCGTGGAATACGCAACTAACAGGAACCTTGAGAACGATGAAGGTGAGGAAACAGGGCATATCAAGATGTTCTCCTATGACAATGAACTGTTCTTCTTCGAGATGACCTGTCCTTACTGTGAACACTCTTTCGAGGATGAAGAGGAACTTGGTTCCCGTCCATGGTGGATCGAGTGCCCTGAATGTGAGAGATCTACGAACGTATTCAGGATTAAAGACGCACACGAAAGAAAAGTCAAAGACAGGGGAGACACAGAAGACGTAGACCTTGATGAAGTCTAAACCCGACTACATACTCAAAATAGGAGGCTCGCTTCTGACCGACAAGGCCTCCAGGGAAACTTTTTCACCTCAACTCGATAGAGTAATCGAGACTATATCCAGAAATCCTGACGGTGTTGTAATCCACGGCGCAGGAAGCTTTGGACACCCGCATGCATCAGAACACAATCTCCACAGAGGATCACGTGAAGGCGCACTGGAGACACACAGAGCAGTCAAAAAACTTAACTCTGAAATCATCAAGAGGCTTCACAGGAAAGGAGTCAAGGCCTTCCCCGTACACCCCTCCTCAGCCTCACTGAGAAGGCCTGAAACAGAGATAATGACACGTCAGATCCTGAAGATGTACGAAGAAGGATTCACACCTGTTCTCCACGGTGACGGCATAGTCACGGAAGACGAAGGATTCACAGTACTCTCCGGAGACGAGATACTTGCTTTACTTGAGAAAAAATTTGATACAGGCCACGCAGGATTCTGCACATCCGAGAAAGGCGTACTCAACTCCGATAGAGAAGTAGTGGACAAGATAAACTCTATGGAAAATTTTGAAGGCCTGAAAATGGAGGGAGAAGACGTCACAGGAGGCATGGAGAACAAAGTAAGAGAAGTACTCGAGAAAAACATACAGGCCTCCATCTTCGGCCAGGACGATCTTGAAAACTTTCTATCCGGTGAAAATCCAGGCACCACAGTCAAATAAAAATTTTTTACAGACGAGTCTCAGGAAGATACTTCTTCTCCTCATCCAGCCAGTCAGAGGCCTTCCTAGCTAATTCCTTTCCGTAGGCCTCCAGATCATCGATCTCCGAGACAGTCTTCCCCGTATTCTTCGACTTGGAGAGCGGCTTTCCCTCGTCGTTAGAGATCATCGGCGCCAGGAAGTAATACGGAGCCTCATTGTTCGCTAAATCTGTGATCTTCGCCACTTTCTCGACTTTGGAAGTTTTCTGCTCCTTCTTCGCATCCCTGTAATCCCCTCCGAACACGTGTACAGCCACGTCTCTCGACGGATCACGCACAGGATCGACAAGATAATACACTCCTATTTTCCCGTCAAGGCCTCCACTCATGAAGCCAGCGCTGCATTCATCGTTTCTGCACGCCGAGACAAGCTCATCACTTTCTCTTGAATAAGCAGAACCTTTCGCATGTGAAAAGCCACAGCTCTCGCAGACAGTAACAACAGGAGAACGATAACGCCTCCTGAAACCGCCTCCGAACACCTCGTCAAAACTTTCCATGTCATTCAAAACATTTCTCAAGGCCTCCACATACTCCTCATCACCTTCCAGATCAGAGAGGAATCCTGGATCAACTTCTATATCAAGCTCTTTTGAGAGACCTCTCAGGAAAGGCCTGATCTCATCCACACGATGCTCGGCGATATTCTCATGCTCGTTGCAGGGACAATCCCGCATGAAAAACAGCTTCATAACACGATTGTTCCCGGTCCTGTTATCCTCGTGAATGTGAGCACTCCAGTCAGTATCACAGCACATCAGATCCAGCTCCAGGCCCAGTTTTTCAGATATAGCAGCAGAATACGCCAGAGTCAACAAGTTCCCGACGTGAAGTTCTCCGGAAGGCCTGAAGCCGACAGCAACTCTACTTCCGTCAAGACTAGAGGCCTCTAAATCAGAGAAATCTGAGGTAATATCAAATTTTTCAGGAAAATCACTCATACAGAGAATCGACAAGTTCCAATTATTTAACTATTAGCCCACTCAACTTTCACTGTAAGCAACAAAGGCCTCCATGGCTCAGTCTGGCTAGAGCGGCCCCCTTGTAGCGCCTACAGTCGCTTAGTGCGGCAAGCTCCAAGCCCTTCCACACGGAAGCGCTTCCGGAGAAAAATTTTCCAGGACGCAAGACAGGGGCAGATCGAGGGTTCAAATCCCTCTGGGGGCTTAGATTGTTTTGTACAGGGGTAGGGATTCTACACTACATTCTTCCCAGTTTCTTTTCCATCCAATCTTCAAACTCATAATCCTCTAAATCAATGTTCTCTGTCCATGGTTCTTCTCCATCTGATCGTATTACTACGGTAATCCGATCTGTATTCTTGTCCACAGGTGTTTTTAAGGATATTGTGTTTCCTGGATAAACTTCCTCTACGGAGTCAGTTCTTTTGCTTCTCACACATCTATCTCCTTCTAGTGATTTCGGATTTCCTTCAATTTCTACATTGTAAGCTATTCCTTCTCCTTTATTTTCTACTACTGGTATTATGAACGGAGGATTCCGTCCTTCATCTCCAATTTTGAGTTCCTTAAGTTCCCAGTCGGGAGCTTCCTTCTTTGCTTGGAAATGACTTTGAATATTATCGAGTTTCTGAGAGCTAAAGTAGTTCTGTATTAGGATTCCTGCTGTACCTAAAGCACTTAGAGAGGCGATTATAATTGAAAGCAGTTCATTTGATAGTTCCATCTTCTACACTACACATTTTCTGCTAACTCTTTCATTTCTTTCTGAAGTTTTTGGAGCTCCTGCATTTTTTGAGCTATTGCTGGATTAGTTATTTTATATATCGTATCGGACTTTGATCTCGCCTATTCCAATAGCTTTGAATGCCATAACTCTGTGATGGCCGTCTACTCCTACATGGTATACTTCTTTTCTAGGGTGCTTTACTAAGTGAGGAGCTTCAAAATTATCCTGCTCATCTACTATCCAGTCGTCATCTGCTAAAATATTCAACTTCTGTTTTAATCTCCTTATTGAGAGTCTGTCAGACATAGCAGCTCCCTTTATTTTATCTAAATTGATATATTCTTGAACTTCTTCAGAGTTATCGGGTCTTTCGAACTCCAGTTCTTCCCATTCGTCTAGAAAGTCGTCTGGAGAGCTAATTTCACCATCATTAATTCTTTTCACCAGATTCTCTGCGTTTTCTCGTTCTTCAGAGCTTAATCTCAATTTCTTTACATCTTTACTATGTTCTTGTTTGTCCAAATATTTCTCTGCCATCTTTTACACTACACTTTCTCTGCCAACTCTTTCATTTCTTTCTAAAAATTTTCCCTTTCTGAGGCCTCTACTTTTAACTTTTGTAGAGTCTTTATTTTTTGAAGGCCTGTTTCTTTATTGAGAGAGGCCTTTTTTGGTAGCCCGGGTTTTGCTTGGCGGCTGGCCGGGCTATTTTCCTGTAGTTTTTTCTCCTGCTCTGAATTATTAAATGTGGCAGAGTAATCTTGTTTCAGTGGTTTGTCTGTGAGAATTGTCCACACTGCTGATGTGCATCTTTCGCCTGATCATCCTGAGAGGTTTGAGGCCTTGGAGCAGGTGGTTGAGAAGTGTGGGGATGAGGATGCTGATCTGCTTCTGATTACTGGCGATCTTTTCGATAAAAATGTTGATATTGAAGGTTTGAAGACTGATCTGAGGCCTCTTTTCTCGGATAACAGTTTTCAGACGCTTGTGATTCCTGGGAATCATGATAACTCTGCTTTCAGGCGTGAGGATTACTTCGGCGATGATCTAGAGGTTTTGACTGACAGGCCTTATTCTTCAAAGGTTTTCGGGGATGTGAATATCGTGGCTTTGCCTTATACTGAGAAAAGTTTCTCTGAGCTGGTTGAGCCGCTTTCCGAAGCTGTTGAAGAGGGCAAAACAAATATTTTGATGATTCACTGCACGCTGGCAGGTAATTCAGGCGGTTTCGGTGATGAGGAGCGGTATCTGCCTGTGAAGCCGCAGGAGCTTGTCAGGACGGGTTTTGACTATGTTCTGGCAGGGCATATCCATTCTTCAGCTACGAGGAGGAAGTTTGGAGCGACTACGTTCGCTTACTCTGGTTCGCCTGTCTCTATTTCAAGTTCTGAAACAGGTAAGAGGAAGATCTGGCTGCTTGATACAGATGAAGGCATGGAGACACGTGAACTTGATACTTTTTACTGTATAAATGAGAGCGGTAGTATTCTGCCAGGCGAGGAAGAGGAGCTGAAGGATAAAATAACCGGGGATCTAGAGCAGAAGGATCTTGGGAAGGCCTCAGTTATACTGGAGCTGGATGGATTTACGGAGAGGCCTGTCGATCAGTTTTCTAGAGAGCTTAAAGATGATGTGAAAAGTCTGGGGCCTGAGAGTATAGATGTGAATGTTTCAGGCCTTGAGTCAGCTTCTTCGCTGGTTGATTCGGAGATTTACAGGGAGTTCCGTGAAAGGCTTGAGGAGAAGGATTTCGAAAATCCGGAGCTTGTTGAGAAAAAGTTTCTGAGAGGTCTGTCAAGGCATGAGCGATAATGTAAGGATCAAGAGGGTGAAAGTCAGTCATTACGGGCCTCTGACTGACGTTGATATAGATCTGGATTCCGGATTCAATGCTTTCTACGGCCGTAACGAGTCTGGTAAGACTCTTCTGGTCGAGTCTATCACGAAGATGCTTGTCGATGATTCCTCGGATTTTGATGGGATCGGCAGGGTCTCCCAGCAGCCTAACGGGCTTCTGACTATCGAGAACGGCGGTGAAGAGTTTGATGCGTCTCAGGAAGGCCTGGAGAAGATTTTCGGCGATGTTAGCCCTGAGGATGTGAAGAATGCCTTTATCGTACGTGATTTTGATCTGAGGCTTCCTGAGAGGGAGAATGATTTCGGGAACGGTGATTACTTCAACGATGTGACTGATAGAGTCCTGGGATCCAAGACGAAAAAGATTGAGGCCTTGAGGGATGAGATCGCTGAAGTAGGGTATCTCACGAATACGTCCAGTGATGCGAAACTGGAGAATACTAAAGGAACAGGGAAGTTAAGGGATAAAAGGGATAGAGCAGAGGATATGAAGAATGATATTCAGAGTTTCATGAACAGGATTGAGGATGAAGGCCTTTTCCAGAAGTACTCGAAGATTGACTCTCTGAAGAATGAGATAAGCGCCAGAAAAGAAGCTATAGAGGAGCTGAAAAACGCAAGGGAGCAGAGGAAGTACAGGAAAGGCCAGAGGCTTCTGGAGGATTTGAAAGAGGCTGAAAGAAGGAAAGAAGATCTTGAGAATGAGAAGAAGGCTCTTGAAGATCTTGAAACTATCCGGAGGGGGGCTGAAGGCTTTGAAGCTGAGGCCTCCGAAAAAAATATTCTGAAGTATGCATCCATCGGTTCAGGATTTTTATCCGGTGTTTCGCTTGTTGGTGCGTTGCTGAATCCTGTACCTGTCCTTGTTGGAGGTGCTGTAGTTTTCCTGGCTGCGGCTGGTTATACTCTAAACGAGTACAGGAAAGCCTCCAGAAAAGTCAAGATACAGGAGAACGAGCGTGAAAATATAATTGAAGAGGCCAGAGCACGAGGTGTAGAGGCCTCCACGATTCCTGAAGTAGTTGACGCTATCGATAGCTACGAGAACGATTTAGATAAGCGTGAGAAAAAGATCAACAGGGAAAGAAACAGCGCTGTCGGGGAGTTGAAAGGCCTTTTCGATGCTAACAGGGATGATCCACGTGAATGGAAGCAGGTACTGGATGATTTCTCCGAAAGTTTCCGATCGGTCGACAGAGAGTTCAGTGAGGAAGATCTCCAGCATGAGAGGGATGAGCTGAAGCGGTTGAAGGATGAGAAGGAAGGCCTTGAGAGTGAGATAGATCGGTACGGTGAAAATTTGAGGGAGTTTGACTCGGGTGTTTCAGAGGTACTTGAGGAAAAGTTCATGGATGAAAGTATTGTTTCTGTAGACTCTGTAGAGGATCTCGACAGGGCTTTACGCCAGCTAGAAGAGTTCGTATCCTCTCTGAATGTGATGGTGGAGGCCTCGAAGAATGCGATAAAGATTCTGGAGGAGATGGAGGCCGAGGAGGAGGACGAGTTCAACAGGATATTCAGGGACGATAGTTACGCTGTGGAGATGTTCCGTGAGGCAACAGACGGCAACTACACGGATATAAACTATGACAAGGCCTCAAGGAAGCTCAAGGTTGAGAGAAAGGATGGCAGAGAACTTGATCCACAGGACCTGAGCCAGGGAACCTATGATCTGCTTTACATGGCAGTAAGACTGAAACTGGCCAAAGAGATACTCGGAAAGCCTGGATTCCTGATACTTGATAACGCGTTCGTACATTCTGATACTGAAAGAATAAGGAAGGAGATAGATTTCCTGAAGGAACTTGAGAAAGAAGGCTGGCAGATAATATACTTCACGTTCAGAGACGATGTAAGAGAAATTCTGGAAGAAGAAACAGAAGTAAAGGAACTTAAAGGCCTGGATTTCTAGAGGCCTGTTTTATTCCTCGCTTGAGGCCTCTTCTTTTTCCTTTTCCAGCATCTCAGGAAGTTTCTCGACGATATGATCTACTGCTTTATCGTCTGTAGGTACTGTGAATCTTTTCTTGTATCGTGGCTCGTCTTCGTCGTAGTATCCTGTGGCGATCTGTATGAACGAGTTTTCGCTTCCGTCGTCCTGGATGGCCTTGTTCCTGCTTACTTCGATGAATTTTTCTCCTGGAAAGTTTCCGTAGTCTTTTCTCTCATTCTCGATAGTTTCAAACTCTACCATTTTTGATCACGAAGAAGTTTGGTAGAGTTTAATTTAAGCACTCTTCCCTTTTTGGGAAGATGCGGGTCTCGAATTCTACCATAGTAAAATTTGGTCGAAGCATATCTTATAGATATACGGGTCTCAAACTTTTCCGTAAATCCGGTATAGGCCTCTGAAATGTTTATTGAACGTTCTTTCAGGCTCTGGCCAAGAATTAAGTGTGCTGGCTCATCACTGTATATGTATGAAAAATAATCTGTCTAGGCTTTCGGTACTTGTTATTCTAACATCTATAATTGGATTTACTGCATCTGCGCAGGTAAGTCCGGATCTTGAACAGCGTTTGAATCAGGGCCCGGATACGGAAAGAATCGATGTAATTATACAGACAGCTGCTTCTGATCAGGCCGCTGAAGCAGTAAGGAATGCAGGAGGAACTGTTAACAAACGTTTCTCGATAATCGACGGTGTTGCAGTTACTATTCCAAAAGTTGCGGCGAGAAATATCGCTGACAGGCCTTTTGTGGAACGTGTAGATCCTGACTTCGAGATGACTACTGTGCTTGATTCAACTGCTTCACAGATCAATGCAGCAGAGGCCTGGAGTGAGAATGCCACAGGTAAAGATGTTGACGTGGCTGTACTTGATACAGGGATCAGTAACTCGAACAGTGTTCTTGATGTTGAGCAGGAAGTTGATTTTACTGGAGAAGGAACTGACGACGGCAACGGCCACGGAACGCACGTAGCAGGCATCATCGCTTCACAGGACAGCACATATACAGGCATCTCTTATGACGCAGATCTTTTCGACGTAAAAGTTCTCAGTTCGGATGGAACAGGATCAGCATCGAACGTTATCGACGGCATCCAGTGGGCTGTAGAAAATGATGCAGATATCATAAGCCTCAGCCTTGGAGCGCCTGTAGAGGAGTGTGATGGAGAAGATGCTCTTTCAGAGGCCATCAACAATGCATACAGCCAGGGAACGCTTCCTGTCGTAGCAGCAGGAAACGAAGGCCCTGACTCGGGAACTATTACTGTTCCTGGATGTGCTGAAGATGCTCTTACAGTAGGCTCTGTAGGAAGCGACAACAGTATTTCTTCTTTTTCCAGCAGAGGCCCTACAGCGGATGGAAGAGTTAAGCCGGATGTAGTTGCTCCGGGAGAATCAGTCACCTCTACATGGAACGACGGAGGATTTGAAACTGCTTCAGGAACATCGATGGCAACACCTCACGTCTCCGGCACGGCAGCACTGCTTTTCGCCTCGAACTCCACGCTTACAGTTGAACAGGCAAAAAGCATAGTTATGAACAGTTCAGAGGATCTGGGATTCGCTGAGAACGATCAGGGACAAGGCCTTGTCGACGTATATGAGGCCTATCAGCAGGTAGTAGTTGAGAACGGTACGAATGAAACAAATCAGACTGAAAACTTTCCTCCTGTAGTTGAGGAGGCCTCTCCGATCAATACAGTTGTCAATGACACAGATGATGGCGAAGGAGTTGATGTTGATCTTTCAGCTGTAGTTTCGGATAATGATTCCGAGAATCTGAGCGTTACTTTCTCGTTCGCCAACGATACAGAGATCCAGAGCTTTACAGGAGCTTCTCCGCTTGAGGCAGAGCACCAGATTGAAGATCTTCCTGAAAACACGTCGTACGAATGGTATGTTGAGGCAAGCGATGAAAACTCGACTGTAGTAACTGAGAATCTTCCTTTCACGACTGCAGCGGATTACAACGAGTCAGACAATGAAACACGGGAGAATGAGACACGTGACAACGAAACACGGAACAGAACTTTGCCACCAGGCCTTCAGGATAAAGAGGAGCTTCCTCCAGCATTCACTAACGAAACGCCTGCGAATCCGGGAGGCGTTCTTTACGGAGTCAGGAGAGCTATGGAGTCAGTAAGTCTGGCTTTAACTTTCAATCCGGAGAGAAAAGCTCAGAAGCGTCTTGAATATGCTGAAAGACGACTGGCTGAGGCCTCGCAGCTTGAGGAAGACAATCCTTTGAGGCAGAGCCTTATTCAGGATTACAGGAACAATGTACAGAGGGCAAGAGAAGTAGCGGAACGTGACAATGACTCAAACTCCAGTAGAGATATCACGGAGAAGATCAGAGGCCTTGAAAACGCTGAAAGACAGTTAAGCATGAATCCGGGGCAGGGAACGCCTGGAGGGCCACAGGATACGCCTTCTACAGGAAGGCCTGAGGCTCCAGGACGTAGTGATTCGGATGATGGAGACGAGGAGAATGATACAGAGCGATCTCAGAGGCCTAGAAATCCTGGTGAAGGTTCCGCCAGTCAGGGATCAGGTCAGGATACAAGGCCGGCTGATGGAGTTACTCCTCCCGGTAATCAGCAGGATGATGTAGGCCCTGAAAGGCCTGGAAACGGACAGGGGTCGGCACAGGCTCCGGATAGAGAAGATCGGCAGCAGAGCGAAAGACCTGGAAATCCTTCTGTAGCTCCCGGAACACCTTCGGATGATGTAGAGATTCCTGATTCGGGATCTGATGCAGAAAGCAATCAGCAGGATCAGAGGAATCGGGAGGAATCCGGTGCCGATGAGACGGATCAAGAGACAGATGAAAATTCACGGGGACAGCCTGAAGTAGCTCCAGAGAGTCCGGATAACTCGGAAAGCGAAGGAACACATTCTGAGTCAGATAGTTCCAGTGAAAGGCCTGATACAGGTTCCTCCGATACAGCAGGTGAGAACGATCAATCTACACAGAATCCTGGGGGTTCAGGATCTTCAGGTCCTTCTCCTGGTTCCAGGCCTGATGCTTCTTCAGGTGGTGGTCCGCCGGAAGCTTCAGGTTCTCCTTCCGGTACTGGAGGCCCTGCTGGTCCTGTAGGAATGTTCTTCGCGATCTTTGGTTAGTAAAGTCGTTTTAACTTTTCACTTTCAACTTTTTCTCATGGAACTTCAGGGAAAAATCTTCACCGGAATGGGTGTAGGAAAAGAATATATCTCGATGAAGCCGTATCAGGATAAGATCGAATCGATCACAGGTTTCAGGCCTTTCCCCGGAACACTCAACACCGGAGTCAAGGAAGAAAAAGTACAGGAGGTTCTGGAAAGTTCTGAGGCCTCCAGGATAGAGGGTTTCGAGTTCAAAGATGAGGAATACAGCGGAATCGATGTTTATCCTGTTGAAGTTGAAGGGGTGGAGGCTGCTGTTCTCAGGATGGATGTAACTGATTACGGGCCTGAAGTCGTGGAGATAGTTGCGGAAGAGAACTTGAGAGATAAGCTGGGCCTTGAAGACGGTGACAGTGTTAGGATTGTTTTCTGACAGGTGACTGTTGAGTCACCGGGCCTGTTAAGAATCTTCTACAAGAAAATTTCTGCATGTTCACCGGAATAATTAAGGAAACAGTCAGTGTCAAGGAGATTGAGGAGGCCGGTGAAGGCCTTCGAGTCTCTGTCACGCGTCCACAAAGCTTTGAGGAACTTTCGAAAGGGGAGAGTATATCTCTGAGCGGTGTCTGCCTTACTGTAGAGGCCTTCGATTCTGGGTCGATAAGTTTCTTCCTTGCGGAGGAAACTCTGGAGAAGTCCTGGTTTTCGAAGCTGGAGGAAGGCGATGAAATGAATGCTGAGAGAGCTTTGAGGCCTCAGGACAGGATGGGAGGTCACATAGTTCAGGGGCATGTGGAGGCTGTTTCTGAGGTTTTGGATGTCGAAGAGCTGGAGGAGGGGTGGAACATGACTTTCTCCCTGCCGGATGATCTTCAGGATCTGGTGGTTTACAAGGGATTCATAGCTGTTGAAGGCATCAGTTTGACGGTGACGGATGTAACTGAGGACTCCTTCTCGGTAACTGTGATACCGGAGACATGGAGGGAGACGAATCTTTCTGACAGATATGAGGGAGATAAAATTAATATTGAAACAGATATGATGGGAAAGTACGTGAAGAAGATGATGGAAGGTAGAGGAGGTATCGATGGATGAATGAGAAACTTTACATCGGTGTAGATGTCGGAGCCTCGAACATAAGGATCGGTTTAGGAGACGAAAACGAGCTCTACTCTGACACGAACAAGATTGTTCCCACGGAACAGTACTGGTCTGAAGAAGGCCTCGTCGATCTGATAGTAGAGTTACTGGAGGAAAATGAAGTCTCACAGGATTCTATCGAAGCTATAGGAATCGGTGTTCCAGGCCTCATCAACGTGGAGGAGAAAAAGATAGAATACGCTCATGCACTGGATGAGCTCTCCTTCAGCAAGTTGTCTGAACTTGGTATAGATTTCAGTATAGAGAACGATGCAAACGCCGCAGTCATGGGAGAAAAGCTCTACGGCGAAGGAAAAGAACTGGAAAATATTGTAACCGTTATATTGGGCAGCGGGATCGGAGGAGGAGTATACTACTCGGGAAATCTTCTTGGAAGTGAAAAAGACGGCAGAAGCCCGGAGCCAGCAGGAATAAACGTGGACAACGATACCACATGGGATCAATCAGTAGGAGGCGAAAATATGCCAGGATACATGAAAAGTATACTCAACGAAGAAACTATTCCTGAAGATGCCACAGCAGAGGAAATATTCAGAAAAGCACGTGAAAACAGCATATCCCAGCAACACATCGACACCCTCACCGAACTAAACGCCAGAGGCATATCCACTCTAATCGATCTATACGCCCCGGAACTGATAACTTTCTCCGGATCTGTAGCAACCAACAATCTGGAATTCATGCAGAACTCATTCGAAAAAGCCGCAGAACTATCCGTAAATCCGGAGCCAGAGATGAAGATCTCTGAACTAGGAAACAAACTAGGCCTCTACGGCGCTCTAGCCGTAGCCCAGAGAAAAGAGTAAAAATATTTAGAGGCCTATCTCAGGCCTAATGATTTTCTACAGCTGATTGAAAGCTCTCTGCACAACCTCATTCAACGCAGGATGGATATGGATCGTATCCTGTATATCGGATACTGTTCCACTTCCGGCTTTCATCGCTACAAGGACTTCATGGATCTGCTGCGATGCATGAGGCCCGATGATGTGGCATCCAAGGATCTCTCCCTCTTCCGAAGCCAGAACTTTCACGAAGCCGTCCTCATCCTTCAGAGCCATACCCATACCTGTCTTCTCGTACTCGTAAGAGGCCTTTACATACTCTGTATCTTCTTCTTCAAGCTCCTGTTCGGTCTTTCCGACTCCAGCGATCTGAGGTGCTGAAAAGACTGCATGCGGCATCGCCGTGTAATCGATCTCCTTCTTGTTTCCGACAAAGGCGTTGATCAGGGCAACGTTCGCCTCCTTGTTCGCAGCGTGCTTGAAAGGATGCTTCCCGATTATATCTCCAAGAGCATAGATGTGATCAACGGAGGTGTTCATGTATTCGTCTACTTCGATGTAGCCGCTTTCATCTGTCTCGATATCCGTATTCCCGACCTTTAGAGAATCGGTATTCGGTACTCTGCCTGCTGCGATGAAAAGCTCATCGGCCTCGTACTCTTTCCCGTCCGCTACAACGATCGTTCTGCCGTCTTCCTCGTATACTTCAGAGGCCTCTGTCTCCAGCTCGACGTTGAAACGCTCACTGGCGAGTTCAGTGTATTTAATGCTGACTTCACGGTCCTCGTTACGCAGAAGTCTCTCACCGCGTTCAAGTATAGTTACATCGATTCCCATGGCCTCGAAGAAATGTGCCAGCTCGTTGGAGATGTATCCTCCGCCGACAACGATCATATCATCCGGCTTCTCCGTCATCTCCAGAGCCTCTTTACTCGTCATGTAATCGACGTCCTCTATGCCGTCGATAGGAGGAATGAAAGGCCTTGTACCGGCTGCGACAACGATTTTATCCGCTGTGATCTTTTCGCCGTCGACTTCAAGCGTACTGTTGTCGATGAACTCTGCCTCCGTCCTATAAAGAGTATGATTTTCCGAGGCCTTGATTCCTTCCTCGATATTTTTCGAGTCCTGGCGTACTTCTTCGTTGACCTCTTCGACCATCTCAGAGAAATGTATGTCGTCTACAGAGGCCTCTATACCGAATTTTTCAGAGTTCTGTATCTCTTTGACGACGTCTGCCCTGTGTATCAGCATCTTTGACGGGATGCATCCTCTGTTCAGGCATGTTCCGCCGAGAGGCCCTGGCTCGATTACTGCGACTGATTTTCCTCTGCTTGCGAAGGCTGAGGCCACGTCAAGACCTGAACCGGCTCCAATGACAATTAGATCGTATTCTTCCATTATTAGCTCGTCTCCGTTAAAAATTTGTGAAAAATTGTAGAGGAAGAGGCCTTCTCTTCCCGGTCAAAAAACTTCTGGTTTTTTTCAGGCCTCTTTCTGCTCCTCAATCAGTTCCTGAAGTTCTTCCGCTGAGTCAGCTCCATCGCCGCATGCGATGCAGACATCGTCGTCTTCTGATTCTCCCATTTTCTTTAGTTCACCTCTGAAATATCGTTTTTATACGCGAAAAACTATCTCTTGTTTTCGCCGTGAAACTGTAATAGGCCTCAGGTATTTTTGTATCCACCGGTTACCATTCGCTCGGCCCCCTATAGATCACGGTTTCGTTAGGTAACTTAATAACGTTAAGTGTTCAAACCGTCGGTATGACAGAAGAACTTGAAGAAGGCAAGATGCCGACCTGGTGCTCGGGAGAGGAATGGTGTCCGCTGACAGCGACGGCAAGCATAGTCTCCAAGAAATGGCATCCGGTGATAATCCACAGGCTTCTATCACAGGGAGGAATGGGATTCAACCAGCTCAAAGACGAAGTCGGAGGAATCTCATCAAAAGTCCTGTCGGAAAGCCTGGAAGATCTTGAGGAGAAAAGGATCGTCAACAGGGAAGTAGTAAGCGAGAAACCTTTCAGAGTAAAATACCAGCTGACGGAAAGAGGAAGAAAACTGGAATCTGCTATACAGGAGATGATCAACTGGGGAGAAGAAAACCTCTGCGAGGCCTCCAAAAAAGAAGAAGCTATAGTCTAGAAATTTTTTCTCTCCTTATTTTTCTCTAATTTTTTACCCTGTTCATTTAATTCCGGCCTGAACAAAAACTTGTCCAGAGAATGAAATACTGGCTGACCGTACTCATCGCAGTTACACTGGCATTATCCGCATGCACCAGCGACGTATCACAGGACGCAGAAAAAGGCCTGAATGCGGCACAGGAGGCCTCTGAATCAGACGTTTTTACTGTAAAATACACTGATTCAGGATTTGTTCCTGAAAATATTGTTATCCGTGAAGGCGACTCTGTCAGATGGATAGATCGTTCCAGCAGAGAACTTTTCATAACTACAGAGTACGACACACAGTGTCCTGCAGAAGGATTCTCCTCTTGTGAAAATATACAGAATTACAGTTACAGCTTCAGTGATTCAGGACGATACATCTACAGGAACGGCCACGAAATATCAGATCAGGCCGTAATAACTGTACAGCAGAAAAGTATCCGATAAAAAGTGAAAAATTTAATATCCACGTAAATATAAACAGTTCCAGAGGCCTCGAAATTTTTCATGGCAATAAGATGGGATTCGGAAAGCGACTGGAAAAATAATCAGGATTCGAGTGGAACTACAGGCCGGAACGGCGATCTACGTCAAGGATACTCGCGAGACAGGCCTCCGCTTTCTTCTGGCTTGATAGGATACTGGCCGTTGAACGATGATAATGCGACAGACTACAGTGGCAACGAAAATCATGGAAGCTTGAACGGCGGTGTGACGACAGGCGTCGCAGGAAAAGGAGGCCTCCAAGCGATGTCTTTTGATGGAAGTGATGATTACGTGGATGTGTCCGGTGCGGAGAATTCGTCTTTCCCTGTAACTATTTCTGCATGGGTAAAAGCTGATGGCACAGGCCGTATATACTCAGAATCGACGAGTTCAAATGGAGATAATATACTTGCATTAGATATAGGAGGAGATCCTGCTACAGCTATTCTTTATCTTAGAGGACAGCAGAACACTCCTGTTACATCAAAAAGCAATACAGAAGTAATCGGAGAATGGCACCATATAGTCGGAGTGGCTACAGCAAATGAACTTCGTATTTACGTGAACGGAGAACTCGAGAATACACAGCTTCACTCTAGGCCTTTCCCAAATGTATCAAATGCCCAAATCGGCAGACTCTTGTACAGTAGCGGTAGCATATCTCATCTAGATGGAGTTATAGCGCAATGTAGCACCTACAATAGAGCGCTCTCAAATTCTGAAATCCAGACTTTGTACAAATGGGGATCGGGAGACTACGCGAGGCCTCCAAATAATGGAGTATCATACTACAAGTTAGACGGCGATGCAACGGATTCATGGGGCGCCAACGATGGAACGACAAATAGTGTAACTTTCACAAATGATGCAATAAGAGGGCAGGCAGCAAAATTTAATGGTAGTTCTTCGATAGGGCTAAGTAATCTTACTGGTGCAGGGCAGGATTATACTGTTGCTCTGTGGCTGAGCACTGATGTTTCGCCAACAAATAACTTTGAGAACGTGATGTATGCATCAGGCCATACTTTTGATCACGACGATCTCTTGATCAACGGTAAAACGGCAGGATCATTTGATGGAGGACAGCCAGGAGTTAATATAGGTGCTAACGATGGTAACTGGCACCATGTTACTGTAGTTAACGATTCTGGAACTCATAAAGTGTTCAAAAACTCATTGTACGCAGGTTCGTGGACAAACAGTCTTTCCAGTAATAATGGAGTCAGAGACAGTATAGGTGCACGTTACGATGACTCTGATAATTCTTATGATGCTTACGGGACCGGTAAGGTGGACGACGTACGTGTATTCGACAGAACGCTGAGTAGAAGAGAAATTTTCCAGATATACCATTACGGTACGAGAGGCCGCGACATGAGAAAACACCTGGTGAACCACTAAATGGTACTGAAAGCATACTGGCCTCTAGATGAGACTTCAGGATCAACTGCATACGACGTCAGAAATGGAAATAATGGCTCAGTTGGTGATGGCGGAGACTCTACGGTTCTTGGGGGAACAGGGATACTTGGCAGTAACTGTTATAGTTTCGATGGCAACAATGATTACGTTTCTGTACCTCAGTCGGAATCTATTTCAGCTGAAAACTCAGTTTCCTTCTCTGCCTGGACGCTACCTCAGGAGACACAGCAGGCTTGGGCGGCACTTGTTCAGAGAAGACTGCCAGATCCAACATATTACGATGCAGTATTGAGGGCGTATAACGGAGATAGATGGGAATTTGCGATTTATAATGGGAGTGAATGGAAATCCGCTAGATCGCCTTCAAGTTACAGCGAAGGCAACTGGCAACACGTTACAGGAGTATATGATGGTGCTACTGCCTATCTCTATGTAAACGGCGAGCTACTGGACACTGTTTCTCATGGTAAGCTGACGGGAAGTATAAATGATGTTCTAATAGGGAGATACGATGACTATGGATCAAATAACAACTTCTTCAGTGGAAAAATACAGCATGTCAGAATCTACGACCACGCTCTGACACCGCAGGAAGTCCAGTATCTCTACAGCGTCGGAAAGAGAGGCCTTCATGTCTCCAGTGAAAGAACTCTGTAGGCCTGAAATTTTTTCAAGTTGTTATTCTAGAGGCCTTGTATGGACAGGGAAACTGTGGAGAAGTATCTTGATTTTTACTCTGAGACGCAGGGCCTTCTGCCGGAGAGACTTGAGGTGTTCGGGCAGAGTTACAGGGATCAGGGATTTCTTACTAGAGAACAGCTTTACGAGATAGCGTATGAATCCAGCACCAGAAGCGCGTATCACGTCCGGAAAAATCCTGAGGAACGATGCAGGACGGTGACTGGGAACGTTCTGAAAGTCGAAGATGATTTCTCGAAGATAGCCTTGATAGAGGCCCTGAAAGGATTCAAGGCGCCGACAGCGTCGTGTGTAGTAGCAGCCTTCGATCCAGAAAATCATGCAGTAGTTGATACGCGTGTATGGGCCTCTCTTGAAAGACTGGATTATCTGGAAGGCCGCAAGGAAAGTTTCACGGCCTCTGATTACGTCACGATGATGAATCCTATCAGAGAAATAGCTGATGAGACAGGATACAGGCCTGTGGACATAGGCTACGCTCTTTTCGCCTACGATGTCGACAAACGTGAAGGAACACTTCACTGAAACTTACAGGAAGAATCCCTGCCTTCTGAGATCCAGAAGGTATTTCCTGTGCTGGTAACGCGTCAGTAATCCTGTAGCACGGCTTATATGACATCTTTCGTTCCTTATGTAGACTCCGTACTTTCCCATACTGAAAAGCTTCAGTTCACCGGGCTCATACTCCTCCAGAAGCTTCGAACTTTCCGCAATATTTTTAGCGGCGTGTCTGCCCTGTTTAACAGCTGATCCAAAGGATCTGTCCTCAAGATTTGAGCATCCTCCGGCAGCGAAAACGCCGTCAAAACCTGTAGCGGAGAGACCTCTGTTAACTTCAAGGCCTTCATCGCCGCAGTTGAAGTCTCTCTGAACTACTTCGTTGCATGAAAGGCCTCCGCACCAGATTACTTCATCTACTTCCAGTTCGCTGCCGTCCTCGAACTCTATACCGTAGCCTGTAAGTTCTCTGACTGTGGAGCCTCCTCTGAAACTCAAATCTTCTTCGTTGAATACTTCAAGTAATTTTTTAGAGGCCTCACTTGACTCTCTGGGAAGAGGCCTTGTGGAACTGTCTACAAGAGTTACATCGTATCCGTTTTTGTGCAGTTCCCCGGCTACCTGTACGCCTTTCCTTCCTGCACCCACTACAGCTACTTTCTCAGCATCTTCAAGTGATTCAACTGCTTGCCGTGCGTTTTCACCTGTGTAAAAATCTTCAGTGTAGTCAAGGCCTGGAATATCGGATGAGGCCTGGTTTCCAAGTGCCACGACAAGATTCTCGTAGCTGAAACTCTGTTCAGCTGTCTCCACTTCTTTTTTCTCCGGGTCGAATCCTTCGATCTCCTCTTCCACGAACTCGACAGGCGTGCCGTCAAGGAACTCCTTGAGATCTATAGAAAGACTTTCCAGATCCCCGCCGGAGATCATATGGTGTAAAGCGTTTCTGTAAGTATGACGACTGTTACGTGAAATAAGAACCGGTTCAAGGCCTCTCCTCGCCAGTTCCAGCGCCGCGTTCAATCCTGCAGCACCTCCACCAGCAACAACAGTATCCTTATCCATCTCTACAACTAAAATTTTCAGGCCTCCGGTTTAAAACTATCTAACAAATCCACGCATCCAGAAGGCCTCACACAAGATATGGTTTAAAAGACTTCAGCACGACACAGATTATACAGTCAACTTTTCAGAGCCATTACTTTTTGAATGGCTGCTTGCGTTCACGTAGCGTAACACGTGGCGGGATGGTGTAGTGGACTATCATTGGCCGTTTGGGACGGCCAGACCCCGGTTCAAATCCGGGTCCTGCCATAGCTACCCGGTCTTGGGATTTCGTTAATCCTCTTTAAAAGAGGAACCTTTCGAAATCTAACATATGGCGACCCAAGAACCGGACAATATGACATTCGACTCTGTAGAACAGAACCACCGTAAACTTTCTGAAAATTCTAAAATCAGCAATCACAACAAACAAGTCCTTAACGAGTTCTTCCGCAAGATGGGGAGCAAAGGGACCGGACAAACTGCATTGAAAGATTATGCAAGCCGGTTCAACAGACTCGCCGAACTGATTGACTTTCCTCTCGATCAAGCTGAAAAGAAAGATATTGAGGGGATCGTCAACGCATTGAACACTGATGGATTAAGGAAGATGAACGGAGAGTGTTACAGTGACCACAGTAAGAATGATTTCTGGAAAGCTGTAAGAGTTTTCTACAACAAATTCATCAAGAAGCAGGGCAAAGGATTTAACAAAGAGCTTGATGGCCCTGAACTAGTCGATGACCTCGATGTAAATGTAGATCTTTCTACTACTATTGACATCCATACTCGGCCTACTCCAGAACACGTCAAGTTGGTGGCAGAGCAGGCAAATAACATTCGTGACCGTTGTCTGATACTTTTCGGATGGGCAACAGGAGCAAGGATAGGAGAAATGGGTAAAACAGCCGACCACCACCAGCATCCAGAGCCGATTAAGTGGAAGGACATCAGATTCGATGGCAGCGAGATGTATGTAACACTTCGAGGTAAAAGCGGTGAAAGAGAAATCCCTGTACGGGCCTCAATGCCCGTTATGAAGCAGCTGCAAAATAGGGAAAATCCAGATCTTTCAGAACCTGTTTTCCAGCAGAATAATCAGGAGAATCGATGTCCGAAATGCGGTACCAAAGATTTAGACGCTGACAGGAATACTGCATACCACCGGAGAACGTATCATTGTCAGGGAGATGGTTGCTCTTGGAAAGGTAAAGCGGCCGAGGCGGATAAAAGAAGGAAGCCTATGACAGGAAACGATATGAGACAGGTATTACAGAGAATTTTGAAACAGGCCAAACGAGAAGATATAGTTCCTGACCAACTTACGAAGAAGCCACACTGGTTCTGGAGAGATGCTCGAGCCCTATACTGGGCGGCACAGGATAAAAACGAGAACTTTCTTCGAGCATTTTTTGGGTGGAGTAAGACTTCAGATGCTCCTAAGCACTACATCGAATTAATGCAGGAGAGTGTTCTTGCAGGTGTAAGAGAAGACTACGGAGAAGAGTTGACTGAAAGTGAGAGAAAGTTCAATGACAACAGCTTGAAGCCGTGGGAATGTAGTTGCGGAAAACTGGTTTCGGACCTACAGAAATACTGTCCAGACTGTGGAGAGGAAGCTGACGAAGAGTTAAAGTGCCACAACAGATCCGAATCTGGAGGAGATGCATATGAAGAGAAACAGAAGCTGGAGGAAGCAATAAGTGATTATATAGAAGAAAAAGGCGTGATCGAGGAGTTAAAGGGAAGTATATGACGGGCGACTCCCTTATTTTTTCTCTATTTTCTCCTCTATAGCGTCTTTCCATTCGAGTATCTTATCGTTATCAACTCTCTCGTTCAGCTCCTCGGCTCTTTCACGCTTCATTATGGCGAGATGGAGGAATGCTCTAACTTCTTCCTTTGACATATCGAGATCCGAGATCGAGGTTTCTTCCTCGTCCTCACTTCTGTACTGGGTGAGATCTTCTCCACAGTTCGGGCAGTATTCTAATGACATAAAAATATCTGATAGAGGATAATCTTCCTATATTGACAGGGAGGGACTATATCTATCGGAGTACTGGAATTCTCTCTAAGGTATGAAAAACAGGAAGCTCCCAGAGGCCTTCCGGCTTAGAGCCAAATATGTTGAGCTAAAATCTACCAAATATCTAATTTTCAGAACTTTCTGAATCTCTTCGCTGTACGTACCTTTTGAATTCCGCCAAGGCATTCCCTACACCCCTGACAGCATCATCTAACTCACTCAATTGATAGCTTATTTCTCTATAAGGGTCTTTTTCTCTGATTATTCCATTTTCTGTGGAAATATCTTCTATTAGATTGAACTCTCTTCTTTCAATATGATGCTCTCCTCTAGAATCTTTATAGCCAACTTCTATCGTAATATTAAGATCCGAATGATCTAGGTCTCCATCTCCTACCTTCTCAACATATTTGTGAATCGTAGGATGTGTTTTAAGGAGAGAGTCTTCTTTGCTTAAACGCATTATTTCTACTTTCACTGTCTCCATAGGTTCTATTACAGGTATTTCAGCTGTTCTTCCATCCATTTCGTAGGTATCGGCATCAGAGTTGTTGTAAGATTCCACTTCTACCCGGACTGCTGAACTTCCACCATTATTATGGATACAAAGAACAGGCCGGTCTTTTTCTTCCAAATATAATTCTGGATCGGGTTTGTATTCTTTCTCTAATATTTCCTCTTGTTTCCTCAGCGAACAAAATTGAAGGAGTGAGAATAATGCCAGAAATCCTGTGAAAATCATCAAAAGCACATTACTTACTGAACCCGAAAGAGAGGAAAGAATACTTTCGATCATACATAGGAATATTTTACTACAAGCTTTTACGAGATTCCCCTAGATTTCCATATATTAAAAATAGGAGATTGTTTTTCAAGCGTTTCAGCACGTCTCTTAGGTACTGGCGTAAATATGCAAATTTACATACAGCTATACGCCTCATTTTTTCAAATATAAGTTCTCAGTTTAGAATTTCCGCCGTGTATCCTTCTCTTTATGTCTTCTCTGTCTAATCCAAGCGGCGATAGAATTGATTCCGCTGCTCGTATCAGTTCTGTAGTATAGAATAATGCATCGTAATCTCCTTGTTGTGCTTCAAAGTCCAGTCGTGTTCTGTCGATAGGATCTGCGTCATCATCTTTCACTATGAAGTTGATAGACTGGCCCGGCTTCATTTCAATACCGTGATGCTCCGCTCTTTTCAATGCTGATACCGAGCGATTCTCTACTTTATAGGCCTCTAGTGGCTTGGAGACTCTCTTTTCTTTTACTAAGGCCTCGGGATTTACTTCCTTGCTTCCAAGTATATCGATATGATTTTTGACTACACGTATTACGCTTTCTGCCGACATTGTTTGATCTAAGGCCTTTATCATCTCCATCTGTGCATCTTTGATGAACTCACAGGTAGATCTCTGTTCTGTTTCTATGCCTGCTGTCTTGAACTCGCCGTTCTCTTTCTTCCCGAAGTATCTGTTGAGTGTGGCGATATCGGCCTCTGAACCACTACGAGGCACGAAAGCGCACCATTCAAACTTGTACTCTGGCTCCAGCTTGATACCGATTTCCTCTGAAATCTGTTCGCATACGTCCTCGAAATCTCGGGAGTTTTCTTCTTCCTGCACCCAGATACTATCGATTATGCCGTGAGAGACGCCGTATCCGGATTCTTCGAACATTTCTTTTGTTCTCACCATTATGTCTCTGTCAAAGGCCTGAATAGCCTGATGGCATTTGATAGCACCGTAAGAGGCGTGGCTGTGACCCATATAGCCGAAGCAAGAGACGAGTATCCATTTGATGGCATCTATACTCCCCTGAATGTATCGGTGTTCCTCTTCATCTTCTATGTCATCTACTTTTTCCTTCATCTCTTGACGATCTTCTACTAAAGGCCTCAATACTTTCGATATGAAACCCTTTTGTTTCTCGCAGATACTGTAATCTAGTTCTGGAGTTCTATTATTGTCACAGCAGTCGCAGCATACCGTTTCAGGACTGATATTCTTCTCCACCATTATGTTGGGGAACAAGCTTGCGAAGTCTGCCTCGTAAACATCTCGATGTATCCGGGGCTCTGGATTGAAAATGAATCCTCCTCTATCAGCCTTGTGCAGTGTAGAAGCCTTCTTCGGTTTTTCACCACTCCAGTTCTTCCAAGGCGTCAAAGTATCTTCTTCAAGATAGGCTCTCCGGACTTCGATACTAGTTAATAGTCGTCCGATGCTCCCCCACGCTAGTTCCTGCATAGGCCTGTAGCTTCTCTTGACAAGATCCCAGAGGCCTTCAATCGTTGCTTCTCCTAGCAGGAAGCTGTTTGATTTATCGATTACTATTCTCCCGGGGACATTGTATCTTGCGGAACTGTGTACTGTTCTGCCGTAGCTGCTGACTGTGTTCTCTCCTGCAAGTTGCTGAAACTTGTCGATCCGTCCAAGCGGAAAAGAGACCTTGTACTCAGACATTTTATCCTTGAGAAGCTCCAGCACTTGACTACGATTCACTAAGATTATATCAGGATTCCTGCGCTCCCAGTAACTTTGAAGCGTACTAAGCACCTCTTTTTCGCTTCCTTGAACTTGTTCTCCGTTCAGTTTCAGTTGCGATATATCTTGATCTGCGATATGTCTCCGATGTAGACTGAGTTCAACTCTGTTCAAATCGTTTTCAGGTACCGGACAAATCTCTTTTTGAAGGCAGAAGCGGAACTGCGGTGAAAATCCTACGTTGTAGAATTTGAATGTGGAGCGACCGAAGTTCCTCTTTAATCTATATGCCGTTGATTTCAATTTTTCATTATCTTCCACATCTATGCGGAGTACTTCTTTTTCTGGCTTCGATAGTGTAGGCTTCCAGTGCTCGAAAGAGGTAGCTACCACTCCGTCTTTCTGTGACAGCCACGGACGTGCTTTCTGAAGCTTTGACTTACTTCCTTCCAAGTAGAACCGGGGCCGGTACTCTCTGTGGCGTGTTGCTTCGACACCTGATTTAGTCTTCGTCCAAGATACAGTCTCGCCATCTATGAAATCGATCTTGAAAACCATTAACTCTCCAACTCCTCCACTCTCTCCTTCAGTTCTTCGATCTGCTTTCTGTTCTCAGAGGCCTCCTTCTGCACACCAAGCATCATCGAGATAAAGGCCGGAAGACTTGGCTGACTAGAGTTCAAGTAGGCGCCTGCTTGAGCAAACTGATGCGCTTTCTCCCATAAAGAATCCAGATGCTGCTTGTTTTCCTTTCTCAAGGCCTGTCTGAAAGGCTTGAATCCATCTATAAAGTTATCCAGATGATTCCTGTAAGTAGAATTCGTACGCCCCATAACTCTCTACACCGTTCTGGCGGTTACTTTGACATCTTCACGGTTTTTTCTGGACCAGTAAGGCAAAGTAGTCTGTAGAGAACCTTGTTCCTTATACATCATCTGCTGATAGTTTTCAGAGCTGTATTTGAGGCCACTACTCGTTGAATCAACTTCGATCTTGTTATCGGAATCTGCTTCAAGTATATGGGACATCTTAGAGTTCCCTGAGGAAGAGATCAGCACTTTCAACTCTTTCTCCTCTTGTATCTCCCTGATTTTCTTCCAGCTTTCCTTGAAGAGCTCCTCAGCCTCCCACTCCTTCACCTGTCCATCCAAGTACAATTCGTCGAAATTCGGCAACACCAAGATATCTGTATTTTCGCCAATGAACTCGTCAAGTTGATGAATCAAGTTATGGTGTTGGAAAACTGTGAACGCTCTACCTATCTCCACCTGCTCCAAAAGCTGTGGATTCCCTAGTGCGCTGAGAGAGTAAGTGGAGGCCTCGTTGCCGGTATCTATCCATACAGCTTTTGCGTTGCTTCCTTGGAGTTCTGAGCTTAGAAAGGCCTGAAATATAGGCAACTCCCTTGCCTTCTTCACGTGATTGATGCCAGTGACTATATCTGGTTTTGTCTTCAGGATTACTTCTTTCTCAGCGGATTCTCTTTCAACGGTCTGTGTCTTTTGTTGTTCTAAAAAAGAAATTGGTAGGATCCCCTCCCCAGAGGCGTACTTGTCGTGAGGGCCAGTCTTCACGACTTTCTCTTTCTGTATGTATATGTTGGTGCAGAGACCCTATTTAAGCCGTTTCTCGGGTGTCGTAAGTGTCGTAGAAAGAGTTCTGTAACTCAGGTAGCAGGTGTAGGAACAGTAGTTGATAAGAACGGTACAGCGAATATGAAAGCGATGAGAATAATCCAGAGGAGATAGTTTTTAGCATCTTCTCGACTCATTGGAGTTCAGGCCTATTCTGCTATACTGTATGTTGTGGAGCTTTTTGATCCTTCTGTCTCAAGGATGTTGTAACTCACCATCTTCTTCAGGTATCGGAGTAGTTGTCTCCGTGATTTACTGTCATTAACGTCGTCTTCGTATTTGTCGTAAAGTTCTCCGATCTGCATAGGGCCGTTTTCCTGTAGGAGCTTGTAGGCCTTCTTTTGATGGCTGTTCAAGCGCTCCAGCGACTCCAGCTCTTCCTCGTCGTAAGCATCATTAACAGCATCTTTGATGATTTCATCTGTTATTGTTTCTAGGCCTTTGCTTTCAGCTTTTCTTGCCGCCAAGCGCAACGTGTTTACGGCGACTCTTGCATCGCCACCAGCTTTGGAAGCTATCTTCTTCAGTTGTGATGTTTTTACTGAGTCTTCTCTCAGGCCGTGCTTCCTTCGAAGCTTCAGTATATCAGTGAGCTGTTGTTTGCTGTATCTCTTGAACCGGATCCTATTTACTCCACTGATACGGGACCTTACTCTATCCTCAAAATGTGAGAAGGTGTTGGCATCATTGGCGATGAAGATGATGCCTGCCTTCTGGAAACGACTTAGTTCGTATAATACTTCATCTTCCGTTATCTGATCAACTTCGTCAATAATTATGATTGTAGGCCTCTTCCTTACCTTTTCTTCAAATTTTTCAATTACTTTCTCTGTGGAGGTGCTGTCTCTGGGAACTTTCAGTTTCTCATCTAGTAATTCGTAGAAGATCTCAAATCTTGATTTGTGGCTGAAGCAGTTGACATAACTGGTATTGACGAATACCTCTTTCTGTAATTCCTCTACTACGTATTTCGCCATTGCTGTCTTTCCTGTGCCCGGAGGCCCGTGAAGAAGCATATCCGTAGGAATATCATCATCCATCAGAGGCCTCAAATTCCTTGCAATCTCCTGCCTCTCCCCATCTCTATGTACAAGTTTATTCGGCAAATAATCAGCTGTCAACACTCTTGCATCCGAGATAATTTGATTTCTGGAAGCAGTCATAGTTGAAGTAGTTGAGCCTCAATTTAAAGTCGCTAATGTTCTCTTTCGAATAATTCCACGAAATTTGTTAAGTCTGTCTTTAATTAATTACATTATATGGCTTTAGATAACGGAGATAATGAACTCGAAGACAAGCTCTGGGAATCAGCAACCAAACTCAGAGGACCAGTACCTTCCACAGAATACCGGGATATTGTCTTAGGACTTCTATTCCAGAAGTATATGTCCGATGCGTTCGAAGAAAGACAGCAAGAACTCAAAGAACTGATGAAAGACGAAGACTCGGACTACTACACAGAAGACGAAGAAGAAAGAAAATACATACTAAACGACAAAGATGAATACTACAAAGAAAACGTATTCTTCGTCCCGGAACAAAGCCGCTGGGACTACCTCGTCAAAAACGCCACACAGCCAGACATCGGAAAGAAAATCGACGATGCGATGCGAGGCATAATGGAAGAAAACCCTGAACTACAGGGAATGCTTCCAACCAAATACGAACGCTCACGAATACCAACAGACTCCGTAGAAGGACTACTCAACCTTTTCGCAGATCTTGACTTCTCAAATGGAAAAGATGAAAATGGAGAAGCCAAGGAGGATCACGATCTACTCGGTAGAGTCTATGAGTACTTCATCAAGAAGTTCGCCAAAGAAGAAGGCAGCAAAGGGGGAGAGTTCTACACTCCAAAAAGCGTAGTAGAAACGATGGTCGAAATCCTCGAACCATATGAAGGAAGACTATTTGATCCTTTCTGTGGTTCAGGAGGAATGTTTATCCAGAGCCAGAACTTCCTGCACGAACACGGAAAAGATGACAGCAACATCTCGATCTACGGACAGGAGATTAAGGAAGATACGTGGAAAATCTGCCAGATGAACCTGCTGCTTCGAGGAATGGACGGAGAAATCAAACTCGGTGATAGCATCAGAGATGACCAACATCAAGGTCTGAAAGCAGATCGAATCATAACGAATCCGCCTTTCAATATGGAAGACTGGGGTAAAAGCACAATTCCTGATGATGATCCACGGTTCAAATACGGAATGCCTCCAAGCAACAATGCCAACTATGCTTTTATGCAGCATATGATTAACCATTTGGACGAAGATGATGGGATGGCTGCAACAGTAATGGCAAACGGAGCGATGTCCGTACAGGGACAGGAAGGAGAAATCAGGGAAGAAATAATCGAAGACGACCTATTCGACGCAGTAATCGCCCTACCAAAAGAATTATTCTTTACAACTTCAATTCCTGCCTGTATCTTCGTTCTCAGCAGAGGAAAAGACACAGACCAGTACAGGGATAGAGAAAACGAAACCTTGTTCATCGATGCCAGAGAAATGTACGAAAGCGTAGACAGGACACAGAACGTCCTCAAAGACGAACACATCAACAAGATAGCAGAAACAGTTAGAGCCTACAGAGGACAAGACGAAGCAGGCGAATACGAAGACGAGAAAGGATTCTGCAAAGTAGCAGAAACTGATGACATAGCTGACAACCGCTACATCGTCACACCCGGACGATACGTAGGAGTCAAAGAAAAGGACGGGGACGATGAACCATTCGAGCAGAAAATGGAACGACTCTCTGCAGACCTCCGGGAAAACTTCCAGAAATCCAACGAACTTCAAGAAAAAATCGAACAGAATCTGGAGGAGATTGGCTTTTGAGTTCTGAACAAAAAGCACTTGAAGGTTTTAACGAGGAAACGGAGGGACAAGCATCGGAGTGGGAAGAAGCAATATTTTCAGATGTTATTGACATAAATGATTACCCTTCAGTGGAGAAAGGAGAGGAATATAAGTCGGTAGGGATGTCTGACGTGGCACGAAATAAGAGAAAGATACAAAACTGGGAGAGAAAGGAATACTCCTACTCAAGACCACGTTTCAGAAATGGACAGACCTTAATGGCAAGAATCACGCCGTGCCTTGAGAACGGCAAGACTGCATTCGTGGATATTCTGGACGAAGATGAAGCTGCTATAGGCTCTACAGAATTTATAGTCCTCTCAGATACAGAGAAAACAATTCCTAAGTTCGTATATTATACAGCCCGTAGACCAGAAATACGGCAGTTTGCAATTAAGCGAATGACTGGAACTTCTGGACGGCAAAGAGTTCCTTTAGATATTTTTGACAAAAAGAAGATTAAACTGCCTTCTCTTCCCGAACAAAGAAAGATTGTGGACATACTTGACTCACTCGATGCCAAACTCGAATTGAATAACCAAATTGAAGATGTAGTTTCGGACTTTGGAACTACTTTGATGCAAAAGATGGAGGAAGAAAGGGAAACAGAAAAAATAGAAATATCTGAGATGGGGGAGATAGTTACGGGCAATACTCCTTCAACAAAGGAGAATGAATTCTATGGAGGAGAATTTCCGTTTATTACTGTTTCAGATTTTGATAACAAAATAGTAGTGTATGAAACAGAGAAAGGATTAACTCCCGAGGGCAGAAAAGAAGTAGAATCAAAGAAAGTTCCTAAGGATGCGGTGATGGTTTCTTGTATAGGAACTGATTTAGGCAAGACAGGAATTACTTCTCAAGAGTGTGTTACGAACCAGCAGATAAATACCATAATTCCCTCTGGAAGCTATGGATGTGGCTATACTTACTTTAAGATGAAATCTCTGCGTAATACCTTCCAACAATACGCAGGAGGTTCGGCACAACCGATATTATCTAAATCGAAATTTGGAAACATAGAAATTGAAGTCTTATCTGAAAATCAAAGAAAGGAGTTTAATAGGATTTTAAATCCTCTCTTAGAACAAATAAAAAATATCAAAGCAGAGAATAAGAGATTAAAAGAGCTCAGAGATACTTTGCTTCCGAAATTGATGTCTGGTGAAATCAGGGTGAATGTTGATGGCGATGAATGAGTTCGGGCTTTCAGAAGACCCAATTCTGGAGTATCTTCAGGAGATGGGATATAAGTACAAGCACGGGCAGGAAATCAGCCCCGATGGAGAAAATCCTGAAAGAGACTCCTACTCACAGGTAGTTCTACGGAAACGCCTCAAAAGAAAACTGAAAGAGTTCAACGATGTTCCAGAACAGGCGATAAACGACGCTGTAAGCTCCCTTCTCGGCTCAAACTCGCCAAAAGTAATGAAGAACAACAAGGACTTCCACGAAAAACTCGTGAATGGAGTCAAAGTAGAGTACGAGCAAAACGGAGAAAAAGTAGGAGACAGAGTCCAAGTAATAGCCGAAGAAGCAAACGACAACGACTTCCTCGCAGTCAACCAGTTCCGAATAAAACAAGGAGAAAACACAGCCAGAAGACCAGACATACTTCTATTCCTCAACGGACTACCAATAGGAATACTAGAACTCAAAGATCCAACCAACCATTCAGCAGATCTGAAAACAGCCTACAAGCAGGTAATGAATAAGTATCAGAGAGACATACCAAAACTATTCCACTACACCGAGTTCGTAGCCGTCGCAGATATGGATGGAGCAAGAATCGGCACACTCGACACACCGTGGGAATGGTTCTCCAACTGGAACTACATCGAAGACGAAGGAGACACACATCCAGAAATGAGTGCTGCAGAAGTCCTAGTCAGAGGTGCATTCGACAAGGAAAGAATGACAGACCTGATCAAGAACTACATACTATTCACAGAAGAAGATGGCGAGATGAAGAAAATACTCGCAGCATACCACCAATACTACTCCGTAGAACGAGCCATACAATCCACCAGAGACACTATACCGAAAGAAGACAGAAGAATTGGAACAGTCTGGCACACACAAGGATCAGGGAAATCCTTTTCGATGGTGTTCTACGCAAATAAGGCACGTAGACTTGAAGAACTCGAAAACCCGACCATCGTAGTTGTAACGGACAGAACAGCACTTGACAATCAGATAAAGGAAACATTTGATACAGCAGGTTTCAGAACCAGTCAGGCGGACAGCAAGGACGAACTCCGAGATCTATTGCAGACTGGAGCAGGAGGCCTCATCTTCACACTCGTCCACAAGTTCAACACAGACGAAGACGAGAACCATATGCCAGAACTAAACGACAGAGAAAACGTAATCGTAATAGCAGACGAGGCACACCGCACACAGTACAAAGCACTAGCAGAACAGATGCGGAAATACGCACTTCCAAACGCTTCATTCCTTGGATTCACGGCAACACCAATAGAAAAAGAAGACCGCTCTACATACACAGCATTCGGAGATGTAATCAGCGAATACACAATCCCGCAATCTGTAGCAGACGGTTCAACGGTTCCAATATACTATGAGTCGAGGATGGCTAAGCTTCAGATTAATGATGAAGAAATAAAGCAGCAGTTTGATGATTTGATGGAAAGTAAGTCTGATGACTTGCAGAACAAGATGGCGGGTAAGTGGAGCAGACTACGAAAAATAATAGAGAATAATGATGAACGTTTCCAGAAGATCTCTGAAGATATAGTAGAACATTTCAACAACAGGGACTTAGAGGGAAAGGGAATGGTTGTAGCTATCAGCAGAAAGGCTGCCTACAAATACAAGCAGCATATTGATGAGATAGAAGGTGCGCCAGAGACAGCTGTAGTAATCACTAATCCGGAACAGTTTATGGACGATCCTGAAAGCGAACGAACCTTGAAGAAACGGTTTAAAGATCCTGAAGACCCGTTGAAGATAGCGATTGTGTGTGAGAAATGGACAACAGGATTCAACGTGCCACATCTACACACTATGTATATCGACCGTCCGATGAAGAATCACAACTTGATGCAGACTATTGGACGAGTTAACAGAGTCTATAAGGATAAGCCGGGAGGCCTGATAGTCGATTACATTGGCATCGGCGATAATCTGCGGCAAGCGATGGACAAGTTCACGTCCGAAGTCCGTGAGAGAACACTTCAAGACATCGATACAGCAGTAGTGGAGCTTGATAAAGCACACGAGCAAGTAGCATCCTATTTCCAGAAAACAGATTATGAAGGCTGGCAAGACAAGAGGGGGAAAGAACTCACCCGCTTAATCAGGAAAGCGGAAAATGAAGTCTTGGAACAAGTTACAGAGGAAAAGGCCTTTTATGATGATGTTAAGGCCTTTGAGAAGGCCTATACGCTTATCAGTCCTCACGAAGAGGCCTTGAAGTATCAAGAAGATAAGGTGTTCTTTGAGGCAGTACGGGACAGTCTCAAGAAGGTGGAGAGTCTCGGAGATGATGATTATACTATAGAGGACAGGGAAGAAGCTGATACAGCGATGGAGAAGATGGTGTCTGAGGAGATTGATGTTGAGGAAATGGTTGATATTGTAGGTATTGAACAGGATTATGATCGTAGAGCTGTTTTAAGTCAAGACTTTATGGAGGAGATGGCTGAGGAGCAGCCGGAGAATGTTCGAATGAAGTTGCTGAAACGTATAGTTGAAAATGAGATTGAGGAGAGGAAGGGAAGGAATATGGCGAAGTATGAGTCGTTTGAAGAGAAGTTGGATGAGACGCTCAGTAAGTATCATCAGAACTTTCTGACAACTAAGGAAGTAATTACACAGTTGGAGGAGTATGCTAATGAACTGCGTGAGGAGGCTGAAAAGGAGGAGGAAGATGATCTTACGCCTGAGGAGCGAGCGTTCTATGATGCAATCTCTGAAAAGGGTGACAAGGAGATCAGTGATGAGGAATTGAAGGAGATTGCTACGGAGCTGAAGAAGCAGTTGAAGGATAAGGCTGATATTGACTGGACGAATCGTAGAAGCTTGAAATCAGAGATGCGTTCACAGGTAAAATCTGTCCTCAGAAATAGAGGTTTCAAACCCTCGGAGTACGATCCGCTCGTAGAACCTATCGTGAAACAGGCAGAACAGTTCTACGGTGACGCTGCAGCATAGAGTTTTATTGTGTAGGACATAGGGCTAGTTTAAAATGGCAGGAATTACAAATATTTTCTGAGAGGGGACTTTATTTGACAGATAAAACTGTAAACATCTATTTTGGGAGGTTTCATTTCCATAAACCGCTAGATTCTTTCACGAGCGATAACTCTATATTAGACCAGCTTAAAACCTTTTGCGAGGAGCCAGAAATACATACTGATACAGAGGATGGCGACTGGAAAATAGGTGGAGTTGAAGTAGAAGATGGAGTAATTTATGGGAAGTTAGGGAGAATTTTAACGGGGGAATATGAAGAGCCAACTTGGGATGAGGAGGAAAAGGATTTCGTGTATGAAGATAGCGAGGACACCAATTTCTCGTACTTCGCAATAATACCTTCAGAGAAACTGATTATGTACGAACGGAAAAAATACATAGGACATAAGCAGTTCAGAACCGTATTTGTAGAAGGCTTCAATAACTTCTATAATTCTGATGATCTTCTCGAGATTAACTTTATTGAACAGAAGGGAGAGTTCAAAGAAATATTATCTGAGGCCTCTAGTATCCCTGAGGCAAGATTCAAGCAATTAGAACCCACAAATCCTGATTTTACGGAAGAGTCGAAGAAAATAGATAATGCGCTTCGTGGGATGAACGCTGAGAGTGCGAAGCTGGAAGCTGAGAATGAAGAAGAATCGTTAAAGTTTACTGATGGAAGTCTTTTGGGCAGTGCCATTGCATTAGTTTCAGAAGGATATGGAGAGTTCTCTATCGACTATATTATGGATGGGGAGAGGAAGACGTTAACTTCCGGCGATAAACCTATCAGGAAGGAGATTGTGAGGCCTGCAGTTTTAGAAGATTTTAAGCACAAGGTTTCCAGCTTGAAGGATTTTATCAGTGCAAGAATGGAGGAAAATAATGAAGGATAGGTCTTTTGTGTCGCGGCTGAAAAAGTATGGCGGACTTAGATTACTCACATCTAACGATTTCAAAGTTTCTGCTGTAATATTTGCTACTCTATATTTCTTCTCCGTAATACCTTCTTCTTTAGGCTTCTTGGAGGCTAGCATTGGTTTTACTTCTTCACTTATTGCAATAGTATTAACAGGACTAGCTATAATTGTTTCACTATCTAATTCAAGCTTTATATCTTTTTTAAAAGATAAAGCACAGGTTTTTGACCAGTTAATATTCCTTTTTGAATGGAACGCCTATATCGCAATTTTTACAACCCTAGTCGGGCTCGCTACAGTAGCTAATGGCAGTATATGGCTCTATAGATTCTTCACATTCTTACTGCTATATCTATCTGCATCTATTCTTAACTTAATAGCATTCGTAAGCTACTACGGCCAAGTAAAGGCTGAGTTCGACAAAAATAATGCGCAGTGACCTCCTGAGTTATATCTTAGCCGTAGAAAAACCTCTTTTTATTCGCTATATCAAGCAATATTCTCTGCAAACTCTCCCCGATTTTTGACCTGTACAGGCCTTGATTCAGCAATATTCTCCGTCTAGGCCTTTATTTATGAATTCATATGACGTCATAACCGGGTGATTTATGACATCATATGGAGTCATCTTGGAGGCCCTCCCCCTACACGCACGCATATGGGCATACTGTGCCCCTTCTCCACAGATGAGGTCTCGTATTAGAGTTAGGCCTCAGAGCAAAAAATCAGAGAGAATTTGTTCCACAGCTTCAGAAAGAAACTAAACGGTTGCTGATACAACAGATATTATGAGTAAGAAGGTCAATCTCAAGCCCGGACGAGGAGATCTTTCTGACATAGTCCAAAATATGGAAAAAGGCATCTACAGGATTCCACAGTTCCAAAGAGAATACGTATGGGATAGAACAGAAGTGGTTGATCTTCTTGACAGCGTATACCATCACTTCCCTATCGGCAGTTTCTTCCTCTGGAAAGCCCCAAAAGACAAATGGGGATTCTTTAGAAGAATAGAAGACTTAGACCAGCCCGACATAGACAGTATGGCCGTACCAGAAATCAACTTCGTACTTGACGGACAACAAAGACTAACATCTCTATACGCCGTACTAAAAGGAAAGGACTTTGGAGGTACAGACTACAGCAGAATTGTGTTCGACCTCGACAAGGAAGAGTTCAAAGTGGCAGACGGAAAAGCCAGTCACCTCGTCAAAGTATCCGAAATCTGGAACGACAAGAAAAGAATAGAAATAATAAACGAACTTGAAGGAGAAAGACAGGAAGCTCTACTCGAATGTAGAGACCGTCTCAAAGACTACCCTATCTCAACTATAAGTGTAGATTCAGGAGACTTGGATGAAGTTATTGATATATTTGAAAGAATCAACCAGAAAGGAACGAGACTTGGCAGATTTGATATTGTAAACGCTAACGTCTGGGATGAAGACTTCGATTTACGTGAAAGAATAGACGAAGACCTGATGGAGAAACTGGATGATAAGGGCTTCGGTGAAATAGACAGAGGCGCCGTTACACAAGCATTAGCACTTAATATAGAAGGCAACTGTTCAACCAGCACCCAAAGAAATCTTGAAACTGAAAAAGTGAAAGAAAACTGGAAAGACACCAAAGACGCTATAATTAGAGCAGTTAACTATCTACAGAATAACTTGGGTGTCAAACAAGCGTCATTCATACCTTACGAAGGAATGATACCTGTTCTATCCTACTATATGTTTGAAACAGAGAATCACAGCATAGAGGCTGGACACAAGACTTACATCGACCGCTGGTTCTGGCAGACAGCAGTTTCTGGACGCTACTCAAGCTCAACCCAGACTACTATGACGGATGACAGAAAGCTATTCGACAGAATAATAGCTGGAGAAGACGTAGAAATCGATTTCCCTCCACAGGTAAACAAGGAGAAATTGATCAGCACCAACATCAAGAAATCTTCTTCAGGTCTACGTAACGTCTTCCTCTGTATCCTTGCCAAAACAAATCCTAAACACTTTGAAGGAGGAGGAACACTTACACTTGACGGAAACTACTTCTCCGACTTCAAGATAGACCATCATCATATATTCCCCAATTCCTTCCTGAAAGGTGAAGGATTCAGTTCCTCCAAGAGAAAGAGCATTATGGATATTACCTTCATTCCGAAGGATCTCAACAGGAACAAGATCAGGGATACTAAACCGAGCGAATACTTCGGGGGCCTGAAAGAAAGACTATCTGAAGAACAGTTTGAAGACAGAATGTCTTCTCATATGATGCCTTATGGGGAAGACTCAGGTATCTGGGAGGACGACTACAACAAGTTTTTGGAGAAAAGAGCAGAACTATTCCTTAACGAAATTAACAGGCTGATAGGTAGCATATCTGATCTTGAGTCAGACCTTGATACCGAGCCACAGGAAGTAATCAGCGAAACAGAAACACGTGTTAGAGACTACCTTCACAGAAAGATGAGAGAAAGCTACGGTGAAGACTACTGGGATAAAACTCCTCAAGACGTTAAAGGACGAGTGAAAGGGAGAGTAAGAGATGATAGGAAGAAGAATCCAAACTTGGAGATAGAAACAGGTAGAGACAGGCTCGACTACTGTAACATAATGGACTACGTCAAGATCATTAACACTAACTACGATCTGTTCAACGAGGACTTCCCATCAAAGGCAGAGGTAGAGAACAGGTTCGGAGACTTCAGCGATTTCAGGAACGCCGTGAACCACGAACGAGATCCTAGCGAGTTCGTGAGGAAAGATGGCGAAATAGCGATAAAATGGATTTTAAGCTGTATAAGGGAGGAAAGTTAATTTCTCTGTCTTTTCTTCCGTTCTTTCAACGTCTCTCCTGTAGTATCTGGTATTTAATCTACAACTCTTAGTCTTCTAATTTGCCCGGAAGTGGAAGCGTCTCAGCTATCATAGGATATGCTTCATAGAGTTTTCAAGACTATCGAACCTATGCAAGAAGGCGCTGTTTCTGATGAGAGAGTGAGAATTGCTTATGGTGGAGAAACACTAGTAACACACCATACTAATTCGGAAGGGCATCTACATCCACTGTAGCGGAGAGGTGCTGTATATATGTCATAGTATGGAGCTTAATATTCTAAGAATGTTCTTCCGGTCTCTTACGGTGGAAGAAAGAGAGATAATAAATCTTGTATATTAGAAAAAATAGTATAACAATGTTATATAATTATATTATAAAGCAAAATTTTTGTTGCAGATGGAGAGTGTGAGATTGCGGCAAGGGGGGACCCCCTCCCAGCTCTTACTTTCTTACGGTGGAAGAGACCGGAAGATTCAAAGGAAGGCTATGTTCTTTGTCTTCCCTCCCTGTTGAATATTATTCTTTAACTTTTCATAGTTCTTCTCCAGTACCTTAAGTTCCTGATTCTTTAACTCTTCTGCTGAATAATCTGTGTATTTTGAGAGTATCTCTACGTAGGCTGACTTCTTGTGTCGAGTGAGGCCCGGATCAGAACCCGATTGTTCGTACTCGATGTAGGGTAAATCGGCTGCAAGCTGATGCTGTAATTCATTCGCTCTGGAGACTTTAACATTGAAAATTTCCATTATTTCTGTCTTTTTGAGGCCGTTGCTTCCGGCTTCCTTTACTCTGGTCAAGAACTCCTTCTTTACATCTTTAGAGTACTGATCGAGAACTGTCCCTTCTGAGAAAGAAGAGTCTGCAGTACTCTTATTCAGTGTATGTCGTAGGGATGACATCTCCTCCTCGATTTTGTCTTCAATGATGGCTGTAATTTGCTCTCTCATCCTCTGTAGATCTTCTTTAGTTGCCAGTTCCTCGTCATCCTTGCTTGATCTCTGGGCTGCGTTATCTCTGGATGGTGGCTCGTTCCTACTTCGGTCAATCTTTATCTCGAGGAACGAACCATCTTCCTCTATATGTTTCCTGCATATGTCTGAAAATCCTTCATTGTTCGCAACAGATTCGTAGGCCTTCGGGCGCCAGCTCTTCACGAACTCCCAACTATCGGCCACATCTAATCGGTCGTCCAAGAAAGAAGAACTCTGATGTTCAATTCCTGATTCCATTAAATTTCCACCTCTACTTTACATCCGCATTCCTTACAGACGAAGACTTTTTCCACAAGTTCTGTCATCTTCTGACGACAGGATCTGCAGCTAAGCTTCATCGTCATCCCCACTGTTGTCATCAAAATCTTCGATATCGAAATCCTCTTCCTCGGCTCTGTCAAGTACGGCCTCAATCTCAACGTCACCGTCTTCAGCCATCTCGGCTTTCGCTTTCTGCCTTATCCATCGCCTGATAAGCCGTGATCGAGAACTGAAGGGCTGTTCTTCCAAGGCCTCATCTATCAAGTTCAGGAGAGGGGGCTTCATCGAGATGTTTACGTTCAGCCAGTCCTCTTCATCTTTTCCGTGTAGCCCCTCTTCGAAGTCGCTGGAGACCGACCTTTTAAGCTTCTCCATCGTAATCACCTCCTTCTTCCTCCATAATGGACTCGACGATTTTCTGCTCTGCTGGCGACAAGGCTTCGACGATCCCTGAGTTCTCCGATATGATCCTGCGGATCTCCTTTACTTTCTCATCCATCTTACTCACCTTGACTCGTCACGTAGAGAGCCATATTCCCCTTTTCAATTTTTCGTATCCGTCCGTCTCGCAATAATTCCTCCGTGTACTTACGTACTGTGGGACGGGAATAGTTCGATTTTCTCGAAAGTTCTCTCTGTGATAAGCCAAAGCTCTCACCTTGGATTATCTCTAGGAGATCCTCAGCTTTAGGGTGTAGTTTTTCCATAATTGATTACCTTATGAATCCCCAGTTCGAGAAGAAGGAGTTTATAAAGAGATCTTTAGACAGTTCTAAACATATTTGTCAAAGCTCTACGCCCCGAAATTCCGGGAATTGACAAAAAGCACTTGAAATGTCAAAGCAATGAATTTAGAAATGACTTCAATGAACTTTCTGTTGAAGTATTGTAAGCATCGTGTTCATCGAATTCTTTCACGATAGTTTCGGCTATTTGATCTCTCCTTTCTTCGTTTACTTCTAACTCAGCATCTCCCCACTTTCTCATACTAATATAGTTCAAAAGAGAGTCTTCAGCTTGGCGAAAGTCCTCTTGATTTAAGATTTGTTCAAGTTCACTGAAGGCCAGAAATTTCTTCACGAAAGGAATTACTTCTTCTACGAATTCACCGTCATCTATCGTCTTTTCTCCATCGATATCAACTTGGACTTTATCCTCTTGCTCATAGATTTCTTCGTATAGCCGCTCAGCTACTTTATCATATAATTCCTGAAAGTATTCATCTTCCTCTCTTTTCTGATAGTCCGAATAAAGATTCTCGCAATCTAATATAAGACGTTTCAATGCCAGAAACTGCAGTTCACCATCTATTTTACCGTATATGCTCTCAGGATTGTAAAAAGAGGAGAGAAATTTCTTGAACGCCTCTTTCTCATCTTTAGACATTTTGAAGGAAGATTTCTCGAATAGATTAATCATAAAATTTAGAAAGGCATCAGTATTAATGGCTAAATATTCTTTCCTATACTCTGGCGGATTTTTGGATATTATAAGATCTTCCTCTCCGAAATACTCATCTGAATTGAAAGTATGTTTCGCCTTTGAGACGATACTTTGATCCTTATCTGTCTTCTCAGCCAAAAGTTTTTGAGAGATATATCTCCCTCTCGTGGGCCGGCCAAGTCTTGTACCGTCTTCCCATTCATCTAAATCAAAGTAAACAGCCTTCTCCACTACTTCATCCGTATCTGCTGTTGGATCAAACCAACTCTTAGCGGCATCCTTGACAACACCATTTTCTACTTCATCAGTGTCCTCGGAGTGCTCTGTAGGTGAACCAAAAAATCCCGTAGGTTGAAACGTTTCTTCCAGAAGGACTTTGAAAACTTCATTTTTCCCCTTAATGCGTTCATTTAACCGGCTATCTGAGCTCTTGAGTGGACTAGGAGTTCTCCCTCCCTGTTTTGACATATTGTCAGAATGGGTAAATGGCCAAAATAAAAGTTGTTGTTTATTCTGAGCATTGCAACCGATAGGAGTTAGCTACTTCTATAGTTCGATGATTATTTATTGAGTCAACGCCCGAACTATTTCAGGAAATAGTATAAAAATATAGTCAATATTATTGTATATTACAGGAAGATTCCCCGGACCGGGTGGAGTAGACGGGTCCTGCCAAAAAATTTTACCATCAGCTGTTGATTTTCTTGGTTTTCAGCCTCTATACCTCGAAATTGGATTTTATGATTTTAGCTCCAACAGATAGTTAACCCTTTGCTAGAGACTAAGAATTATGTCTGATGTCTTGGAACCGGAAGAGCTCATAGTAGAAGGGAAATATTTCTTGTATAGAGAGATAGGAAATGACACTGTCAAGGAGTTGAAGACTCTTATTTCGAAACAAATGGCCAGAGAAGGATACTTGCCAGACGAGGAAATAAATCCATATTTTCCAGAGTTTGCTGATGCTAGTCGGTCAATTAAATTTAGACTGGATTTGGAACAAAGTGCTGCCAATTTAGGCATCGGTCTTAAGATAAAAAACCTCTTGAACATCATCTCTGACAAAGAATTCACGGATAAGAGGTACTTCGAAAGATTAAAATCTATTAGAAATGATTTGCCTTTTACAATTGAGATTAAATTCAAAACAATTCCGAGTGAGGACAGAGAGGGCTATGAAGTAAATGTTACAGCTGTGCCATCTATTCTTCAGAAGAGAAGACAAGGCGTAATAAGTGAGATACCTAGGAAAAGAGTAGGAGATGTGGTCAATACAACTAAGCAGGTAGTTTCTAGGGTAATGTCTAATTTTGAGGCAGAACCCTTACTTGAGCCTCAGACAAGAAAAGAAGTAATTCAAAGTTCTCTTGATTCTGATAAAAGAGCTGCTTTAGAAAAGTTAGAGTACGGAGGGAAGGTAACCACACATGTAGATGAAGGAAATGCCTGTTATCGAGAGAATTTATTGCATTCTGCTTTAAGCTCGTATGTGCATTCAATAGAATGGCTTATTATCTGTTATTTGAACAAAGAGAATGATATAGATATTATCGAAGAAGAAAAAGATGAAGGAGACTACTATTATTTTAAGGAATTGGTTGAAGAGTTGGATAACACTGCTGATATTTCACAGAAAACCATGAGTAAGTTGAAAACTATGAATAGTGCTGAAAGAAGGTGGATAGCTCATCACAAAACTGGTAATATTGCTAAATCAGATGTAATCAATGTTAAGGAAAGATTAGAAATTCTAGTAGATGAGCTTTTGTAATTATCCAAAACTGGATTCAAAATTCCATAAACTGGCAACAGTTTTAGTAAAGTTGTTAGTAAATTCTTGATTATGGATATTAGGAAAGTCCGGGAGTTTCAGTCTGCTGCTTGTGAGGTACTTGAGGATAACCAGCAGATGGATGAAGCAAACACTAAAGCTAAGTTGATTAGACCATTTATTGAGAATGTTCTTGATTGGCCATTTAGTACGGATGTTGAATTGGAATATTCTGTCAAGTCAGGTTCAGGCACAAATAAGGTAGATTATGCGTTGATTGCTCGTGAATCTCCTGATATTTTTGTAGAGGCAAAACCAGAAAGCAGGAGACTTAAAGAAAAATATAAGGAACAACTCTCTTCGTACATGATAACTCAAAATGTTAACTGGGGTATTTTGACGAACGGAAAAAAGTTCCAGTTTCTTAAGAGAGAAGTAAATGGCGAAATGGTTGAGGTAAAGTCTCTTAAGGTAGTCTCACATGACAATCTCGATACTCAGTTGAAATTACTTGAAGCACTGAGTAAAGAAGCAGTGGAATCAGGAAGTTCTAAGGAAATTGCAGAAAGGATAAGCAAAATTGAAGACTCCGTTCATTCGCTTAGAGATAACAAAGAAGACTTAGCCAACGAAATTTCCGGATTCATAAAGAATGAGATTGGAAATATCGCTGTTCAAACAGTTGAACAGGAATCAAAAGAGTTCATCGATGATTTGCAGAGTCTATTGAAGAACAAGGCCATAATATTTTAGATGAAGAACAAGAAGTACCTGAGAAAACAGAAGATGATGAATCAGAAACGAATGCAGTTGTAGGTCGAATAAAAAGGTCACAGATTCAAGGAGATAATGAAGAACAGGTTGCCATATTTCCAACCCGTCAATCAGGCCTTAACTTCTTGAAAGAGAACAATGCTTGGGGGTTCGTCAGAGTAGGTCAGAATCCTAACTATGTGGGGATGTATGTCACGGGAGATGCTAAAGAAGTTCAATATTTTGCTAAAGTAAAAGAAATTGTGCCTGTGGATGAAGCTGACTTAGCAAGGCCAGCAGAGTCATACACAGAAGATGCTCAATATGATGAGGATAAGAAAGTGATAGTGTTTGAAGAAAATAGCTTATACAGGTTAGAAGACCCAATAGAATACCGTAATAAGTATCCGCAAGGACTGATGTACACGACTCTTGGCGACTTCAAAGAAGCCCAAACAACCGAAGATATTTTCGAATAGTTTAAACTGAAAGTGGCCTAGGAGGAGCCTTCATTTCTCTTGATTTGACGAAGTTCTCAAGTTCTCTAGGACATTTGTAGGTCCTGCCAAATTTTATTCTCAACTTTATACTCTATACGTTGAGTTTTTGGTGTTTATCCGAGTATTAGTCTGAGGCCTGAGATCATGAGTATGAGGCCTATGAGGATTGTGAATTTTTTCTGTTCGACTTCTTGGAATAGCTGGTTTCCGAGGTAGTTTCCGAGGATTACTCCTGTTGGAGGTAGTATGTAGAGGTAGATGTTTGAGGTGTCTATCATTCCGAGGTAGCCGTAGGTAGAGAATCTGGCGATTGCTGCGAGCAGGAAGATAGGGACTACTACTGCTCGGAAGAGTTCTTTCCGGAATTTTGAGCCAAGATAGACTACGAGTGGTGGGCCTCCCATTCCTGTGAAGCCTCCGCAGAATCCGGCGAATGCTCCGACTGCTCCGTCAAGTACCTGGAGTTTCTCTGTGCCTTCTGAGCCTTCTTCCGGCTTGAATTTTCCGAGGAGGAACCAGAAAGAGATCAGGATAATTGCTCCGCCGAGAAGGTATTCGAACAGGCCTGGAGGGATTACTGAAAGTGCTACTCCTCCGATTACTGCTCCTGTAACCATTAAAAGGCCTATCGGCGCCCAGTATTTTTTGTTTTCGAAGAATTCAGGGTTCAGTATTGAGAGGTAGCTTCCTCCGATTATATCCAGTAAAGAGGCCAGAACGATCACTTTTGTAGGATCGTAGATCATGGAACCGATCGATACGAATACGATCGCAGGCCCGAATCCCGTCAGGCCTTTGACTATATGAGCGAAGAAAGCGAGGACGCCCAGTAAAATCCCTATCTGAAGTGGTTCCATGTACAACATCTATTTGAGGCCTGGAGAATTTTTATACTCTGTCATCTGTCCGTAGGCCTGTTAAATATCTATGTCGAGGTTTATTTCTCCTTTTTTGAGGATACAAGGAAGAAGAGATAGCGAAAATCACTCACGGAAACTTTCTCAGAGTCCTGAGAGAAGTTATCTAGAACAGTCTATACATTTTATTTATAGGCCTCCAAATACTTTTCATGAAGTCTCCGGGGAAATTTTCTGCAGATAAAAGCTCGAGGCTCGGGATTTTTCTGGGCCTTGCAGTACTTCTTGCATTATTCAGTTCCTCGGGTGCTGCATGGTTTGATACATACGACTTCAGGAGAGATATCGTCAACAACACGACAAGCTCGCTGATCATCCCGTTGCAGGAAAGCGATATCGATGAAAACGGGGTAAATGAGACTTTCTACGGCCAGCCCGGTGAAATATACTTCAACAATGATACAGATTTCGCATTTGTAGATAATTCCGGGCAGCGATGTGGATTCCAGACTTCTCCGGAAATGAAGAAAAATTGTGAAAATTTGGATACAGGCCTTGTTTCATACTATCCTTTTGATAACTCACAGGCCTGGGATGCGATAAACGGTGAGAACGGTTCTTTAAACGGTGTTTCGTCAGTGTCTGGAAAATTTGGGGAGGCCTTTGATTTTAACGGCGGTGATTACGTTTCCATACCGGCCTATGACGGGGCGCTGGATTTTTCGGAGAAGCGTCTGAGGACTGATTTCACTATATCTCTGTGGTTCAAGACTACAGATTCTGATGGCGGAATCTTCAGTGTACAGGGAACATCTAATCCCGGGAATCCCGACGGCCACGACAGGCATATCTACCTTTCTGGTGGAGATCTCTGTGCCCGTCTATGGGATGATGGATCAAATAATGCTGTTCCTTGTATATCAGGGAATTTTGCTGATGGAGAATGGCATCACGTGACTTTCAGGCCTGTAGAGGGAGATTCAACTTATCTGTACGCTGATGGAACGGAGTACTCTGCTCAGGATGGTGCTAACACTGTTTCTGATTTTAATGGTGCGTCTGGAGAGTGGAGCCAGCTGTATGCTATTGTTGGACATTCTCAGGATGCTTCTGGAGGATATCTTACAGGTACAGTAGAGGACGTTAGAATATATGATACTCCGCTCACGGAATCCGAGATACAGGCCTACTATGATGCAACTCGGGGAGAGAGGCCTTCCGCAGATTTTGGCAGGAAACAGGGAGGTGCTTACTCAACGAGTCCTTCTCCGCCTGATTCCTCCACTGTGTGGTACAATGAATCCTTGGAGGCCTTGAATCTGTCAGCAAAGTACAACGATATATCGAATAGTTCAGGGTATCTCGCCTTCAAAAATTCCGGAAGTCTTGTGGAGAATGTTTCGGTAGGAGATGAGGGAAGAGCATCCACGTTACTGGAAGAAAATTTTCAGCCGAATACAGTCTATAACTGGAGTGCCGAAGCAGTGTCCTCTAACGAATCTCTTATCTCGTCAACACAGAGTTACAGTTTCACGACAGGAAACGATTTCACAGATTACAGTAACGTCAGAAAGCTGCAAAACTTCACAGATAGTTCTCAGAATTTGAGAAATACTCTGGTGCTTCCTGTAAAGGAGAGCGATATAGATAGAAACGGGAAGACTGAAAATTTCTACGGACAGGCCTCAAGGATTTACTATGACTCCGAGGAAAGTTTCGAGTTCGCGAATAAAATTCAGACTTGTGGATTCCAGACAAATCCTGAAAAGATATCCAGCTGTCCTCCAACAGGCAAGAATCTTATCTCTTACTGGCCTCTTGACGGCGATACAGGCTGGGATCCTGTAGGAGGTAGAAACGGAAGTCTGACGAACGTTACTACAGAAGTTGATGGAGCAGTTAATCAGGCCTACAGTTTCGATGGGAACGGTTCTTACTTCAATGCAACAGTCGGAAATCTCCCGGAGGCCTATACTATAGGGATGTGGATAAAGACTACTGAGAGAAGTCAGAGTATCAGCGGTTTCTCCGATGATGTTCCATTTGGTGGAAGCCATGAAAAAGAGTTCTACATCGATTCCAACGGAAGAGTTGTCTTCAGGGGATACGATGGCAATGACCAGATAGCTGTATCTGATCAAGCTCTGGATGATGGAGAATGGCACCATGTGATGGCAACTGCAGAGGACGATGATTACGTAAGACTTTATGTGGATGGACAACAGGTAGACAGAAACTCTGTTGGAACTCTTTACAACAACTACGATACCGGCTACTTCACGCTTGGAATCGGAAGCGAACTTGAGACTTACTACAACGGATCAGTAGATGATGTCAGGATCTACAGAAAGAAGCTGAAAGCGGAAGATATACAGGATCTCTACAACTACTCACAGAAAGGCAAGAGACCGTACTTCACACAGCTTGATGGAAGTCTAAGACCTGCCATATGTGACGATATCTCGTCAGAAAAATGCATATCTAACAGAACACATTCTGTATCCGGAGAGGCCTATGACATAGACTCGGAGTTTGAGTCGAAAAGCACAGCAGTCTTTGAGGCCTTTCAAAATTCTGCCAGCATATCTGTAAATAGCTCCGCCAGAATTTCAGGCCTCTGGCGAGGAATCTTTGATTTGAATGCTGAAAGGATTACTTTGACGGCTGGAGCACGTTTCAGGCCTGTGAACGGAACTATTCGAATTGGCTAGAAATTAATGTCTTGCATTATAACGCTTCGGATTTAATCTCTATCTATACAAGGAGGTGTTATTTTATGAAAGGTACAGTAAAGTTCTTCCACGATCAGAAGAATTACGGATTCATAGAAACTGAAGAGATGGATGATGACGTATTCTTCCACAAGGAAGACCAGGACGAAGGATTTAGCGTTGAAGAAGGAGCTGAAGTCGAGTTCGATCAGGAAGAAGGAGATCGAGGACCAAAGGCAGTCAACGTCACAGAAGCTTAAAGCTTCAACAGAGGCCTGGGAGACCAGTCCACAGAATTTTTTCTATTTGCATATCACTAATTTTTCTCACTTTATGATTTCTAGAGGCCTATGATGTGGATTCGGATTTCACTTCGGAGGAAAATTCGATTTTCACATCTTCGGTGCCGGCCAGTATATCTGTGGCTCGTTCAGCCCGTATCTCGGGCCTCTGGCAGGGAGTATTTGATCTGACGGCGGAAAAAATTGTACTCAAATCCGGAGCCCGTTTCAGGCCTGAGGGCGGGAGAATAAAAATAGGTTGAGAGGTATTCATTACTTATGACAGAGGACAAGGAACGGATGAAAAAGCATTATGATCTGAACTCCAAGGACTACAATGAGAAAATGGGTACCGGGGAACACGGCATGATGCATTATGGAGATCACTCGGATTATGAACGCTCTCTAACGGAAAAAATTATTTCAAAGACAGGCCTGGTGTCAAGAAAAGAAGTCAGAGAATCTGTTGTCAACAGGGTGAAGAACCTGGCAGAGAAAGCAGATATCACGGAACAAGATACCGTGCTTGATTCCGGATGCGGGAGAGGAGGAAACGCTGTATGGATAGCTGAAAACACGGGAGCGGACGTGATAGGCCTTGATATAGATGAAGAAAGTATAGAGGAGGCCCGCAGAAAAGCTGAAGAACACGGAGTCGAGGAAAGGACACGTTTTGTTGTAGGGAACTTTGATGAACTTCCTGTAAAAGATTTCGATGTCTACTTTGCGATCGAAAGCCAGTGTCACTCTGAAGACGAGGAAAAACTCTTGGAACAGGTATACGAGGCCCTGAATCCTGGTGGAAGATTGATAATCTCGGACGGCTTCCGTATAAAACGTTTTGACGCTGAAGACGAAAAAATAGCCGAAAAAATGCATAGAGGATGGGGAGTAGACTATCTTGCGCACATAGACGATTTCAGGAAATACCTGGAAGATGCAGGATTCGAGAATATACGCCAACAGCATATTCAGGATAGGATAAGGCCTACATCCAGCTATCTACACAGATTATCGATTCTGTCAAGGCCTTATGTGGCGGCAAGACTGAAGCTGGCAAGTGCTGCAGCCGGATTCAGCGAAAGGACAGGATTGGGAGATAAAAATGATTTTGAGTACAGTAGAAAGCGTTATAGTCAGTTGAACGATCTTTTGACTACTGCAAGATATCAGTACGTTGCTGGAAAGCAAGAGCTTTTCGCACAGCTTGATTTCTACGCTGAGAAGCCTGAAAAATAGAGAAAGATATGTTGGTGACAAGAGCACCGCACAATCGTAATACAAAGTATTACATTCTCTGTTTTTAAACTTTTTCCTAGCTTTCGTAGTCTTCAGGATCTTCAGTTTCGTCTTCACTGTTTCTGACGAGGCCCAGTTCATTCAGTATGAAAAACGTTAGTACCAGGAAGAAGAGGCCTGTGACGATGTATGCTCCGATCGGGCCTGAGGCAAGATTTTCCAGTGTCATGTTGTTTATTGTTTTCGGAGAGGTTAAAAGAATTCAGAACTCTGTCTACTTTATGAAATTTCTAAACATCGTTGGAACGGCCCGTGAAGGCCGGAAATCTATCAGAGCAGCAAGGAAAATCGATAACGTGTTCCAGGATCAGGGACATGAAACTTTTTTCTACGACTTGAAGGAGAAAAATATTCCTCCTGTCGGCAACAGAACTTACACTGATGAAGGGCCTGTACCGGAAGATATACAGGATCTCAGGGAGAAAATTCTGGAGGCCGACTGCATAGTCCTTGTAGTACCGGAGTACAATCATTCGTACCCTGGAATCCTGAAGACGGCACTCGACTACATGTACCCGGAGTACGACGAGAAACCGTTCGCATACGTCACAGTCTCCGGAGGAGGATTCGGCGGAGTACGAGCACTCAGCCATCTACACGACGTCACGCTCGAGTACGGAGGACAGCCAGGCCCTGATCTGCCTGTATCCAATGTATCAAGCACGCTCAACGAAGACGGAGAAGTGATCGATGAAAGCTATGAAGGCCGCTTCGAATCATTCGCGGAAGACGTCGAAGAATTCGTCGACAGAAGGACCTGAAAAATTTTCTTCAGACCTCCCACAATTTTTTCTCTTCCCTCTTCTTTTTCCTTACCTAGTTAAGTCTCCAGGCCTCAAAGACTTCTTATGAACACCGGGAAAATCGATCCGGAGGCCCTGGAAAAGTTTTTGCTTGAAGACGCTCTGGATCATATGATAGTGAACGAGGCCCTTGATCTACTTCTCCTCGTTATAGGGGAGAAGCCAGCGGCCTCAACTACAGCACATTTCGAAAAGCTTTCTCCCGGATTTGAAAAATTTGTAGAGGATTTCTCAGATGAGTTCGATCTCTTCTACGTGACCAGGGATGTCGAGGATACGCATCCCGAGACGGACGAAAATATCACCGGCAGCTCGGTATTTTTCACCGATGAAGAGGAGCGACTTGACATGCTGAGGCCGATGGAACAGGCAACGAATAAGGATATCGGTAAGTTCCTCGGCTATCCTGAAGAAGCTGTAGAGGCCTTCGAGACAAGCAGAGGATTCAGGGAGGCCTATCAGAGGTTCGAGGAGATGATGGGGGATGAAGATGTCTCCGAGGAGGAGGCTCTTGATTTTCTGGAGGAGAACACTTCAGAGAAATCGTATTCTGAAAAATTCGATGAGAAAGTTGAGGAGATGATTCAGGACGGGAAGATGGACAGGAGCGATGAAAAGTATCTGGGCCTTGTATCCTATGTTCCAAGGATTGAAGAGGAAAGTATACTGTCAGCTGTTGAGGAGGCCCGGAGACGTGAAAAAGTTCTGAAGGAGATGGATGAAGAACTTGATGTTTCTGTAGGCAGGGAGTATCTGGAGAAAATTCTTGAGGCCTGAGGCCTTGAGGTTTTTCTGAGGATTTTTTATTTCTGTTACACGTATTCTCTGTTGTATGAAGCATATTCAGGATGCGCTGCATGGATACATAGAGTTAAACAGTGAGGAAGTCAATGTTCTTGATTCAGCGCAGATGCAGCGTCTGAGGAGGATAAGACAGTTAGGCCTCTCTTCACTTGTCTATCCAAGTGCGACTCATACACGTTTCCAGCACTCTCTCGGAGTAATGCATATCGCCGGCAGATTCGCGGAGAGCCTGGATCTGGATGATCAGAGGAGTCAGGAGTTACGTATCGCAGGCCTTCTGCATGACTCGGGGCACGGCCCTTTTTCACATGCCAGCGAAGTTGTAGCTGAGAAACACGGTTTTTCGCATGAGGACTTCTCCTGCAGGATAATAGATGAGCTTGAGGACGAGTACTCTGTGGAATCCCAGAGAGTGAAGAAGATCATAAAGGGAGATCTGGAGATCGGACAGATCGTCGCAGGAGATATCGATGCAGACAGGATGGACTATCTGATGCGTGACTCACATGCCTCAGGCCTGGAACACGGAGAGATCGATTACGATACTATAATCAGGCTTGCAGAGATCGATTCGAGAAGACTTGTATTCAGCGAGAAAGCTGTACAGGCCCTGGAATCGCTTTTCACCGCTCGCTTCCACATGATAAAGACTCTGTACAATCATCATACATCTCTGATCGCAGAGAAGATGCTTCAGAGAAGCCTGGAGAATCTGATCGAAGAAGAAAACATAGCTGTCGAAGAAATGATGCAGTTAGACGATTATGAGGCCCACAGCAAGCTCCTCAACTCGAAAGGATCATCCAGAAAACTTTACAGCAGGATCAAGGACAGAAATCTGTACAAGAGAGCGCTTGTATGGGACATAGATGATGTTCCAAAAGAGGCCCTGAAGTCTCTTGAACGGCGTATCAAGAAGCCGAGGAAGCTTGAAAAAGAGATAGCGGAGGAGGCAGATACCAGGCCTGATGAAGTGATCATCCATACACCGTCGACACCAGGCATCAGCGATATAGATGTCAAAGTCAAGAAAAAAGGTGATATAAGGCCTCTTAGCGAGTTATCGCCGATTCCGGATGCTTTGACTGATGCGGAGTGGAGGAACGTGGCGCTACGGGTATACGCCCCGGATGAAAAAGTTGATGAAGTAAGAGAGGCCTCAAGAAAAATTCTGAAGGATTACACGAAAGTCCTGGAAGGATACACCTGACTTATCCAAGGTTTTTGAATTTTCTCTGGCAATCAATTCTAGAGGCCTATGGATCACATACTTGTAAGATACGGAGATATCGGCACTAAATCAGCTTCTGTCCGTGGAAGAATGGTGAAGATCCTGAGACAGAGGATAGAAGATCGACTGGAGTATGAAGATGAAGAATACGACTCTGTTACTGATATCCCGGGCCGTTTAATTGTAAAAAACGCAAGGCCTGAAGCTTCAGAAGCTGTAGCAGAGCTGCCGGGAGTTGCATCAGCCTCTCCCGTGAAAGAACTTGAGTCAGAGATCGAGGCCTTGAAAAATGCTGCCGAGGATGTCGAAATCGGCGAAAGCTTCGGAATAGATACTAATCGTTCTGGAAGTCATGATTTCAGCAGTATGGATGTCAATAGAGAAGTAGGCACATTTGTACAGGACTTTTCTGGTGCAGAGGTGGATCTTGATGATCCAGAGACATGGATAAAGTTTGATGTAAGGGATGAGAAAGCTTTCATGTACACAGAAACTTTTGAAGGTCCTTCAGGGATGCCTGTCGGTGCAGCAGATCCTCTGGCTGCTTTGATAAGCGGAGGCATAGATTCTCCTGTTGCAGCTTACGAAGTAATGAAGCGAGGCTCTGATATAACTCCTGTATATTTCTACAACAGACCTATTGCTGCAGAGGATCATCTGATGCGTTTCAAGGCCTCAGTTGAGAAACTGAAGCGTTTCCATCCCTCTAAAGACTGGGAGGCCTATATCGTTGACATGAAGGAAGTAAACGAGGAGTTAATGGATATCGGCCGTGGGAGAATGCTTCTTCACCGGTATATAATGTTCGGGATAGCGGAAAAGATCGCTGAGCAGGAGAATCTGCAGGGGATCGTGACGGGCGAGGCCCTCTCGCAGAAATCTTCACAGACTTCCTCCAACATGAGAAACACGTCTTCTGCCACAGATTTCCCGATTCACAGGCCTTTGCTCACTCGTGGAAAAGCTGAGATAACGGAGAAAGCCAGGGAACTGGGAACTTTTGAGGAGGCCTCGATAGATTCTGCGTGCCGGACGATGGCGCCGGAAAGCCCGGCTACAAGGATGTCAAACGGAGATTTCGAGAAGCTGAAGCGCAGGATTGACGTCGATGAGCTTGTGGAAAAAGCGCTGGAAAACACCAGAAAAGAAGAGATCTAGAGACAAATTACTTATGAGACTTTCAGAGGCCATCCCGGAAAAATTAACTGAGACGCTGCTCAAAAGGCCTCTGCTGCAGATTCTGATCGCTGTAAATCTTGCTGGAACATTGTTCGGAGTCTACTACTATATTCCACAGTTATCCGCTACAGAGTTCTATCTCTGGCCTCTCATAGCTGATTCACCGATAGCAACACTGCTTTTATCGGCTTCGCTGTATATTTTACTCTCTGGAGGCCTCGAAAGATTATCTGAAGACGCAGAGAATCTTATCCATGCTCTAGCGTTTATAGGAAATATCAAGTACGGCCTCTGGACAGTCTTTGTACTTCTCCAGTTCAGAACTGAATTTATGGCGATCAATACTCTTCCTATGTATATTTTCCTGATTCTGTCGCATCTGGGGATGTTTCTACAGGCCTTTCTTGTTCTGGACTATATCGATGTAGAAAAGAAAGTTTTAGGCCTTGCAGCAGGATTTTTCCTGCTTAATGATATGGTTGATTACTCTCTGGGCGTGCATACTTCGCTGCCTGAGGCACAGGGCCTCTACTCGATAGTTTTTGCAGTTGCTTTCGCTCTTACAGTTGTCTCGAGCCTTTTGCTTTATTTTGAGGCCTTGGAACGTTGAATAGGTATTTTTGCAGAAAAAATATGAGGGGAAAATGTGGTGGCTGTTTTGAAGCTTTATTCGGAGATTTCTCCGAATGCGAACTTTCTTCCTACGCTTGTAATCTCTACATCGTAGGTTTCGCCGACTTCTCCGCCAGGTACGAAGATTACGAATCCTTCTCTCCTTGCGATTCCGTCGCCTTTACTTCCAAGATCTTCGACTTCCAGTTCAACGATATCTCCTTCGCTTACAGGCTTGTCGAAATCTTCTTCCTCTGAATCATCTGTTTCTGTAGTCTCATCTGCTTCGTGGAACTCAGTTTCTTCCTCTTCGACTTCTTGAGTCTCCTCGACTACTTCTTCCTCTTCTGGTTCAGAATCTTCAAATTCCTCTGGGTTTTCTGCTTCAGCTGCAAAACTTTCGTTAAATTCAGAATCTTCTGTCATATGCGAAAAGCACCTTATAGTGTACAAAAAACAGTTACACAGCTTTATAAACTCAATCATGAGTCCGGGGAAAAATCTGTTCTCTAAACTCGGGAAAAAACTGTTAATAACAGGCCTCTGTAAATTAACTTATGCCTCAGAAACAGTGTCCTTTCTGCCAGTTGATCGCGAATCCCGGCCAGTTGAAAGTAGTCGGAGAAACGGAAAACTTCTACGCCTGGCTGGATATCAATCCACGGGCGAAAGGATACACGATGATAGTTCCCAAGGAACACAAGGATTCCATCGAAAGTTTCTCTCCGTCAGAGTATCAGGAGGCGATGAATCTTACACGGAAAGTCGTTGACAAGGCAAAGAAAGGCCTCGGTGCCGACGGCGTCTCCGTAACGATGAACATGGGAGAGGCTGCCGGCCAGATGGTGCCGCACGCATACATACAGGTATTCCCGCGCTTTCAGGACGAGGAAAGCTCCGGTACGCCTACAGGAGCGATCTTCCAGCCTCACGAAGAAGCGAAGAAAAATCTCGATGAGATAAAAGATAAGATGGCGTCAGTTGATTCAGGCTTCGGCGAGACGACAAAGGAGCCGCATCCTGACTCAAAGAAATTCAAGGAAGAAGAAAAGGCCTCTGAAGAAAAAGATACTTCCAGGAATTCTGGAGATGATAAAGAGGCCATCGACAAGATAGCTGAACAGATCGAAGGTGATTCACCGCTTTCATTGGGAGGCCTGACGGATTCTTCGGATTCCGGCAGTTCTGATAGTTCAGATGAGAAGAGTTCTGGAAAGTCTGTAGAGGCCTCTGAGGAAGAGGACGAGGTACGTATAGAGGATGGTTTCGAGGGAAGAAGTTTTGAGTGGCAGTAGATAAATTTTGAAAGTCTTGGCGTCGAGTTTTTCTTTATGTCGTGGAGTGAATACGGTGCAGAGGCTCTTGATTACAGTGTTGAGTCTGCTGATTTTCTCTATGATTCAAGTGCGGCTGTTGAGATTTCTTCGGCCTCTCCCGGCGGTATGGAGGCTGCTGCGGTAGTTGCGTTGATAGGTGGTTCGACTTATTTTGGTTACAGGAGGTCGAAGCAGATGTGGCAGGAGCTTGAGGAAGAGTACCTTGAGGACTAAAAATGTTTTTAACTTTCAGAAAGTGAGGCCTGTATTATGACCGACTACAGCCCACAGGAGATTGAGGAAAAAGTTCAGGAGTACTGGGATAATAATAATGTAAAGCAGAAGGTTCGTGAATCTACAGAGGGTAATGAGCCGTTTTTCTTGATTGATGGGCCTCCATATCTGAACGGAAGTCCGCATGTCGGTCATATGCAGGGGAAGGTCATCAAGGATGTCATGCTCCGTTTCAAGCAGATGCAGGGCTACGATGTCCACGATCAGGCAGGATTTGACACGCACGGTCTGCCGAACGAGCTGGCGACGGAAGAACATCTCGGGATAGAGGACAAGAACGAGATTGGCGACTCGATTTCCGCGAAAAAATTTATTGAAGAATGCAAGAAGAGAGCGACCTCGGCGAAGGACGACTGGCAGACAGTCATGGAGGATCTTGCGATCTGGCAGGACTTCGAAGATCCGTACATGACATTCGACAATGACTACATAGAGACAGCCTGGTGGCTTCTGCAGAAAACAGACGAGCAAGATTTACTTTACGAGGGCAGGAAGCCGATCCACTGGTGCCCAAGATGTCAAACAAGTCTTTCCGGATACGAAGTAACGGATGAATACCAGGAGATTGAGGATATTGCTGTATTCGCAAAGTTCCCTCTCGAAAACAGAGAGGAAAAACTTGTAATCTGGACCACGACTCCTTGGACGATCCCTTCCAACATGGCAGTCTTTACTCATCCGGACTACCAGTATGCTATCGTTGAAGCGGAGGGAGAAAAACTCATAATCGCAGAACAGCTCGTATCTAGAGTAATGGAGAAGAAAGGCCTGGAAGAAGATGATTACACGATTGAAAGAACTTTGATCGGTTCTGATCTGAAAGGCCTCAAATACGAGACTCCTTTCATCGATGAGATCCCAAGACAGCAGGAACTTGACGAAGAATCGGGAGTACACCGTGTTCATAACTCTGAGGAACTTGTAACTTTGGAGGACGGTACAGGCCTTGTCCACGCAGCTACAGGGCATGGACCGGAGGACTATGAGGAGACAAGGCCTCTGGGCCTACCAGTTTTCTCGCCGCTTGACTCTGAAGGAAACTACACTGAGGAAGCGGGAGAACTAGAAGGTAAAAATGTCCTGGACGTTGATCCGGAGATCATCGAGATGCTTGAGGACAAAGGCCTTCTTTTCTATCATGAAAGTTTTGAGCACGAGTATCCTCATTGCTGGAGATGCAAGACAGAATTGATTTACAGGGCTGCTGATCAGTGGTTCATCGAGAATGAGGAAGTCAAGAATAGGATGCTTGAGGAGAACGAGGATGTGGACTGGATTCCGGAAAGCGCTCAGAGGCGTTTCGGTAACTTTGTCTCAGAGAGTCCTGACTGGTGTATTTCCAGGCAGAACTACTGGGGGATCCCGATTCCGATCTGGATCTGTAACGATTGTGGCGAAAAGGAGATAATTGGAAGCTTTGACGAGCTTGAAGAACATGCGGGTGAACTGCCTGAGAACTTTGATCCTCACAAGCACGTGGTCGATGATATCTCGTGGAGCTGTGGCTGTGGCGGAGAATACGAGAGGATTCCGGATATTTTCGATGTATGGTTCGACTCGGGGATCGCTCCGTTCGCCTCCCTGCACTATCCGTTTGAAGAGCAGCCGTTTGAGGATATGTGGCCGATGGATTTCATTACAGAGGCCTCGGATCAGATCCGTGGATGGTTCTACTCATTGATGTTCACAGGTATCCTCGGCTTCGATGAGGCTCCTTACGAGAAAGTGCTTTTCCAGGGCTATGTCCTGGATGCAGAGGGGGAGAAGATGTCGAAGTCTCTTGGAAATGTTGTAGATCCGGTGGATCAGGTGGAGAAGTTCGGTGCTGATCTGCCGCGTTACTACAGCTTGAGAGTTGCTGCTCCATGGGAGCAGACGAACTATGATGAATCTGAGATTGAGGAGGAGATTTACAGGCTTCTTTCCGTGTTCTGGAACACTAAAGAGTTCTACACTACGTACGTCGATGAGAGGCCTGAAGAGCCTGAACAGCTTGAAGTGGAGGATGAATGGATTCTTTCAAGGATTAACTCGATAGCTGAAGAGGCCTCGGAAAAAATAGATGATGGTAGGTTCCACAGGGTGACGCGAGAGCTTGAAGAGTTCATCTTGAATGATCTTTCACGCTGGTACGTCAAGAAAGTACGTGGAAGAGTCAAGCAGGGAGATGAAAAGGCCTCATGGACTCTTGGACAGGTATTGGAGAAGTTGAATCGTTTGATGGCGCCTTTCACTCCGTACATAACTGAGAGAATTTATCAGGATCTTGAAGGTGGTGTGTCGGTCCATCAGGAAAGTTATCCTGAGTCTGAGGAGCGTTTCATCGATGAGGATCTTGAGCGTTACATGGAGCTGACACGTGAGATTGTTGAGAAGGCTAACAAGATCCGTGATGAGGAGGAATACAATCTCCGGTGGCCTGCGAAAAGGCTCGTAATCTCGACGGATGGAGAGACAGAGGAAGGCCTTCAGCCGCTTCTTGAGCTGGTTGAGGAGATGGTTAACGTCAAGAAAATCGAGTTTGGGGAGGTTGCCTCGAAGCTCTCCGCTAAGCCGGATTACTCCAGTCTTGGTCCGAAGTTCGGCGGTTCAGCTGATGATGTGGCAAGGAAGATCGAGGAACTGGAACATGATCAGGTGGAGCAGCTTCGTGACCTCGGCGAGATAGAGCTTGACGGCCACGACGTCGGAATCGACGATGTCGAAGTGAAGAGCGAGACCCGTGGAGAGGCCCACAGCAAGTCCTTTGAGGAAGGAGAAGTTTTCCTTGATCTGGAGGAGACGGAGGAGCTTGTCGAAGAGGCCTTTGTCAGTGAAGTGATCCGTGCTATTCAGGAGAAGAGGAAAGAGGCAGGCCTTGAGGTACATGACAGAGTGAAGCTGTCTTTCCAGGGAGCTGAAGACGTGCTCGGTGAGTACACTGATCGCGTTGAGAAGCGTATGAACGTCGATGAGATCGTTTTCGGCGAGGAACTGGATTACAGTGGTGAGGTCAGTCATAGAGACCTCGAAACTGTATTTTCCTTTTCCGGGCCTGTAGAATAAAAAAGACTGCAGGTGAATTGTAGGCTATGCAGTCTGAAAACTTGAAGCCGGCAGTGGAATTTCTGAGGAACGCCTCGGAAAACGAAAAAATCGAGATAGTACATCACTGGGATATGGATGGCACCAGCTCGTCTGTAATAGTCTCCAAGATACTTGAAGAAGTTAGAGGCAGGCCTGCTGATAACGTCACAATCCCGTATGAGAGGGCCTATCATCTTGAGGAAGAGGACAGGAAGCGCCTTGAAGAAGTCGATAGATTGATCGTACTGGATTTCAATCTTGAAGCAGATGAGCTTGAAGAGCTTGAAGAAGAGTATGATCTGGAGATACTTGTCGTGGATCACCATACTTTCGGCAGGGAGCCGGAAGTTCCTTTCGTGAATCCAAGGACTGAAGATGGAGAGGCCTATGTGCCGTGCAGCAAGATCTGTCTTGATATATCTGCAGAATTCGGTCTTGAGGATGGTCTGGACTGGATCGCAGGACTTGGAGTGATCCAGGACTTTGGTGTTAATTCGTGCCCGGAGCTTTTCGAGAAACTTGATGAAAAATACGGCACATACTTCCCTGAAGAGTTGACACAGGAAGAACTTGCCAAAAACTGTGAATACGGAAGATACTCCAGTGTATTAAATATCAAGCCGTACAGGGACTCGAAACATTTTGCAAAGCTTGCATACCAGGCCCTGATGAACTCTGGGGAACTGCAGGAGCTAGAGGCTCAGGAAGAGTACAGACAGGTCTACGAAGTCTACCTGGAGATGCAGGACGAGTTCAACAGGATGATGGAAGACTATGAGGAAGATAGAGAGATCAACAGGGATAAATGTATAATTTTCTTCGAGATCGACTCTGATTTCAACATTACATCCTCTATAGCAACAAATATGTCCACTAAGACACCGGACTGGATCCACCTTGTTATACAGAAAGATGATGAGATAAACATCAGCGCCAGATGCCAGTCAGGCCGTGTAGACCTTGGAGACTTGCTTCAGAAGGCCTTGCCGGAGGATGCTAAGAAGGAAGGTGCTGAAGCCGGAGGCCACAGGAAAGCAGCAGGAGCCTCGATGGACAAGAAGTACTACGAGGAGTTCAAGAAAAATTTCACGGAGATTGTATAGAGCACGTCCAAAACCAGTATAAAGGCCTCTTGACAAAAAGAGTACTATGGGAATGAACAACGACAAGGCGGAGAAACAGAAAGAGAAAGCCAAGGAAATGCTCGGTATCGGCGACGACAGAGCGAAGGAACTTTTCGACGAAGACAACAAGACTTCACATAAAGAACAGAAATCTAACTAGAGAGAAGGCCTTCACGTATTTTTACCAGTTTTCCAGGCCTCCTTCTTATCTTTATCTATCTTTGAATTCTATTTTCTATTTCTCTCGATTATCCTGTTCCTGATATACCACAGAGGGAAATCTATCAAGGTATGCAGTACAGGATGGTACTCCGGATTGAAATGTTCAAGATGCGCCACCACCAGATCAGATTCCATCCTGTCTCTTTCAAGGCCTCTGTAGTCCGTCAGATGTACGCTTTTCCTCCTTCTTTCATCCCTGTAACTTGAGGCCTCCGGAAAATATTTCGTAACTCTTGTACGCTCTGTTTCCTCCAGACTGTCCCTACATCTCTCAAAGAGTTCCTCAGGTACTGCGGTATCGTAACTGTATCCCGAGTGTTTCTTCAGGTAATCGATTATAGGCTGTGTACCGGTCACTGAAAAATCACTTCAGCCAGTGAGATTCTCCCTCGTTATCCTCTATCTCAAATCCAAGCTCCTGTAGACGATCACGGATCAGATCACCTGTCTCGTAATCAGCTTCTTTACGGGCCTCGGCCCTGAGATCAACAAGCAGATCAGCCATCACTTTTTCCTCCTTTGAGAGGCCTGGCTCGAGATCTACACCGAGTACCATGAAAAGTTCCTCGATCTTTTCAGCTACTTCCTCATCCAGCAGACGATCCTTCTCCAGTTCAGAGTTCGCCCTGTTCACATACTTCATCAACTCCTGTTTCGCCTTCGCAGTATTCAGGTCATCGTCCATGAAATCCCTGAAATTTTCCTCCAAGGCCTCTGTATCAAGGAACTCCTCGCCAGGATTCTTCCTTATCTTCTGCACGACATGCCGGGCTTTCCTGACTTCCTTCTCCGCTTTTTTCAATCCGTCACGGGAGAAATCCGTCTCTGTCCTGTAATGCGAAGAAATTAGGTAAAGCCGGATAGCGTTCCCGCTGAATCCTTCATCAAGAAGCTCACGTACAGTGTAAAAATTTCCTTCCGATTTCGACATCTTCTCCCCTTCCACCTGGATGAACTCGTTGTGAAGCCAGTACCGGGCCTGTCCCTCTCCAGAAGCGGCAAAGGCCTGTGCACGTTCATTCGGGTGATGCGGGAAGATATGATCTTTCCCACCTGCGTGGATATCGAACTCATCGCCCAGATATTTCTGGCTCATAACAGAACATTCAAGATGCCAGCCAGGGTATCCAACTGACCAGGGCGACTCCCATTTCATCAGATGGCCTTCGTCAGCGTTAATCCATAAAGCAAAGTCGTACTGATTTCTTTTCTTACCATCGTGTTCCACACGGGCCTGAGCCTCTTCCTTCAACTGTTTCAAATCCTTATTAGCCATGTCGCCGTATGGATAATCTTTTGCAAAGGCCTCTACATCGAAGTAGACGTTTCCATCGACTTCGTAGCCGTATCCGTTTTCTATTATCTTTTCGACGTAGTGGATCATCTCGTTGATGTGGCCTGTCGCACGAGGCACGATGTCCTGTCGCTCAATGTTCAGGGCCGTGGTATCTTCGAAATAACGCTCGATCTGGTCCTCGACAAGCTCCATAGGCTCGATGTCCATCTCTTTCGCTCTTTTCTCGACCTTGTCCTCTCCCTGATCGCCGTCGTCTGTCAGGTGGCCTACGTCTGTGATGTTCTGTACGTGGCGGACGTTGAATCCTTTCCACCGCAGGTACCGGGTGAGTGTGTCCCAGGCTGCGTATGCCCGTGCGTTTCCGATGTGGAGATCGTCGTAGATTGTCTGCCCGCAGCTGTAAAACGTTACCTTTCCTTCTTCAATCGGTTTGAACTCTTCTTTCTCACGCGTCAAAGTATTGAATAGCTTAAGTGTCATTAGTTATCGGCTCCGAGCAGCACTATACCTGATTTTGGGACTTCAGAATTAAAGGCCTGTCGAAATACTCTCAAAGGAACTGTTCCTCGAGGCAGAAATCTTGCTTCTGCAGGGACAAAAATGATCACTGCTCATAAACTGGGATTCACAAAAGAAAAGTTAAAAAATTGGCCTATCCACGACAGAAAAACCTGATACCGGGATTCATGTAAGAAACCTGAAAGCATCTAAAACTAGGCCTCTCAAATATCCCTGTGAAATCAGTTAGGAGGAAGTTTGAAGAGGCCTTCAGAAAGATACGCAGCGAACTGAAGGATTTTGAAGGCCCGAAGTTCCTGACAGGGAGAAGAATATTTCTGCTTGCTTTAATGGCTATACCGGCCCTGTTCCTGACAAGCTACTTCGCAGCGTTCACTCTGATGGTCTTGACAGTGGCATTATCTCTCACAGTAAACAGGTACAACCTGAACCGTTTCGGACTGGAACTGGCAACTTTCTCAACTGTGACAATGGCTACAGTATTCGGACCAAGAATCGGTGCATTACTAGGCCTAGTCTACATCTGCCTCCAGATGTTCTCCGGCAGCACGCCAGGCGTCTACATGATATGGGTAGTACCCAGTTACGCAGCTGCAGGCTACCTAACAGCAGGCCTCAACATCGACATAGTGACACTGGGAATATACACATCAGTCACTCTGCAGTCAATCTTCACACTGATGACTTTCCTGACATCCAGAGGCCGACTTCCAAAATTCATACAGTACGTAGTATTCAACCTGGCAATCAACTTCTTCCTGTTCAAAACAGTAGCCAGGCCTTTCCTATCGGCTGTAGGGGTCCAGTAAAAAACTTCAGAATATCGGTGCTTTCTTCATCTTCTCCAGGAACTTCTCCTGCCTATCTCTTTCCTTGATACGTGAGGCCTCTATATCTCCAAGCTCGTCGAGAAGATCTTCAGGACTCACCCATTTAACATCGGAGAGATCTTCACGGGCCTCGGCATCCCTTGTATCTGATTCGACGTGGTACAGCGCCTGTATACTGTCTTTCTCGCCTTCATCCCATGCAAAAGTTTTCACGTCGATTATCTGGTGTACCTCGACTTCAAGGCCTGTCTCCTCTTTCACTTCTCTCTTGACAGCTTCCTCGAACTCTTCTCCTTTCTCCAGGTGGCCGCCAAGAATATGCCATTCGCCGCTTATAGGATGCCCTTCTTTCTCCTCTTTCTTACCTATCAGAATCTTTCCATTGTTTGTTATCAGGGCCTTGACGACAGTCCTGAAATCATAGATTTCATTCGAACCAGAAGATCCATCCGAATCTTCGCCAGTCCTGGACTCTTCCTTACTCAAAAAAATTTTCACACTCCTCTATAACTTTTTTACAGGCCCTGATTTTAGAATCCTTCGCTTCAGGTATCTATATCCAGTTTCTCGAAATTTTTCCCGAGAGTCTCCAGACCATCGATATCATCCAGTTCATCTGCATCGATCCAACGGAACTCGCTGTGCTCGGAATTCAACGTTACACCGGAATCCTTCACAAGCACAAGAAAAGGATGTACACAGAAAACTTTCCCGCCTGTATCATCGACAAAGCTATCGCCGCTTCTAAGAATTTTCCCTTTCAGGCCTGTCTCCTCCTCCAGCTCCCGTAGTGCGGCGTCTTCAGCCGCCTCATCTTCCTTGATCTTCCCTGATGCAAAATTCCATTTTCCGGGATTAATTTCCATGCTATCGGCACGCTTCAGAACCAGAAATTTCTCTTTCTCTGGATTATACGCTACAGCCACAGAGACATCGACAGGATTATTCATCCTCGATCACCCCAAGACTTTCAAGGGAGCGAAGATTTCCCAGAGCATCAAGATCTCTCAACTCCGGAATTTTACTCCACTGGAATTCAGAGTGCTCTTCGCTGAGAAAGACTTCTCCAGAGGCCTCTACAAGGAAAGGGAAGATGCGCCAGTATCCAAGTTCTCCGCTGCTGATATAGCATTCACCTTCCTCAACTATTTCTCCTTTCAGGCCTGTCTCTTCCTGTAGCTCTCTTATAGCGGCGTCTTCTTTCTCCTCGTTTTCGATTTTTCCGCCTGGAAAGTTCCAGAGGCCTGAGCTTGAAGTTTTTTCCGAACGTTTCAGTATCAGGAATTTTTCATCGTCTTCAGGCACTGTCAGAGCTACATCGCCGTTGACGATCCCGAGATTTTCCAGAGCCCGGTACTGGCCCAGTGTCTCATATTCGTAGAAGTCGTGGAGATCGATCCACTCAAAATCTTCGTGTTCCCGTGAAAGATCATCCTGTGAAAGCTTTGAGGCCTTCTTTTTCCCGATTTCGATAAGTACAGGATTCAGTACGTATTTCCTGTCGTCGCTGGATCTGTAACTTTCCCCGACTTCAAAACTTTGTATTTCGTCTTCTGAGAGGCCTAGATCAGTCTCCTCGTTCAGCTCCCTTATCGCAGCCTCTTCAAGATTTTCGCCTTCCTCTACTTTTCCGCCTAGGAACTCCCAGTAGCCATCTTTAGATCTCAGGCCTATAAGATATCTCTCATCAGGAGTTTTCACAACTGTCTGCACGACATCGATTTTATCCTTCATAGAAAATTTTTCAGGCCTCAAGGTTCAAGAAAATTTTTACTCCAGAGACTCACACCAAAAAACACTTAAGTTGTCACTAGTAAATAACAAGTGTGATGGTTGGTTATTCCTCGATAGCCGGCAAGTCTCTGGATGATCTGGAGAACGATATAGGATATCAGGAAGTTGAACTCTCCAGGATAGAGATAACTACCTAGAAAATTTTTCTTTCTCAATTATTGTTCAAAAATTAAAGAGAAAAATTGTTTGAGGCCTTTACTTGACTTTTGAGCCTTTCTTCATCGCATCTTCAGGCCTCAGAAGCGAGACGTTTTCATCTTCGTCTTCAGCAGCAAGCATCATGCACTCGCTTTTCTCGCCTCGAAGCTCTGTTGGCTCAAGATTTGCAAGCACCACTACAGTCTTGCCTTCAAGCTCTTCCTTCTCGTAGTGGTTTTTCAGGCCTGCGCATGTCTGGAGGACCGCCTCTCCGACATCGACTTTGACTTTGTACAGTCTGTCTGCGTTTGGATGATCTTCCACGCTTTGTACTTCTCCGACACGGATATCCATATCGGTGAAGTCCTCAAAGCTTACGGTGTCGGTGTTGAATCCATGTTCTTCTTTTTCTTCCATATTATCTTCCTCGTCTACTCCTTTTTCCTCTATGTCGATCTTTTCGAAAAGTATCTCACGTTCTCCAAGCTCGTGGCCGGGCTCCAGGCCTCCGAGAAGAGGATCCACAAGTTCATCTACTCCTTCAGACGTGTGTATATCCGTGTTCAGCATCTCCCCGATCCTGCGGGAGGTTTCTGGTGTGAAGGGGTAGAGTGTGGCGCCAAGTGCACGGATTATCTGAAGTGAGACATGAATCGTCTCCTCTCTTTGATCCTCGTTGTTCCACGGCTCTTCCTCGCTCAGGTACTGATCGCCCAGTCTGGCAAGCCTGATAGATTTCTCAAGGCCTTCCCGGATATCGTGATTTTCAAAGGCCTCACAGTATTCTTCTACAAGATTTTCTGCTTTTTCGACTGTTTCTCTGTCTTTATCTGTAAGATCTCCGACAGGTACTTCGTTGTCGAACCATTTCTCCGCCAGTGAAAGCGTTCTGTTCACGAAGTTTCCGATTGTATCGTTCAGGACGTTGTTGATCTCGGCCTCGAAATCACTCCATGAAAACTTTGCATCATGATCCTGAGGCAGCTTCCTTGCCAGGTAGAACCTCCAGTAATCAGCCGGATACATCTCCAGTGCATCTTCTGTTGAGAGGCCTGTACCTCTGGACTTGGAGAACTGTGTATCCTCCGCCATCAGGAACTGCTGGATGAACTCGTAATGCGGAAGCTCGTACTCGATATCTTCCGTAGAGGCCCCGATAAGCATCGAAGGCCAGATAACTGTGTGGAATATTGTGTTGTCCTTCCCGATGCTGTAGTAAGTATCCGAGTCCGTCCAGTAATCCTTCCACTCATCTCCATCATCGAAAAGCTCTCTCGTGAATCCGATGTAGCCGATCGGGGCATCGAACCAGACGTACAGAACCTTGTCTTCGTACTGTTTGCTATCTATCTTTTCCACGTCAAGGCCTTCTTCCTCGATCCTCTCGTTGACTCTGTCAGCTGGTATCTCGAATCCCCAGTCGATATCACGTGTAATACATCTCTGCTCCGTGTTCTCGATGGCGTTCTCCACTTCGTTTATTATGGAATCAGGCACGGGCTGTGAATCTGCGTTTTCCAGCCAGGCCTCTAGCTCATCCTTGAACTGCGGAAGATCAAGATACAGATGTGTCGTCTCCTTGAACTCGATATCGTTTTCCCCGCAGATCTGGCACTCCGGCTCGATGATCTCTTCAGGCTCGATAAGCTTACCGCATTCATCGCACTGATCGCCTCTAGCAAGGCCTCCGCAGTGAGGACACTCGCCCTCGATGTAACGGTCCGGAAGGAATCTTTCATCGTTGTTACAGTACGGCAGAGTCTGTTCCTTCTCGGTTATGTAGCCGTTCAGGTACAGCTCCTCGAACATGTCGTGAGTCTGCTTCCTGTTGAACTCGGAGTTAGTATTCGAGTAGATGGAGTAATCCATCTCGAAATCTTCAAGTACATTTTTCACTTTCCTGTGCTGCTGCTCGGCAAGTTTCTCCACATCCATGCCGCGTTCCAGGGCCTCAAGCTCCAGAGGTGTTCCGTGGACATCGCTTCCGCCTATGAACTCGTTTTCGACACCTCTCACATCCAGATACCTGTGGAAGATATCCGCAGGCAAAATACTTCCAACTATATTCCCCAGATGTGGAACTCCGTGGATATAAGGCAATGCAGCAGTAACCGTGACTCTTCTATTATCAGTAATTTTTGATTCACCTGCAAAAAATTCAGGCCTGAAAACTCTTTAAACTGACTGAAAAAATCCTCCGGGAACTTTTTCACAGAGTCCTCTTACCTGAAACATGGAGGCCTCTACTTCCCACGCTGTACAGGTACTGGATCTCCTGCAGCGAAAGAGCGTGACTGTACACACGGACGTCGTTCATCTTTGCCAGCACCTGATCGTTCGCATCGTATCTTTTCCCGATTGAGACAAATGAATCCGATGTAGTGTTGCTTGTCGAGGCCTCTGCCTTTTTCTCTGCGTTCATGTAGAACTCGATGCTTCCATTCCGCAGCACGCCTGTCCACAGCATCCACTCGCCTGAAGGAGGATTAGCACCTGTAACGATAGCCTGAGTGTTAAGAGCGCTGAAACCGTACCGGGCATCATCATCGTCCCAGTAAAGAGCACACGCACCGCCGTTGTTACCGTCCTGAACATCGACGTAACGCTCCCAGCTGTTACCGGCGTTCCCCGTGATATAGATCCACGCAGATACGCTGAGAGAATCCTTGCCCGCCGAGATCACATGACTGTCAATCTTCACGTAATCATCATTACCATCGAAACTGTACGCACCGGAACCGAACAAACCTGAAGCACCCATAGAAGCACCGTAGACTGTTCCATCAAGGCCTCTACCCGAGTAATCGTACGCCGTACTTCCGGATGTCTCAGTTAGAGGCCAGTAACCACGCAGCGTCAAATCATCCACCTCATGAACTTTTCCTCCCCGTCACCTGAAGGCCTCTACTTCCAACATTGTAGAGGTACTGGATTTCGCTTTCTGTTAGAGGCCTGTCGTAGAGTCTTACTTCGGAAAGGTTGCCGCTGTACCAGTGATCCAGTCTTTCCTCTTCTACGCCGAAAAACATCTTTGTGCTCTGTATGCTGTATGTATAGTTGAAAGGACTGTTCGGGGCCTCCACGCCGTCGATATAGAATCGTAGCTGCGAGCCATCGTAGACTGCGGTGAGGTGATGCCAGTTGCTATCCGGTGTGACACCGGAATCAAAGTCACCGTCGCTCCAGCCGTGGACACCCCATTCATCCTGTCCTGTTATAGCCAGTGCAAAGTGATTGCCCGCGTTCTGGCCTCTATGGAATCCTGCCAGCATCTGCCAGCCAGTCGAACTAGAGGCCTTCGCCCACGCAGAGATAGAAACAGGATCAGAACCTGAAATACCCATGCTTTCAGAAGAACTGACATAACCATCACTACCGTTAAAACCATACGAATCTTCGGCCAGAGGCCCGTTATCTCCCTGAGTTACACCACCGTTCACAGATCCATGATACTCGTTCCCCGAATAATCATAGGCCGTCCCCGAGGCCTCGTTAAGAGGCCAGTAACCAATTAAACTCAAACCAGTGTATCCTCCTCCGAAATTTTTGAAGGATTTGAAAGATTGTACAAGGCCTGTATCTCCGGTTCGGAAAGTTTTCTGTTATAGAATCTTATATCATCTATTTTTCCGTCAAAGTAAGTTCCTCCTTTCTGTCCTATCCACCAGGAGTTGCTGTTGGTATCCTGACCGGTCGAGTCCGAATAAGAGTTTTCTTCGACGCTGTTGACATAGATTTTTCTGACGCCTCCTGCATACGTGAAAGTTATGAGGCTCCATTGATTCAGAGGAACTGAGCCTGCAGACGAGTCGAAGAAGTGGTTATCGGTGTTCCAGTCATGCAGAAATCTTATCGCCCTCTCGTCAGAGGCCTCTCTGTATTCCATCTGAAGGTCAGCGTTGTCGTTGAACGGTCCTTTCGCAAGTATTCCAGGATTATTGGCACTGCTGTTTCCCCGTGGATAGATCCAGCAACTGATAGTATACGGCTGTGTAAGAGTGTAATTATCTGGATCAGGGATCTCAACGTAGTCATCCGTGCCGTCGAAACTAAGAGAATAACTTCCCAGCTTGCCGGAAGTCCACATGTTATCCGCTGAGGTGGTACCGGAACCGCCGGGTTTAAGAGTTCCATCATTAGATAAAGCGGTGCTGTCAAAGAGAGTGCTGCCAGAACCAGAACTCATAGGATAATACGCTACAAGGCCTCTAGTTAAACTTCCGTGGAAATATCCCTGTTCCAGGCCTCCGCCGGAAATTTTCTCTGTAGCGGTTCCAGATGAGTCCTGTGGATTCTGGAAGTCGTCTCCGTTCCAGGAAAGTTTCGGCATGTACAGTGTTTCTTGCGCTTTGTTTTTACCGTTTCCCTTGAACGAAAGGTTAACAAAACTCGAGGCCTCAGAGATTTTCTATGGAGAAAGTATTTTTTGCTACAAGTAACGAAGGGAAACTGGCGGAGATGGAGCCGAAGTTTGAGGAGAGAGGCCTTGAACTTGTACAGGTGGATGTCGATGTCCCTGAGATCGATGCGATGGATGTCGAAAATGTTGCGGAGCAGAAGGCCAGGGATTCGCTGGAGGCCTCTGAACTCGAAGATGAGCTTCTTATCGTTGAGGATACCGGATTCTACGTGGAGGCGATCGGAGGATTTCCCGGTGCCGAGGCAGCTTTCTTCGCAGATACTGCAGGAGCGGAAAAATTACTTGATCTGATGCGCGGCGAGGAAAACAGAAAGGCCTACTTCAAGACAGCTATAGCAGTTATAGAAGACGGGGAAGTGAAAGTTTTCACAGGGAAAATGGAGGGCAGAGTACCTGAAGAGAAGACAGGAGAATCACATCCACATCTACCGTACAACAGCTACTTCATACCTGAAGGAGAGGAAGAATCCCTGGCACAGGATCAGAACTTGAAGGACGGAGAGTTCCACAGGAACAGGGCTGTGAAAAAGTTTCTGGACTGGCTGGAAGAAGAAAAAGAACTGTGAAAAATTTCTTTGTTCGAGGCCTTTTCCCGCTTTTTCTCTATATTATTCTTCTGCGTAGCTTGTGGAGGCCTGTCAGGACGTAGTCCGGTACCTGTTCGTCTTCAGCTTTCTTCAGTTTTTTCTCACTGATGTCGCCGGAGAGGACTGCTGCGGTCTTCATCCCGAGCTTGTTACCTGTCTCGATGTCTGCGAGACGATCGCCGATGAAAAGTGATTTGCCGGGGAAGTAGTCGAAGTAATCCTTGAAAACTTTCCTGTATTTTTCAGTTGGCTTGCCTACGAGCTCAACTTTTCCGTACTCCTTTACAGCAGAGTTGAAAGGCCTCTGATGCGGCAGTTCCTTGGATTCACGTCTGAAAGTTTTCTCTGTACTGCATGTGTAGACTGTGCCGTCTCTTTCGATTATCTCTTTTAATTTGGAAATTTTGTCGTAGTTGAAGTTCCTGTCAAGCCCCATAACTGCTGTAGAGGCCTCTTCAGTGATCTCGATGTTTTTCTTCCCTAGTTCCTCTACCAGGCCCTGTTCGCCGGCTGCGTAGACTTTTCTGGTATTGTTCATAGCCAGAACTTCCGCTGCAACATATCCAGAAGTAATCACGTCCTCTTCTTCAGCAGGAATCCCCATTGAGGAAAGTTTATCGGCGTAGGCCTTCCTTGAAAGCAGTGTGTTATCTGTGTGGAAGTACACGTTCTTTCCTGCATCTTTCAAGGTGTCTATAAGATCTTCTGCTCCTGTAACTGATTTATCCCAGTTCCAGATTGTCTTGTCTAGGTCGAAGAAGAAGTTCCTGTAATTATTGATTTCCATATCACTGTTTTTGGATTGAAGATTTATATGAAGGATTTTTCAGGCCTGCTGAAGCTCCGACACCTTTTTCTACTAATTTCCCGAAAAACTCTACTGTGGCAGAGATCCCGGGCCTCAGGTATGCAGTAGTTTTTCTGTTTTTGACGTCAGCTGCAGCTTTTGTACAGGCCTCTCCGCCGAGCGAGCCGGGTGTGTCTCTGGAGGATCCGGTTTACAGCACTGAGGATGCTTTCTGTCAGGCCTACTATGAGGACAGCGAAAATGAGAACGGCGATATCTACGTTAACTGGCGTGTAGGCGGTGCAGAGGTTTACACTCAGACTTTCAAGGATATACCTTCGGGTTCAACAGTTGACTCGTATCTTGATGCCGGCAACTACACTTATGATCAGGGCCTGGTATGTGAAGTCGTGGCGGAGAACAGCGACGGCACTAACACTTCGATGGATGATACTCTTGTGCAGACAGCGGTTCCCGAGATAGTGGACGGCCCTAACTTCCATAACTATACTGATCAGCATGAGTTCAACGTCTCCGCAGTCGTCAGCGACGATGAAGGTATAGATGATATGGAGACATGCTGGATCGAGGCAGAGGCCTCCAGCAACTCTATATACAGGGAAATGGAGCTGCGGACAAGTTACGGCGATGATACACAGGCCCGATGCTTTTACTCAAGTATAGGTGAAGACAGTTTCAACGTTCTGGAGGAAGTCAACGTCACAGTAAAGCTGGATGATACAGTAAGCAACGTAGGGAAGAACTCGGCTAACAACACTGTTCCGAACAGCGAGCCACAGATCTTCGATGTCAGGCCTGAAGATGACAGCCGTACATCAGGCAGCGAGGTAACTTTACAGGCCAACTTTCTCGACAGCGATGGAGAAACTATCGATGTAAGATTTTACAGTTCACAGGCCTCTCCAGAGACAATATGTACAAGAACTCTAGATCAAGGAACAGTTCAGTGTGAATGGGAGGGAATAGATTCCCTGCAGGATTATCAGTGGCGTATAGATGCCTCCGATGGCTACGAAACTGTTTCAATGCCTTTCAACTTCAGAAATATTGTTTCATCACAGGTCAGGATGCAGACAGCGTTCAATCACAGATATGATTCCGTAGTCACCACTACAGGAACTTCACAGGTAATCAGGTACCACGTATCCAATACGCATGACGAGGTGAAGTCTCTAACTTCTACAGTTGAAGGCCTCAACGCAGAATTCCTGAACGATGAGATCAACAGCAACTGTCTTGATCAGGACTGTGCCTACGAACTAAGTCCTGGCGAGATGAAGGAACTGGATATACGTTTCCAGCCAGAGGCCTCTGGAAAATTTATACTGAATGTTACAACAGTTAATGAAGAGTTCGAGATCAACTCAAAGAACTCTATGGAAGTCTTCGTTAGAAATGCTGATAGAACGACCGCATCAGTTCCAGGTATAGGTTTCCTGCAGCTGGCGGTCTTGCTTATGTTTTCTACTCTTTACTATTCTGTACGACTCTGACGATGTATCCTGCTACTCTGTTTCTCAGTTTCTTTGATTCGAACTCGTCTGTCTCTTTAAGTGCTTCCTTGTTCTCGTCAAAGTCCTCTGAAAACTTCTCTGGTTCAGCGTCAACAAGATCTTTCGCAAGCCTTTTGATGTATGTCTGGCGTACCTTACTCATAAAGACTACACTATCCGGTAAATTTCTTAAACCCTCTTGCTTAACGGGGCGAAATACAGGCCTCTACCTTGGAGAAAAACCCTGTTTTTCTGGAGAATTTTTCTCCTCGGATCGGATGGCGACTATAAAAGGCTTGGTGTGTAAATCTTCATTACAAGGAGGTGTTTTAGAGTATGGAAGGAACAGTAACGTTTTTCCACGACAAGAAAGGATACGGATTCATCGAAGCTGAAGAAGAAGATGATGACGTCTTTTTCCACGTCAGTAACCTAGAAGGTGAAGAGGTAGAAGAAGGCACAGAAGTGGAATTCGAGACCGAAGAAGGCGACAGAGGTCCCGAAGCAGTAAACGTCACAGAGAAGTAAGCAGCCAAAAAAAGTCTTAGAATTTTTTACCACATATTTTCCTATTATATTTTTCTCACAGTATCACGTCCCGGTTGTACAGTAACTGTTTAAATTCTCAACTCGAGAAAACTTTTCCATGACAGAACTGCTGTACTGCCCCGATAACGAGTACCAGAAAAGTTTCGAGGCAGAAGTCGAAAAAGTCGATGAAGAGGCCTCATATATCGTACTGGATAAAACGCTTTTCTACAAGGAGGGAGGAGGCCAGCCCGCTGATTACGGAAAAATTTTCTGGAAAGATAAAGAGGCCTCAGTCACTGATGTGCAGAAAAGACAGGGAGAAATACGCCACTACCTCGAAGGCCCGCTGCCTGAGGAAGGAGAAAAAATTGAGGGGGAGATCGACTGGGAACGCAGATACAGTCATATGAAGATGCATACCGCCCAGCACATCGTGTCGAAAGTCGTACTTGAGGAGTACGAGGCCTCTACAGCAGGAAATCAGGTGGGAGAAGACTCAAGTCGGATAGATTTCGAGCCAGCAGATTTCGATGAAAAGGATCTGGAGAAAATCGAGGAGCTTTCAAATGAGATAATCGAAGCCGATATAGAACTGGAGAAAAGTGAGAGGCCTCGTAGCGAACTGGAAAAAGAGACTGAGGACGGAAGAACAAATCTTGACCTGATACCTGATCACATTGATCCTCTCAGGGCTGTGGAGATAGGAGATATTGATATCTGTCCGTGTGGGGGTACTCACGTTGATTCGACGGGAGAACTCGGAGGTCTGGAGATAGTCGACAGGAAAAGTAAAGGCGCGGACGTGGAGAGGATAGAATTTGTCTTGAAAGATTAGTTCCATCAATTTTCCCTCTATCTCTTTCTCTATACTCGATACAATTTCTGCATTAGTCTAATCCCTCCAGAATTTTTTCCAGAAACTTTACATCTGAAAAAGTATTTTTAATAGGATTAAATAATTTTAGAGAGCCTTTATTTGATTAAAAGAGATTTAAGGCCTCTATTTGATTTTTCAAGGTAGTATAATCGTTCATTAATCTTATAAGATTCAGTATGTAATTATGTGCTATGGTGGTTCAGATGAGCTATAAATTCACCTGTGAAAGGTGTGGAAAAATGATCGAGGAGGCCTCCAGAATGGACTATGTTTCAGAGCTGGAGAAGCATTTCAGGAACAATCATCCTTCGATCGATCATTCGAAGTACGTTAGTCAGCAAAACATCTAATTTTTCTTCTTTGAAGATTAAAATCCGGGATTCTCCCAGTTAAGCTCTGTATAGTCAAGGCCTCCGTTAATGCCGTCCATGGTGCGTGTCCAGTAGTCGATCTGTGCTGCTGCAAAATCATCTCCTGAAGAGTTCCTGCCTGAGTGTATTATTGCTGTAGCGAGAGAAGGCTCGCTGAGTGACTGCATTGCTGCCTGTTTATGGACTGTGCTTTCATATTCAGTATCCTCTATGGCGCTGACTACAGGCCTGTCGTAGAATACAACGCAGTGTACTGTTTCAGGCCTTAATTCATCTTCGTTAAGTGTTGATGCCTTTTTGCTGTCGATTATCTCCGCTCCAGAAGCCTCCAGTATACTGTTTTCATCTATAACATTTTCTTCAAGCGCTGCATCGATTTTCTCCACTGTTAGCGATGCTCTTGTATGGTCTTGAGAGAAATCTGTATCGTCAGGATATGTGTAATGGCTTGTGAGGACTAGCTGGCCTTCTGAATCTTTTACTCGTCCGAGTGCAGCATAGAAAGGGTGATCTGACTCAATAAAATCGTATTCGTTGACTCCCTGATGATCAAGGTATCTTGAAAGAATTGCCTTTGAGTCCAGATCTGTTTCAACTGATTCTTGTGTCCTGTGCGGATACTGATCTACTATCTGTTCGATAGGCTCTGATTCAGCACTCATCCAGTACTTTTTGGGCTTCAACGTTTAACAGCTTTCCGCTTCAATCCAGATAATCCTCCAGAAAACGCATGGCTGGGATAGCGTATCCCGAATCAGCGTGCCAGTTCATATCACGATACTCTGTAAACGTCACCCATCTCCAGTCCTGCAGCTCGTCTTCAAAGATATCTATATCTCCTGAAAACTTCTCTGTATGCATAATCCAGCAGTTAACGCAGTCCATGTCTTCGACCTCTACACGGACGACATCTTCAAGGCCTTCGATCTCCAGATTAACTTCCTCTTTTACTTCTCTTCTGGAGGCCTCGAAACGATCTTCATCTTCCTCGATTTTCCCGCCCGGAAGCTCCCAGTAGCCGTCATTGTCCTTCACTGCAAGGAATTCGTCGTCTTTCTGTATCAGAACCTTGGCTACAGGGATCTCGCTCATATCACTCACCTATCTCGAACTCTATATCTGTCAAGGCCTCTGAACGCGTCCAGAGAGCCTTTGCCGCATCTTTGCTGTAGGATTCTTCAGAGGATTTCTGTTCGACAGGATATCCTCTCATGTTTGCGAGGCCTCCAGGCCCTATATACATCCCTCCTTCAGCATCCTCAGAGGTAGCAGCATACATCAATGGGAGAGCACCTTTTCTGGCACTCTGTGCAACTACAGTATTCATAGCTTTCATAAGGAAGTATCTCGTCTTCGATCCTTCAGCGATAGGTCCTCGGTACTGCAGATCCGTGGCAGCGTAGCCAGGATGGCATACAACAGATTCAACGTCTTCATCCTCCAGTTTTCTATCCAGCTCGTACCCGAAAAGTACGTTAGCCAGTTTCGACTGGGCATAGGCATCCCACTTGTTGTATTCATCCTCCATCATCAAGTCATCAAAGTTCATAGTCCCGTTCTCATGCAGACCGGAGCTCTGAGTTACAACACGCGTCTCACCGTCTGTATCACGCAAAATATCAATCAGATGCCCTGTCAATGCGAAATGTCCGAGATGATTGACACCGAACTGCATCTCGAAACCATCCTCAGTCTCGTCACGTGGAATAGCCATTACACCGGCGTTGTTACATAGAATATGTAGCTCACTGTTGTTCGCACGATATGCCTCTGCGAAATCCTTCACTGATTGCAGAGATGCAAGATCTATTTTCCGCACCTCGAGAGAGGCCTCCTCGACATCTTCTTCTATCTCTTCTCTCGCTTTTCTCCCTTTCTCAAGGCTTCTGCACGCCATAACGACGTGTGCGTTGTTAGCTGCGAACATCTTCGAGGCCTCAAATCCAAGGCCTGAATTAGCTCCTGTTACAATCACTTTTTTACCTTCAAGATCCGGTATTTCTTCAGAAGTCCATTTATCGTTTGAAAGGAAGTTCATTACAGGAAAAATTTCCCTCTTCAGAATCTTTAATCTTTCCCCTACTTCTCGTAGAAGTCGCCTTCATGCCTCTGCTCCTGATCCTTCTGGCTTCCAGGCTTGTTGGCACGAGGCCTCCCTGTATCAGGATCTTTACGGAAAGTCAGGCCTACATCCTCCAGGAATCGATCCATAGCATCTCCAATCTTCTCCGGTTCAGAGGCCTTCCCCTCCACTCCTGGCTCCCCGCTGAATACCATTCCACGGTCCGCTACATAGTCAAGAAGCAGGAGGTCGTGGTCGATAATCATGAGCGGCTTCTCCGTCTTTCTGGCAAATCTCTTCAGCATCTTCGCCAGATTTACACGGGCCTCTACATCAAGGTAGGCAGAAGGCTCGTCCAGAAGATAGATATCGGCGTCTTTACACAGACAGATCGCTATTCCAACTTTCTGTAACTCTCCTCCAGATAAATCCTCAAGATTTCTCTCGTAAAGCTCTTCAAGGCCTAGAGGCTCACCGATACGGTTCTCAAATCTTTTACTGTCTATGTTAACGTGTTTTCTCAGGGCCTGTTCTACTGTTTCATCCTGGGCCTCCAGGTACTGTGGCTTGTAGCTTATATCCACGTCCGGGGACTCTCCTTTATCGGCCTCTATCGCTCCGGCCAGCATTTTTGCGAAAACTGTTTTTCCAAGTCCGTTTTCCCCGAAAATTGCAAGTATTTCCTCGTCGTGGACTTTGCCGCCTTCAACCTCGACCTGGAACTCTCCATCCCCAAAATCCTTTTCGAATTCCGGGAACTCGAAGACTACAGGCTTTCGCTCCACCTGAGAACGCTTTGTACGATCAAACTCTATACTGTTTGAACGGAAACGGATATTCTCAGAAGGCAGATAGCCGTCAAGATACTGATTTATTCCCTCTTTAGTTGAAAACATGTTGGAAACCATTCCATATCCGCCCGGCTCCCCGTAGAAGATATGTACACCGCTGGAAATCAAGTCAAGAGTAGCCAGATCGTGTTCAACAGCCATAACAGATTTTTCCTCGCCCAAGGCCTGTATCTCGCGTCCTGCGTTAAGACGCTGCTTCACGTCGAGGAAAGACGATGGCTCGTCGATCATGTAGATATCCACGTCTTTAAGGACTGTAGACGCAATCGCAACTCTCTGAAGCTCTCCACCGGAGAGATGCTCAAGCTCCCTGTCAAGCAACTGCTTTATATCCAGATTCTCAGCTACTTCCTCCAGAAGGCCTCTCTCATCAACTTTTTCCAGAAGCTCACGTACAACACCGTCGTACACATCCGGCAATCTTTCAACCTGCTGAGGCTTGTACGCAGACTCTATCTCGTCTTCAGCCAGTTTCTCGAAATGTTTCTGAAGGCCTGTTCCACGGTACTCCTCAAGTATATCCTGCCATTCAGGAGGATTCTCGTAGTCTCCCAGATTCGGCTTTATCTGGCCGCTGAGAATTTTCAGGGATACAGATTTTCCGATTCCGTTTTCCCCGATAAGGCCTACAACACGGCCTTCTTCAGGTGTCGGAAGTCCGTAGAGCCGGAAACTGTTCTCGCTGAACTGGTGGATACGTTCTCCTTCCTCGAAAGGCAACTGGATCATCTGGATAGCTCCGTCGTACGGATACTTGTTGATAGCCATCTTGTGAGCCTCCATAACGTGCTCATCGTCGATGTGCAGCTCGCCGTTATCAGTCAAATAAAATCCGCCATCCTTCCCGGCACGATTCAACGGATCAAAATTAATCACAGTCTCACGCGCCAAGTCAGGCTCAATCTTCTCCTGATCCACCACTACAATAAAATCCTTCGAATTTTTTCCAGTACTCATAAACAGAAAATAACAAGAGAAAACTCTTAAAACCAGAACTCCACACAGGCCTCTACCAGAAAAATTCTAAGAAGTTTTCCTGGAAGTAGTATGAAGGCCTCTTTTTCCGACGTTGTACAGGTACTGGACTTCACTTTTCGTTAAAGGCCTGTCATAGATTCTTACTTCGGATATTTTTCCATTCCACTCGTTTTCTACTCCCCACTGTCCATATCCGATCTGTAGGTCTGTTGCTGTATCTTTCACGTCCGTTGTCTCTGATATTGAATCTATATGTTTTCCATCCTGGTATATTTTCAGAGTTGAGTTATCGTAAGTGAAGCAGATCTGGTGCCAGTTTCCATCGTTAGGAAAATCACTTACTTCGTAGCATTTCTGCCCGTCATATCCGAGACATACTCTGATACCTCCATCTTTCCCCTGTCCGTACCAGTATCCATTATAGGGGGAGGATGAGTTGAACTTTGCAACTATAACTTTTTCTCCGCTTGCAGAGGTTTTAACCCATGCGGTAGCAGAGATCGGTGAGCCATCAAGAACAGAACTATCTGCTATACTGACGTAATCATCAGAACCATCGAAACTGTACGCAGTATCTGCCAGAAGGCCCGTTGTTCCCTGTGTAACTCCACCATTCAAAGTTCCGTGATTCTCATTTCCGGAATGATCGTAGGCCTTTGATCCCGAGTTTTCGTTGAGAGGCCAGTAGCCGATAAGCGTCATTTATGCAGATTTTAGGCCTTGGACTAATTTATAATTTGTCAGAGTGTCAGAAGAAAATTTCTTAGAGAAAAATTGGAAAATGAGAGGCCTCTTGGAAGGCCTGTGTTCTATTCTTCGAAGGAGATCTCGTAGTCTGTGCCTGTGATGTCGCTGATCAGTTGCTGTAGTTCGTCGATGGAGAGATTGATTTTTCCCTCGTATTCTTCGTCGACTACTATCTTCTGGCTTTCGCCTTCAGGCTTGAAGACTGTGTTGATTGACTTGATTTCTGCAGGACTTAGGAGGCCCTGGATTACTGCTCTGTCTTCTTTTGCCTGTTCTACTACACGGATGCTTTTGTCGACTCGGCTTGCGATTTCTTTGACGATTTCGCCGCCTCTTCCGACTACTTTGGCTCCGTCTCCTTCTGCTGTAACGATTACAAGTACGTTTTCTGTGTCGTAGACGTGGATGATTTCGCTGTCGCGAAGTGAGCCGTACTCGTTGCTGAGTTCTTTCAGTATCCGTGAGATTTTGATTTCAAGTTCTGAGATCTCCCCGTTCTCCAGCTTCTCCTCACAGTTGCTGCAGAGAACGTCACTCTTTAGACATACGTTGCATATTGGTGCTTGCATATAACAACAAGCCCGGTGAAAAATTAAATAGATGGGTACCGTAGGCCTGTTTTTATCAATGCCTTTCAGAGGGGTAGAAACTTAGTTTGACATGATTCTGTTCTTCAGCTTGGATTTCTCGCTTCTGTCCTGTAGATCGTAAAGTATCTCCGCGGTATCAACTATTACCGATCCCAGAAGCACCCAAGCCCCGATGAAGATATAGTAAGGATTGAATATCGAGAGCGCCATAGCAGCTAAAGCAGTGATAACTCTGCCTCTCTGATCGAAGCGAAGACTAACATCCGTATTCAGAAAGTTCTCCGAGTTGCTTTTCAACGCCTTCACGAACACGAGAGATGACAGAACCGCAACTGAAAGCTTGATCGGCAGACTCTGACTTGCCAGAAGGCCTCCAATAAGTACAACCTCAAGAAGCGTTGTCGAAGTGCTGTTCAAGGCCTTTACCTGCTTCCGGTTCTTCAGCTCTATGGATTTCTCCTTCCCGTACTCCAGGAACAGAAATCCTGCCAGGCCTGCTAAGGCAGCTGATAATCCATTTCCAGTATTTATGAAGTATGCTGATGCTGCACCTGCTATTATCGACAGGCCTGTAATCAGGTAAAGATATACACGCTTCACAGGACAACTCTGTTAGTTTAATGTTATAGTTATTTCGGAAAAACTTGTCTAAAAGAAAAAGGTTTAGCGGGAGATCCCCATACACCAGGAATAAGGGGGGGAGGGGGAGGGGGTTAAAACATCCCGGTGTACAGAGATCCCACCGTCTAATATAGATTTTGCCCGGAGGCCTCTACGGCATCCGGCTTGTGGAAAGCTTTTTTCTACTCGACGATCTCCAGTCCCAGGTCCTCTACGTCGCCTGTGACTTCAGATTCTTCGTCTTCATCCAGTTCTCCAAGGACGTAAGGTGATTTTACGCCTGTGATGATTGAGATGACCTGCATCTTTCCTTTGAGGTCGTCCTTGATTCTTGCACCCCAGATGACCTGTGCCTGTTTGTTCAGCTTTTCGGTGACTTTTTGACCGACGTCGTTGATCTCGTTCAGTGTCAGGTCTTCTCCTCCTGCTACGTGCAGAAGTGCTCCGTTTGCTCCGTCAAACTCTACGTCAAGCAACGGATTCGAGAGCGCTTCATGGATCGCTTCCCTTCCTTTGTTGGAGGTGTCTGATTCACCGTATCCTACTACGGCGACTCCTCCTTCATTCATAATTGCCTGGACATCAGCGTAATCCAGATTGACAAGGCTTGGCTTGCTGATCGTTTCTGTGATTCCCTTGATCATTGTAGTGATCAGTTCATCTGCGACTCCGAAGGCCTGGTCGAGAGGCATGTCGCCTGCGATGTCAAGTAGCTTGTCGTTTTCGATGACGATCGCTGTATCGACGTGCTTCCTCAGTCTGTAGAGGCCTTCTTCTGCCTTGCTCATTCTTGCTCCTTCGATCTCGAAAGGCATTGTTACTGTTCCGATCACAATACAGTCTTCTTTCTTTGCGATTTCTGCGAGGACTGGTGTTGCTCCTGTTCCTGTTCCTCCTCCCATTCCTGCGGTGAGGAAGACCATGTCAGCTTCTTTGAAAAGATTTCTTAGTTCGGCCCTGTTCTCTTCAGCTGAACGAGCACCTGTCTCAGGTTCTCCTCCAGCTCCAAGACCTCTTGTCAAGTCTTTTCCGACAAGTATTTTTCTGTCGGCGGATGACATCTCCAGGTGCTGCTTGTCAGTATTGATCGCAACTGTCTCAGCTCCTGCAACCTCCTTGTTCTGGATACGAGTAACCTGGTTATTACCAGCTCCTCCAACACCCACTACAAGGATTCTTGCATCCTTTACATCATCCAGATTTTGACTGGTTTTTCCGTCGTTTTCAGAGTCGTTTATTATAGATTCCATCTTACCTTCTGGCCCTCACCGATTGAACTACCATAGTTTTTTAAAGCAGTAGACCTAACTCTACCATAGAAAGTTTCCCAAACGTTACACGTAAATTCCCAATGTTCAATCACAAGTCCCAAACTTGTGAACCGATCGATGTTTGCCTCGAAACTTGTCCCACCAAGTTCGAAGGCGAGTCGTTCAAGATCTGTCCCACCAGACTTGAACAAATGTATCTTATCTAACTTACTTTTACCTTAGCCCGTTTATAAATCTTCGGACAGTTTTCACTATTCTCCACTCTAGAAAAAATTTACTTCACCGCCAGTAACTAAAAACGCAAATAATTTTCAGGCCTCAAAAAATTCTATACTATATCTCTTAGACAAAAATCCGGAGGCCTTAACTCCTGAAAAAAAGCTGGTATAGGGACTAGTGCGTCACCAGGAACTTTCTCAAGTCGCGGCCTCTGGTGCCGTACCTATAGAGTTCAAATATTTCTTCAGGCCTCAGTTTTCTATCGTAGATCCGCAAGTCATCGATATGTCCGTTTAAAGGCCTGGTTCTTCCTGAGCCTCCATCTCCTATGTGAACAGGATTTGAGGAAGCTGTGGCGGTGAAGCTTGTGTTTGATCCTTCAGCTATCTTGGAGCTGTTAAGGTAAAGTTCTGCTTTCTTCTCGGAGCTGTCGTACGTGCCTGTGAGGTGGTACCATGTTTCTGTCTGTGCTGTGCCGCCGTCGGCTGTGATCTTGTTTGAGCCGTCGTCTACACCCCATCTGAATCCTGTACCAGTGTTGTACCACAGCATGTACCATGCTCCATCGTAGCTTCCGATAATATCGTTGTTGGTATTAGGGAATGAGTCAAACTTCACCCATGTAGATACTGTGAAATCAGATGCAGCAAGATTTCCGACGTTGAGAGGATGAGAGCTACTCTCAGAGTTATCTATCACAACGCGATCATTGTTCGAGGCCTGGAACTCTCCTGACTGATTTCTTACAGAATCAGAGGAAAAGACTACACCGCTGTTAGTCGTTGAGTTAGATCCCCATGAATCCGAGCCATCACCATCAAACTTGTAGTATGCCGTTCCGTCGTTTGGAGGCCTCGCATAGTCGCCAGATCCCCATTCGTACAGCGTATTTATTTCGGATAAGGATAGAGTACGGTTGTATATACGGACGTCTGAGATTTTTCCATTGAAATATCCTGTACCTCCTTTCTGCCCTATAGCCGATTCCTGACTTATACCTGAAGAACCAATACCGGCTTTATACAGCTGTTCTGTTGAGTTAAGATAGCCTTTCAAGTCGCCTGAGCTACTGTCATAGGTAACTGCATAGTGATGCCATGTATCTGTAGAAATAGTTTTGAATTCATAATCTCTCGCGTTACCGTCTCCTGCTCTCCATCGAACACCAATCTCGTTAGTTCCTGAACGACCTATATTTGCAAGGCATTCATGGCTCTGGCTGATTGCCACAGGACGATCATCGTTCCCTAGTGTATCGGCCTTGAACCAGAAAGAAAGAGTTAAAGAAGAGCCATTAGATAAAAGCTGATCAGGAATATCGATACTATCATCGCTCCCATCAAAACTCATCGCCTGTAAACCAGCTTTTCCAGCGATGCCTGTCGTGACTCCGCCATTGAGTGTTCCATGATTATTATTTCCTGAGTAATCAGTCGCCGAATCGTCGTGTAGAGGCCAGTATCCGACAAGGCCTTGAGAAAGCGGAGGCTTTTCTCTTGAATATCCTTGCCGTAGATTTCCATTTCTGCCGACTGTACCGGAACTGTCCTGACTGTTCTCCCAGTCGCTTTCTGAATCCCATCTTATCGCCATGAAAAATTTCTGAGGCCTCTATAAGTTAATTTGAATCTTCCTAATAAATTACTTTTCAGAGGCCTGTGGAAATTTTTTTGGGCTCTCCGTGGATTACTAAAGAATTTGTCTACAGTTCTGAAGTATGGTAGATCAAAAAGAAGTTCAGAAAGTTGCGAAGAACGCAAGGATCAATCTTTCAGATGAAGAGGCCTCGAAGTTCTCAGAGGAATTCGATAAGATTCTGGGAATGTTCGAGACTCTTGACGAAGTTGATACAGAAGATGTTGAGCCATCTTTCCATCCTGTGGACGTCGATTCGACGACAAGAAGCGATGAGAAAGAGGAAACTCTTGAAAAAGAAGAAGTCTTCCAGAATACGGAAAACGAGGAAGAAGGATACTTCAAAGGCCCAAGCGCCTAGAAAAAATTTTTTACTGGGATTTATCTTTCGGAAGTTTTTTACAGAGTTTTTTCGCTGGAGATGTGCAGGCCTCTATTTTTTCCGACTGAATACATGTACTGTACTTCCTGCGGTGTCAGTGCGTGGTCGTAGATTCTGACATGCTGTATTTTTCCTGGAGTGTAGTAGCTTCCTGCGGGCCTGAATCCCATAACGTTTTTCGAGCCGATGTACTGAACTGAACTCCCGCTTCCTGAAACACCTTTGTAGTCGTTTACACCGTTTTTGTAGAGTTCTACATCGTTTACTCCTCTTGCCACGGCAACAAGGTGATGCCAGTTTCCCAGAGTTAAATCTCCTCCTTTGTGACTTTTTCTGTGGCTGGAACCTGATCCGCTGCCATCGCCTATCTGTAGCGCCCAGGTGTCTGGAGCGTTATACTGTATACTTATTCCACTGTAAGCGTCCTGAGTATGGTAATCATCACGTAGTACTGCAGGATATCCGGAACCATCTCCCGGGTTAAACCATACAGAATAGCTTTTCGGAAAACCTTCCCTCGAACGAGGCATAGTCACATAGTCATCAGTCCCATCAAACGAGTACGCTGAGGAGTTAAGCAGGCCTGAAGAAGTACCTGTTCCATCAGGTCCGGCACCGTTGACTGTTCCATCGTTTCCGTTCCTGACGTCGTATGCCGTTGTTCCGGAGGTTTCGTTTAGAGGCCAGTATCCGACTAGTACCATTCAGTGATTCACCAGTTGTTTTCTCAGGTCACGGCCTCTCGTACCGTACCTGTAAGTTTCAGCTACTTCGTATGGTTTGAGAGCGTAGTCGTAGATCCGTACGTCGTCTAACTTACCTGACCAGTAGCGTTCCTTGCTGCTGTTTGGAGGATCAAAAACCCCGAACTTCAGATCTGCAGACGGGTCCACTGTCTTAAGATTGGATGGATCGTTCGTATCAACTGTTTCCCCGTTGATGTGAAGCCTCTGAACGCCGTTAGGCCTGTCAAGTACTGCAGTGATCATGGTCCAGTTGCCGTGTGATATACTGTTGCTGCTGGAGACAGTGGCCACGTTCTCCGGTGAATCCTCGACCCGGAAAGTCACAGTACCATCTCCGTTGTGGAACAACTGATATCCGTTGGCGAACGCACCGTCTACCTTTCCAACTATCCCTGGCGTATTCGACGGAGCTGAATCCGACTTCACCCAGCAGGAAACAGTCAAACGCCCGTTCGACGGATTAAGCTCAGTTACATGAGATATATCAACACGGTCACTCTCACCGGCATTAAACTCTAAGGCACTCCCCCGAATAGAGTCCGAGATAAAAGCAGCGCCACTGTTACTCCCATCGTTGGCTCCCCAACTATCATTGGCGTCACCATCTAACTTGTAGTATGAAACACCGTCACTCGGAGGCCTTGCATAATCGCCTGATCCCCATTCGTACAGTGTATTTATCTCGCTCTGTGAGAGAGGCCCGTTGTAGAGTCTTACGCCGGCTTGCTGCCCGTTTAGATTGTAACCTCCTCCCGAGTACCTGGCTATGAAGCTTGTCCCGGCGAAGGAATTTGCCTCCATAATGCCTGAAGCGATTTCCTGTCCATCGGCGTATAGTCGGCCTGTTGAACCGTCATATGTGAATGCTATGAACACCCATTCATTCAGCGGCGGCAAGTAGGAACTCACTAGATTATCAACGGAGCTGTTATCATTTCTCGTCCAGACACCTACCTCTTCTGTGTCTGAATCAGTAAATATTCTGAATCCCTGTGTGCTTCCGTTGTCCACATGAGGGCCTATAGTATGATTTTCACTGGACTTTCTCTCATCCAGATTAACCCACGCTGTAGCTGTAACTGTAGTTCCTACATTCAAAGATCCTACAGAAATATAATCATCGGAGCCGTCGAAACTCATTGCTTCAAGGCCTCCTTTTCCTGCAACTCCCGTCGTCGGCCCGCCGTTGAGAGTCCCGTGATTGTTGTTTCCTGAGTAATCTGTTGCTGATTCGTCGTGTAGAGGCCAGTATCCGATCAAGTCTTGTGAAAGCGGAGGCCTGTCATGAGAGTATCCCTGCTTCAAGTTTCCGTTCCGTCCTGTAGTACCTGAGGAGTCTTGATTGTTTTTCCAGTCAGTTTCTGAATCCCAGCGAATACTCATTTTCAAGGCCTCTAACTAGTTTTTTGGAATTTTCTGTTAATAAGTTTTTGAGTTCTTTCAGTACTCTATTTCCTGTATCCTGTTTTCCGCAAAGTACCTGTTGAGAAGTGCTTCGTCTCCACGAGCCTGGAAAGTTTTATCGTAGATCTCTATGTCGATCTGTCCATACCATATCTCTCCAAGGTCTTCCTCTTCGAACTTGTAGCGGAAGATTCTTTCGGCCTCTGTACCGGTCTCTTCTATAACTGTCCGGTCTTCAGAGTTCTGTTCAAGTCTGGCGTGGACACCATCGAGTTGTTCGTCGCTGATTTTCTCTGTTTCGACTATATCTCTCACAGAATTTTTTCTCCTCCATTGAGGAATTTAGAATCCTTCGATGATAGGCATGACGACGTCTGCTGTAGTCCCGTTTCCGTTAGTATCGGCCTCTACAGCTGTTACGACTGCAGTAGCTTCCAGAGGAAGTCTTGATTCGGCCTCTCTAGGGAACACACTCACTTTCTCGTTGTTTTTAGCTCCGCTTACACGGAAGACTCTTTCATTGATGGCGTTTGTTGCATCGAAAGACGTCGCTGATTTATCGATTTCTATACGTGTCTCCGAGCTGAAGTTTCTTGTAGAGGCCTGATTGAAGCTTGCTCCGGAAAGTGCAGACGAATCCCAGACATACCACACGTAGAAAAACAGGTCTGTGCTGGACGGTACAACTTCCAGGTCGCTGATCATAACTTCCAGATCCTCGTAGCCGCTCTGCCGTCTCACCGCAAAAATCGGTGTTCCTGGCTGTGCCGCAGGATCGATAGGATCGTTCCGTGCAACACTTATCGAGATATCGTTGTCAATGGCCTCTGTAACTCTTTTCTCGACAGGCCCATCTCCCCCGTAGATACTGTACTGCATGCCTCCCAGGGCACCGGAAAGACTCTGGCCTGTACCTGCGTTGTCAAATACTATCTGTACAGGAAGATTTGCAGTATTCAGGTTAGGTTCTCCGCTTGGCTGGAACTCGTGCCACAACTGGATCTGCTGGGGCTTCGGTATGCCGGTGGTCCTGCTTCTACCGATCGAAAGCCGCCCAGAGTTATACCAAGTAAACGGATAGTTGTAGATATACATTTCGGAGGGATCCAGCTGTTCACCGGAAGGATTAGCGGAGCCTCCCTGACCGGTCATATTATCCAGATTCCAGTTAGCCTGATCGACCTCTGTCACACGTGTTCCTCCTCTCACACGGACAAATCTTGTGCCCGAGGAGTCAAACTCGATGAAAAATCCTTCTGTCACCTGAGAGCCATCATGCATGAAAGGCCCTATCTTGACGTTACCATGGCTCAAGGAAACCAGGCCGCTTCCATCAATATTCACGTTCCCGGAATCAATCCTGACCGCATGACCTGGCTGTGCCAGACTCTGTGAAACGTACTGTCCTGCGTAACCGGATCTTATCCTTGCTGTATCAGTGCTGCCTGTACCCGTAGAGATACCGATTTCACCGGCATCACTGGAAAAATAACTTGAATCAAAAATATTTCCATTAGAATACCATCCATAACGTTCCCGTGTCAGGCCCTGACTGGGATCAATAGAAAACTGTACGTTCTGTTCCGCAGTCTTCAAAGCATCGAAAGCTGTTGCAAAATCCTGGAAAACCTTCGCCGTACCTAACTCGTATCCATCACTCATCAACTACCACCAGTGTATCAAGCTCGCTGTCATAAACTATAGTTTTACCGTTACTATTTGAACCAGAAAAATTAACTTCAGAGGCCTCAACACGCCTCGCATTAACTATATCATTGTCTTTGATGTCCACGTTCCCGGAGGCCTGTATCTCAACGTTGGCGCTACTTGAAGTCGAGTTAAAGAATTTTACAGGATCCTCAGAGCTTATAGAGAAAGCACTTACAGAGGGCAGAGATGCGTAAAGGCCTGTAGCCGCAGTTCCCAGCATCAACGTTTTCAGAAACTCTCTTCTTGATTCTGAAGCAGCTTCGTCCCTGTTTTCACCGGAGTTGAGGCCTTGATCTCTATCTCTCATTATATTATACTAGATGCAGGCTGTAACTTAATTAATTATGGGTTCGGAAGACAGGATAACTGTCTGAACCTGTTTTAACTCTCTTCAGTGTCTTTTACGCCGCAGGTTTATTTACATCTTCTTTCAAACATGTTTAACTATGAGTTCAAAAACCTTCAGACTATTTTTCTCCCTGATTCTAGTAGCTGGAGCTGTACAGGCCTCGACAGTCAACATCAGTTCTCAGGACGAGATAAACATGTCTACAGGAGCCAGTATCTCGTGGAACAGTACACAGACGTTCAACTCCACAGGCCTGAATTTTTCCGATCAGAAACTGGCTTTCGAAAGATCGAATGACAGCGATATCACCTATTCAGCTGTCTCCCAGTCCGGAAGCGATGTCAATATGACGATCTTTGGGCAGAAATTCTACAGCAGGCCTTTTCCCGGGGAGACAGTCTTTGATTTCCAGGCAGAGGCCTCTTCAGGTTCCGAGATATTCTTCAGCTTCGGAGGCTTTCCCGTCGTCAGTTCAGGCCAGTACCGCTCGTTCAATCAGGGAAGCGAGTTGAACCGTTCAGGCACCGGAACGGTTTCATGGAGTTTCAGCGACTGGAGTACCCACAGTTTCAGCGTTGAACACAACAGAACAGATCTTGTAGTCGGCGAAGTAGATTTCAATCGTTCTCAGCCGGTTCAGGGCCAGGAAACACGTTTCACCGCCAATATTTCGAATCCAGGTGCTGAAAACCTGACTTCTCTGTTCAACTTCACGGAGAGAAAATTCAACGGCTCACAATTCCAGTATACGGACAGTCAGGCCCGGAACGTGACTGTCGAAAACCAGTCGTGGAAGCTTGTCAACTTCACCTTTGAATCCAAGCTAGGCCTGTACAACTACAGTATAGAAGCAGATTATCTCAATGAAGTCAATGAAACGAACGAGTCCAACAACTTCAACTCCTCGGACTACCAGGTCTCCAGCTACCACATTTTCTATGGAGGCAGCGAACTGATCTACAAGCTAGGAACCTCGAAGACTCTGAAGGACTGGAGTCTGGACATGCCGAGCGGAAATCTTTACTACTCCGATGACGAAGCCGTGTACAGTATCTCTGATCTGAGGCCTCTAAATCTCTCCGGCGATCTACAGGAAGCTGATGAAGCACTTTCCATGTCCACGCATCCTGATTCGATACAGGAAGTGTACGATAAAGATGGCGACGGTGAGGCAGACAGCACCAGATGTTACACTGTACTTCAGGAACAGCTCTGTGATGTTCCTGTAGCTAACTCGACAAACAGCACCAACTTTGTAACAGGCCTTCTTTACGACACAGCTGATGGAACAGATTTCAACGGCACTCAGGATCTCGTATTCATAACAGAATCATACTCGGAGCCGAGACAGGGCAGATACGGAGTCTACGCATACGAGTCACGTATCCCTTCAAAGCTTTCAAATCAAGTTTTAGAAGGCCGCTTCGTCAAGTACCGTCTTGAATTCCACTGAGAACCCAGCTTTTAGAAAAACGTTAAGTCTAATTATTCATAGGGAGGCCTCCAAAAATTTATGACAGAAATTTTATGTCCTGAATGCGGCGGAGAAATGAGTTTCGACGGCTACAGACCTCTTTTCCCGACTTGTACAGACTGCGGTGAGACTTTTCATATAGATGACTGTGAGAGAAAGTAAGAGTATAAAATTTTCTATGTATTTTTACAGCTGTGTCTGATATTGATACGCTTTTCCGTGGAACAAGTCTTCAGAGACTTCTGACTAACCTGGAGGACGGAGAGCTGAAAAACAATGAGCCAGCCAGAATCGAGTACGAAGGCGATATTCCGCCGCTGAGAACTGTAGACGTCTATATGACGTCCAGTCCTACAAGAGCAGCATCCTTCGCACGCTCGATCCATGAAGAAAACAAAGTTGACGATCTGGACAGGCCTCTGATAATAGAACTTGAAACAGATACAGCTGATCTCGATAGAAATCACTGGGAACAGAGCGGAGTAACGGATTATACATCCAGAGAAGTAAACTCCGAAAATATAACTGCAGTATACACTGTTGATGAAGGCCTCGGACAACAGCATCCAAAAACTGAGACAGTAGATCTTTCAGAACATGAATCCTGGGAACTGGAAGAGTACATAGCTATGCAGGAAATGTTTCCAGGCCTCTCCGATGCGTCATACATCTCAGAAAATTTTTGACTAACGGAAGAAATACATCTGGGCCTCAGGAACTTCTGCAGGATCTTCCTGAAGTATCTCATCTCGGTAGACAGCGTCAAGATCAAGTTCCGTATTTTCATCTAGTTTCCTCGCCCTGGATTCTGTGCCACAGAGTACTGCGCCCTCATCATCCATATTTTCCACGATCAACGGACTGTTCGCTGTCAGATGTGAGATAAGAATAAGATCAAAATTTTTTCCAGGCCTGTAACTTGTAACATCTTGTTCTCTAGCGTCCAGGCCTTGATTCTTCAGATAATTTACAGAGTTCGGATCGTGATCAACGTGGACAACTTCTCCCTGTAAAGTCTCGGACGGAGTCCTGTCGATCCCTGATCCCATGTAGTAGATGGAGTCAAAAGGCCCGGCAAATTTTTCGAAAGCCTCATAGGCCTCTACTTCATGCTCATAGAACTCCATCTCATGCATAAAATTGTCACTTCGCGGTAAATATTATAATTTTTTGCTGAGTTCGAAAGAGAATTTTTAAGCTTCACAGGCAAGACGACTTTATGGGCCTGAAAAATTATACTGAAGGAGATCAGGAGTTCAATCACGAAGAGTTTCTCGACGAACTGGAAAAGAAAAACGACAAGCTAAATTTCATGCGCGAAATACAGAAAGTAGAGGCCGAAAACGAAGGCCCGCTATCAGATATTCCTTTCGTGGTGAAGGATGCTATCTGTACTGAAAACGTTACTACAAGCGCAGGATCCAAGATTCTTGAAGATTACAGGCCTGTCTTCGATGCCACAGTCGTCGAGAGATTGAAGCAAGCAGGAGCGACGTTCTACGGGAAGACCCAGCAGGACGAGTTCGGCTTCGGAACTTTCTCCACGAACTGCGCCTTCGGAACTCCAAAGAATCCTCACGACGAGGAAAGAGTTGTCGGAGGATCTTCAGGAGGAGCAGGAGCAATCGTCGCAGCCATGGAACAGCCTGTCATCTCTATAGGAGAATCCACAGGAGGATCAATCACGAATCCAGCTGCATACAATGGAGTCGTAGGAATAACTCCGACATACGGAAGAGTATCCAGATACGGCCTCGTCGATTACGCTAACTCGCTGGACAAGATCGGAGTCCTAGCGAAGACAGTATTTGGCGCAGCGAAAGGCCTGGAAGTGATCGCAGGAGAAGACGAAAACGACCAGACTACAAGCTCAAAGGAAGTACCAGACTACTCAGATCTTGAAAATACAGAAGGAAAACTGGCTGTACCGAAACAGTACTTGGAGCTTGAAGGAGTAGAAGAAGGCGTAATGGAGAACTTCAAGGCCTCTATCGAAGAGCTTGAGGAGAAAGGATTTGAGGTTGAAGAAGTCGACATGCCGCTGCTCTCAGCTGACGTAGCAGTACCAGCTTACTACGTTTTGGCAATGAGCGAGGCCTCGACAAACCTTGCAAAGATGTCAGGAATAAGATATGGACTTGAGAAAGATCCTGAACAGTTCGAGGACTTCAACGAGTACTTTTCCGAAGTCAGATCTGAAGGATTCGGAGAAGAGGCCAAGAGAAGAATATTACTCGGAACTTACACTCGTCAGGCCGGTTACAGGGATGAATACTACATCAAGGCCGCGAAGGTCCGAACTAAGATCATAGATCAGTATAAGGAAGTCTTTGAGGATTACGATGCTATAATTAGTCCTTCGATGCCGAATATCGCTCCAAAGATTGAAGAGGCCGAAGAGATGAGTCCTGAAGAGATTTATGCGATGGATACTTTGACTGTCGGGCCTAATCTGGCTGGTATGCCGATGATCAGCGTGCCAAACGGGAAGACCCAAGGAATGCCTACAGGCCTACATATCGTTGGCGATCACTTTGAGGAGAAAAAGCTCCTTGATCTGGCATATACGTACATTGATTAAAATATTTTTCTCTGTATAGTAACAATATGTCTGCGGAAGGGGGCTGGGGATCAATGGATCAGATTCTTGAAGAGAGTAAAGGTAGAGTTGTCGATGATTTCCCCGGAGAACTGGAGTCCGATCTTGAACTGAATGAACAGAGTTATGAAGGCCTGGAACAGTACGCTGAGGATACTGTAAGAGATTATGAGGATACTGATCAGGCCTATGATATAGTTGCTCTTTCGAAGGATCTGAAATCTAATGTAACTGATTTGATTGCTTACAAGGAGCTTTTCGGCCAGAAACTTGATTTCCTTGATTCATTCCGCGATGAACTTGTCGGCGATGAAAACTACGAGTTCGCAGATCAGTATTTCGAGCAGAATCCGCATCTGGATGATACAGGCCTTGAAAGACAGGACATAGCCACGATAAATGCTTTGCGTGAAGGCCTTCTCTACGATGAGATTATGTCGATGGGAGAAGAAGGCACATGGGACACTACGAATATAGGCGACTCCCGTATATTTGATAATGTAAACGATGTTGCAGATGCTGTAATCGCTGATTACTTCTTCAGAGGCGGAAAAGGCTTGAGAAGCACTCTGGGAATGGTAACAAGCTACGGCTTCGAGCAGTCAGTTGAATACGAAACTATGATGATGGGTGCGATGGCAGAGACTTTCCACTCCTCAACCCTCGTACAGGACGATCTTATGGACGGAGATACTGAGAGAAGAGGCAGGGCCTCTGCTAACGTGATGATGAATCACATCTTTGGAGAAAACGGCGCTGATATCCCGATTACTACTGGAAACGTTATGGAGTCGTGGACGAATGACTTGAACGTCCATCATCAGCTTGATATCCCTCAGAAGTCGAAGGAGGCCTTTGCCAAGGTTCAGGACGTTGTTAACAGAGGCCAGAACGAGGATATTTTGATGGGTAAGGATATGGAAAATCTTACTCTTGATGACTACAAGCATATGAGTATGGGGAAGACAGGATTCCTGTACGGCGGTATCGTGAAGATGGCTGCCGAACACTCGATGAACAATCTTGATTACACTGATGAGCAGAGAGACAGAGTCAACGAATTGCTTGGAGAGTACACATCTAACTTCAACTTTGCCTTCCAGTCCAGCGACGATCTACTGGAAGTAATAGGAAGCAACATGGACAAGTCCGACTCAGATATTCCTAACAGGAAAAGGACGGCTACAGCACTTACAACGGATAGAGTTCTCGAGCTTCAGGATGAGGAGATAGGAGGAGTTCCTGCTGAAGAATACTTCAGGGCCTTTTTCTCCACAAGTCCTGAAGACGATCCAACTGAAAACATCGCGGCTGCCGAAGGAATAGAGTTTACTGAAAGAATATTCGACAACCAGATCAGGAGACTGATGAGGGATCAGGAAGACGTTCACAGGGCCCAGCTAGAAGGATGGGCAGAAGAGGCCTCCAGAGCAGCGAACGATCTTCAGGATGAAGGTTTCAGTGAGGGAGCTGCCAATCTATTCGGCAAAGCCGCCGAAGCTATGAACGAGAGAACTCACTGAACTAAACTTAAAAGGATTCCATAAATATTCTAGATTATGACTGAAGTAAAAATAGGCCTTGAGACACACGTACAGCTGGATACAGAGACAAAACTTTTCTGCGGATGCCCGAACAAAGAAGCAGACGAGCCGAACACACATGTATGTGAGACATGCCTCGGACATCCAGGTTCCAAGCCACGTTTGAACGAGGAAGTAGTCAATCAGGCGGTCAAGGCCTCTGAAGCACTTAACTGCAACGTCAACGAAGACGTATTTTTCTCACGGAAGACCTATTTTTACCCTGACATGAGTAAAAACTACCAGATCACACAGTACGAGATCCCTGTAGGAGAATCAGGAGAGAAAGAGATCAAGGTAGGAGATGAGAAAAAGGAGATCGGTATAACAAGGATCCATATAGAAGAGGATCCGGCGAAGATGAAACATGTCGGAGGCGACATATCTGATTCTGATTATACAAAAGTAGATTACAATAGAGCCGGAACACCGCTGATCGAGATCGTAACAGATCCAGACTTTACAAGTCCGAAAGAGGCCCGGGCGTATCTTCAGCAACTGGCACAGATGATGCAGTATCTGGATCTGTATCAGCCGGAGTCAAACTTTGCGATAAAGACAGATGCGAACATCTCGATCGACGGCGGTGAACGTGTAGAAGTCAAAAACATTACAGGAACGAAAGATATCGAAAAAGCCCTGAGCTACGAAATATCACGGCAGAAACAACTGAAAAAACGTGGCAGAGAAGTCACACAGCAGACAAGAAACTTCAACCAGGGAACAGGAGCGACAGAAGAGATGCGTGAAAAAGAAACGGAGGAAGACTATGGATACATCTTCGATCCGGATCTGACACGTCAGGAACTGGATGAAAAACTCCAAGAAGAGATCCGTGAATCGCTGCCGGAGCTTCCGCAGGAGAAATTTGAGAGATTCAAGGAAGAATATAATTTGAAGGATAAACTTGTAGAATCACTTATTACAGAGGCCTCTCTGGCCGAGGACTTCGAACAACTCGCTGGAAAATTCGATGCGGATTTAGTCGCTTCGTGGATGACAGGCGACTTGAAGAAAGTCCTGAACTACAACGAGTTAACTTACAGCGAGTCAGGCCTCGAAAAAGATTCTATCGAGTATATGCTAGGCCTGATCGACGAGGAAAAAATTTCAGACAGGAATGCTGAGATGCTTTTACGTGAAGTCGTCGGCGAAAAATCTGATCCGGAGAAAGTTGTTGAAGAAGAGGATCTTCTCAAGGCCGAAGACGATGAGATCGGAGAGTTCGTAGAGGCTGCTATCGAGGAAAATCCTGAAGCAGTCGAAGACTTCGAATCAGGGGAACAAGAGGCCGTTAACTTCCTTGTCGGACAGGTCATGCAGAAAAGCCAGGGAAAGGCTGATCCAAAGACTGCAAGGGCGAAAATCCTGGAACAGCTGGAATAAATTTCCGGAGGCCTCTATTCTATGTCCAGAAAAGCGGATGAAAAACTTGAAGAATTCGGAATAAGTTTTGAAGAAGTCATCCAGGACAATCCGACGAAAAGCTGTGACGACGCAGCAAGGGAGAGAGGCCTGGAGACTTCTCAGATCGTGAAAAGTTTGATAATCGAAGCAGAAGGCCAGAAGTTCCATGTGCTTTTGCCCGGCGACCGCACGCTTTCTGAGAAAAAATTCGGTTCTGAGTATCGCATGATTCCACCGGAAAAATCTAAAGAGATTACAGGATTCGAATCCGGGACTGTTCATCCTTTTTCAACAGAGTTGAAGCATTTCGTAGATGAAAGAATATTCGAGAACGAAAAAGTTTCCCACACCGTCGGCGAGACACAGCGAGCAGTTATACTTAAGGCAGAAAGTTTCCGGGAGGTCCTGGAAAAATCTGATTTCATTTTTGAAGTTGGAGATTTCGCTGTCTCTACTGAACAGGATTTCCAGGAAGTAATGGATAGAGGCCTTGATGAAGAGTCCGCAAAATTTGTCGTGAACAAAGGCGTTCGCAGCATATTTCTGGATCTCTCCCGAGAATACAATCAGGAACGTGTTCTGGATCTGCTGAAGGCCTTCAATCGAGAAAGTCTTGATCCGGAATACGAATCGGCTGCGGAAATCTTGGACAGGGCTGAAAGCCAGACGCATATGCAGCGGCTTGTCGAGGCCCTCAGTGAAAACGGTGAACTTCCTGAGGCCTCAAGCTTTGATCTCGAGGAAAAGATTTCAGAGGTACTGGAGGAGAATCCTGATGCAGTTGAAGATTTTCAGGAAGGCCGTGACTCGGCACTGAACTATCTTATTGGACAGTTAATGCAGGAGACGAACGGTAAAGCAGATGCCGGTGAGGCCCGTGAAAAATTTATGGAGGAGTTGCGATGAGTCTTGAGAAAGCACGGGAAAAATTCTTTCAGGCCTCAGATACTGACGACGTGGCTGAGAAAAGATTTCTGATGTTTCAGGCCTTTGAAAAAGTTCTTTCAGGCCTTGAGATGGAGTCAGTGAAGGATCTGGATGGTTTCGACGGTTTTCTGTACAAGAATTCTCAGGATTTCCTGACAAGTTCCAGTAGCTACGAGAAAGAGAAGAAACTGGAGAAAATCCTGGATTACGTTGACAGAAAGTACAGTTGAAAATATTTTTTTATCCTTCGCCGCGAAGCTGGAATCCGATCTCAGTACCGGAATCATCCTGGTACACTCTAAGCGGTACGAGGCCTCCAAGAGGCTGCACAAGCTTTGAATCACCCATATCAATGTTCAGTTGTTCCTCTTCCTCCAGGGCCTCTGCTATATCTCTCAGAAGCTCTGCGGCGTCTTCTCTTTCAAGTCTGAACTCTTTCTGTACGTTTTCGCTCATCTGGGATCATCTCTGAAAATTAAAGAGAAGTTGATATGTTTAGGCGAACATCTCGTCCGGATGGACATCGCGTTCACCCAGGAAGTCTTTCTCAACTCCCACGTTTCCTTCCTTGAGATCCTTGATGGCTTCTCTGAAGTCCTGCATCTCTGCCTCGGCCTCTGAGTAGTCGTCGTATCTATCGAGTGCTGTGATTGAGGCCTGTCGGACGATCTGTTTGATGTCTCTTCCTGTGAAGTCTTCGTCCATCTCTTTGACAAGTTCTTCGAGATCCAGGTCTTCGCTGAGATCGATCTTTCTTGTGTGTACCTTGAGGATTTCTTCTTTGGCTTCGTCGTTAGGGATAGGTACTTCGATCGCGCTGCATCTGTTCAGTAGAGCTGGATCCATGATATCCGGCGTGTTGGATGCAAAAATCGAGATAACGTTTCCATCTTCCTCTGTATCAAGGCCGTCAAGCTCGGAGAGAAGTTGAGACATTGTTCTTTCGACTTCTTCGCCTCCGTGGCGTCTGTCGTCCAGCCTCTTCTTTGCGATTGCATCGATTTCGTCGATGAAGATGATTGAAGGCTTTTCTGTGGCACGGGCCTGTTCGTAGAGTCGCTTGACTTTTTTCGCTCCTTCTCCAATGAATTTTTCGACAAGCTGCGGGCCGTTGATCATGAACATTTCTGCGTCGTACTCATTGCTCAGGGCCTTTACAAGGTGTGTCTTTCCTGTTCCAGGCCTTCCAATCAGTAGCGTGGATTTGTCCATGTCCATGCCCCATTCCTTTATTTTCTCCTTCTTATCACTGTTTAACTGTGCGCCGACGTTGGATGAAAGGCTTTTGATGACGTGATCAAGGCCTCCGATGTCTTGGAATGTTACATCTGTCTCTACTGCGTCGAACTCTGCGTCTTTTCCTTTGTCTACAATATCTGTTACTTTGAAACTGTTTGGATCAAGTGCTACTTCTGTTCCTGGCTGGAAATCGGTTGGCTCGTATCCGCTTGGGACTTCGACTCCGTAGCGGCCTTTCATGTTTCCGCTGGCTTCCACCCAGATTCTTTCGCCGTCGAACTCTGATACGACTACTCCTCGTAGAACAGGAGTTGTCAGATTTGTTCCGTTTGGATTCCTGTTCTTGGAGTTCTGCTGCTGGAAGTACTGAGGGAACTGAACCTTCTGCTTCTTGCCATCCTTGTCCTTGCCTTCTTTGGAGTCATCTTTCTCCATTTTTTCATCTGCTTTTTCCTCTGATTCCTCCTTGTCTTCCACTTTTTCAGAAATATCCTTTTCAGTCATATCAGTCACCCGGCGTTGAACACGGACCAGCAACTTCCTCAGATCCTTGATCCAGTCCATGTATACACCCAAGAATTCCCGTCTTATCTTTATAAATCAAACACCGCAGCCAGAGGCCTGTTCACTCAAAAACGTTGAGTTACAAAAATCCTACCTGAGATATAGAGGAGAAAAACAAGATGAAAAACACCAAGATAATATCCACCATAGGCCCGGCAACAGACTCGAAACAGAAACTTTCAGAAATAATTGATTCAGGAGTTGACGTAGTACGGCAGAACTTCTCACACGTCGACCACAAACAGCACGGAAAAATATACGACAGAATCCGCGACGTATCAGAGAAAACCGCAGTAATGATCGATACAAAAGGCCCGGAGATCAGACTCGGAGAAGTAAAGGAAGATACAGTACTTGAGACAGGCCACAGCGTGGAACTGACAACGGATGAAGAAATCACTGGTGATGAAGAAGTTCTTTCAGTCAACTACAGTGATTTCATCAATCATATTGAGGCCGGCGACGAAGTCAGGATTGACGACGGAAAGATCGAGCTTGAAGTAGAGAAAGTGGATGACACTGCAGAGTGTACAGTAGTCTACGGCGGCGAAGTATCCAGTAGAAAAGCAGTCAACGTACCGGGGAAAGATATAGGCCTTTCAGCACCGACAGAGAAAGATGTTGAAGATATCGAGTTCGCAGCAGAGAAAGGCTACGACTTTGTATCCCTCAGCTTTGTGAAAGAGGCCTCGGATGTAGAGGAAGTCAGAGAGATCCTGGATGAGCATGATTCCGATATGCATATTATCTCGAAAATCGAACACAAGAAGGCCGTGGAGAACTTTGACGAGATCCTGGAGGCCTCTGATGCTATCATGGTGGCTCGTGGAGATCTAGGTGTAGAGCTTCCGCCGGCTGAGCTTCCGATGATGCAGAAAGAGATGATAGAGAAATGCAACGAGGCCGGTAAACCTGTTATAACAGCGACACAGATGCTGGAGTCGATGACAGAAAATCCTACGGCCACAAGAGCCGAGATATCCGACGTAGCGAACGCAGTACTGGATGGTACGGATGCAGTAATGCTTTCCGGCGAGACAGCAATCGGAGACTACCCTGTCAAAACTGTAAAATTCATGTCGAACGTGGTAGAAGAGGCAGAGGCCTCTATGGAAGGTAATACACATCATACTGTCAAGCAGCCACCGGAGACGACAAGAGAGATCATCTGCAAGAACGTCTGGCAGGCAGCGAGAGACTCAGAGGCAGAGTACATCGTGGCCCACACATCTTCAGGAAGCACAGCACGCAACATCTCCAAGTACAGGCCTGAGAACCCGATCATCGCATTCACGGATTCGGAAAGAGTTGAAAGACAGCTGCAGCTTGCATGGGGAGTAAATGCCTACTACGAGGAATTCCCGGATGATGTTGAAGGGATGCTAGAGGCCTCCGCACGCCGAATGAAAAGTCTGAACTTGGCCTCCGGTGAAGACGAACTTGTTCTTTCCGCAGGAATCCCGACGTCCGTTACAGGCACCACCAACATGATGCAGATCAGGACAGTAGAAAGCATCATGGACAAGTAAAAAGGCCTTATCATCTCCATTTTTCCTTATTTCTATCGGGTTCTAGTAGAAAATTTGACTGAAAGCCATGTTGCATGGCTTAACATGATCGAACTCTGTAGATGAGTTCGAGCCCGTAGGGATTTGAACCCTAGACCTAGCGGTCCGAAGCCGCTCGCTCTGTCCAAGCTGAGCTACGGGCCCTTTGGCAAAAACTTGACTTGAAATTCTTTTATAGATCAACTGATTGATTCACGATTTTGATCCTCAGGCCTCTGTCGATTCTTTCCAGATGCTGATCGATTTTTTCGCCGATCTCCGGAGAAATCTCCGAGACAGGAACGAGGCCTGTATCCAGTATCTCGAATTTTTCCTCAATTTTTTCGAATCTATTTTTCGTAGTTTTTCAGAGGCCTTTCAGGTAAAATTTTTCCATTGTTTCCGGCATGGGGGTTGAAATTTCTATCCTTCTAATACTTCTGTATGGATAGAATTGCATTATTGATAAGAAGAGATGAAGAGTTCCTTGTCGTGAATGATGAGGATTCGAAAGAGGGCGAGTGGAGGCCTATAATCAGACAGATTGAGAAAGGAGAAACGCTTAGAGAAGCAGCCAGGAATGAGACACGTAGTGTTACAGGTGTTGAGATAGAGTTTGTTGAAAAAGTTACTAAGACTGAGATAGGTTCAGGCAACGAGAGGATTCACTGGTATCTTGTAGATGAGGAATCTGCTACAGAAGAGAATCCGGAGCCGGAAAAAGTCGATGTAGAAAACGAGAACTACGACTGGTTCACGGCAGAAGAAATACAGGAACTTGAACTCGGAGAAAAATTCCAGAACTTCTTCGAAGAACACGGAGAGACACTTGTAGAGAAATAAAGAGAACTCTCATCTTCCAGGCCTCAAAAAAGGCCTATACTACTTTTCATTTCGTTTCTCTTGAGACCAGTACCGGTGTATCACACGTTCTCAGGACTTTTTCTGTCACGCTTCCAATCAGAATCCTGTCAAGGCCTGAGCGCCCGTTACTGCCCATAGTCACTAGATCGATATCTTTTTCTTCGACGTATTCTCTGATTTCTCGATGCGGAAGGCCTACAGTAACTTTTGTCTCTGCTGTGGTATTCATCTCTTTTTCCAGAGACTTCACTGTTTCTTCTCCGAATTCTTTCATCTGTTCCAGATGGGCCTGTCCCCTGAGGTCGCCTGGCATAGTGGATATGTCTACTACATAGATTATGTGTATATTGGAGTCAAATTTCTCTGATATCTGCTTTGCATGATTTAAAGCAGCTTTCGAGGCCTCACTCCCGTCTGTTGGAAGAAGTATTTCATCATACATCCAGTATCACCACTGTTGTCATCGTCTTCGAATGTTAAAAATCTGTCTTATGGCTCTTTCAGCGGCTGAAAGGCTATCAGAAAGTACTGATGTCTCCTTCAACACATTTCTCGGTCACTGAATCGATCTCTTCCAGCTTCCTCTCTACAATCTCCTCGAAATCTTCTTGAGCAGCAGAGCTTTCTACTTCCACCAGTTGAGGATCCTTGATAGGGCCTCCGATCTGAGACAGGAGTTTTACCTGGGCGTAATGGCCTGTTTCGCTGTGAATCTCTTCCGCGATTTCTCGGGCGAGGAGGTTGTAAATCTTTCCGACATGGGTAACAGGGTTTTTCCCGGAGGCAGCCTCCATACTCATCGAACGATGGGGAGTTATCAGGCCGTTAACTCTGTTGCCTCTACCCACTGATCCATCATCCCCCATCTCGGCAGAAGTACCTGTGACTGTCAGATAGACCTCTTCTTCCTCGATCTCGTCAGCAGTATTGACATGCACTTCAGGCCTCAAGCCGTTCTCTTCAGCAATCTTCTCAGCGGTATTTTCTACAGATTCAAGGTGCTCTCTGTATTCGTCCATGGAGCTGACTCGCGAGGATATCGCAGCGGCTGCTACAGTTAAAGTGATCTCTTCTCCCTGACGCAGGCCCATCACCTTCACATCTTCGCCGCAGCTTTCCAGGCCTCTAACCTCTTCCTCAACCTGTCTGACTGTTTTCTCCGCAGGTGAAAGCGGTGCGTGGCCTACTCCGAAACTGGTATCGTTCGACATTCTTTCCTCCCGTTCGTAGACAGAGGCCAGGTCTGTAGATGTCTCACCGATCCTGGACTCGAACTCGATGTGGGAAGAATCTAGGGCCTTGAAGTTCTCATCGATATATTCTTTTGCAGCATCCAGTGCAATTTTATCGACAGGAATCTCCTCGCCGTCAAAACTCTTCGTGGCACGACCTGTCAACAGAATGAATACAGGCTCTACTATCTCCCCTTCTCCAAAACCGGGATTTGATTCTCCGGCTACTAACTGGACCTCATCAGTGTTGTGATGCAGTATATGGCCGAATCTCTTCCTGTATTCGCGGGAGAGCTCTCGGGAAACTTTCTCAGCCAGGCCGTCGCAGATACTGTCAGGATGACCGAGGCCTTTTCTTTCCACAAGCTCTACTTCTCGGTTTTCTACAGGATCGTCTTCTGTTTCAGTCCAGGAAATATTCATGAAGAAAGTTTTCTGGCGCAGTAATAAAATACTCGCGCATAGTTTAACTGAAGTCCATCTGTTGCACTATCTTACAGGGAACTCGGCCTCGAAGCTGTTCCTGTAGTATCTTTCGAACTCTGTATCTCCTATCTGGAACACCATTTTTCCTTCAACTGTTACTGGTGTGGTGCCTCTGTATCTCTCGCTTAAAGCTGTTTCGTGGAGTAGGGCGATCATCTCGCTCTGTCCGGTGTCTATAACTGTTTCTCCATTTATGTGTCCTGTATCAACAGATTCGCCTTCTACATTTACACGGTAAGAAGCTGCCTTGAACTCTGCCCGTAGGAGATTAGGATTACTGATTTCGTAGTCCTGTACGAAAGTAAGGCCTGTCTCAGAGGCCTCTACGCCACGGATATTCACGTCTTCTATCTGAACGTTCTGGATTCTGAAGTCACCGGAGAAAGATCCTGTAGGATTATCCGGCATCAGCATAGCCGCCGTACCGAAAGTTGCAAGCACAACGGCTGTGGCAAGCAGAAGTCCTGCCATGCTCTTGTGCTCCATGACCTGCTTCTGTCGATCAACAATTTTCTCCCGCACTGAATCAGCTTCTTCATCCGGCATTTTTTGAGGCCTCTACATCCATCGTTTTCTCGTTTTTCGTTATTATAACTTGTCACAGGAACTAGTTGTTTTGAGAAAGTAACAACAAAAGCAAAAGGTACTTAAGTGTTATTTCAAAGTAGTAACAATATGAGGAAGGGGTTTTCAAATCTGGGGGAGGTACTTCTTGTTATTCTAGTGCTGGCTATAGGCTACCTGGGGGGAGCCGTCAGCACCTATGAACTCTCAGATCTTGGGGAAGATACACAGATGGTCCAGACGCCGACGTACAATATAACCTGTCCTGAACCACAGCAGGATCTCAGACAGGCAGATAATCTAAGAAGCGATGGATCACAGTCCAACATCAACAATTACATTCAGGCCTCTTACACCGATGTTGATTACAGCGTCGGCGATGGAGAGGCCTCGGTGGAAGTTGATGCCGTAGCACAGCCCGAGGGAAAGTCTATGAGGCCTACAATTTTCTCCGGCAACACGGTACTTCTACAGGCCTACGAAGGAGGAGAGATAACTGAAGGAGAGATACTTCGTTACGAGACAGGTGATGGCTACGTCATCCACAGAGTCCAGGCCAACTATCTCGAGACAAGCGATTACCTGCTTATGCGGGGAGATAACAACGAGCACTCTTCAAGGATAAACGTCGATCAGGTTACTCACAGAGCCGTAGGAATACTTTATACGGACTCGAGTTCAAAGTACACCAACTTCCAGGACTGAATTACTGGTCCAGAGGCTCGAGCAACACTTTCATTTCCTCTTCTATGCCTTTTTCGTCAGAAAAGTTCTGATTGGTCTCTATAACATACTTTGCAGGCCCTTCACTTGTATAGGATTTCAGATCTTCATCAGAAACATTAGGCTCGGGATCAGCTTCTTTAATCGTCCTCACAGTCCTCTCAGCAGTTAGAAATATCATATCGAGAGGAATTTTTGTGTTTTTCATCCAGAAGCTTCTCTCTCTAGCATCATCGTAGATAAAAATCATTCCAGAGTCGTTGTCAAGACTTTCACGCCCCATAAGGCCTCTGGCACGTTCTTCAGGAGTTGTAGCTGTCTCAAGCTTTAGCTCCGCAACTTTTTCATCATCGTCTATGAATGCGGCCTTCACAAGACTGCTGTTCTCAAGTCCATCAGCCTTTATATCATTCTCGGGGCTTGGAGCAGTCACAATAAGGCCTAGAGCAACTACAAGTATAGCTACAGTAAGGCCCTGCCGCAAACTCTGATCCATAGAGACAACTTAACTACCTACATTTTTGAATGTGGAACATTTAGATGGAAGAACGGCCGATATCCTACATATTCATTATGGATCTCTAACTCTTGCAGCATACTTTTTCAGCCTTGTAAATCTTTCCTGGCATGTCCTAAAACAACAGGCTCAACGAATACAAGGCCTCAACAATGAAGGGGATTAAAACTGTTTAACAACTGCGTAAGAAAAGGCTGCACGAACAAAACATTTCTAGGCCTGTGCAACGAATGTATCAGAGAAGGTAGAGTTAGCAGAGAATCTTGAAAATCTTCTAACGTTTATGGATCGCTGCAATCTCTTATCATACCGCAGTTAGGGCATTTCAGTTCACATGCAACGTGCTTATTCATTTCTGCGTTGCAGTTCCAGCACGTTTTATCTACCATAGAGAATTTATTCGCCCTTCTTCTTTCTAAGTTTTTCGAAGTGATTCAGGGCCTCTTCGACGTCTTCAGGCTCTATTGCAGGGAAGTTTTTCCTGATGTGGTAGAACTCTGCGTAACTGGAGTTCCAGATCGGGAATCCTGAAAGACATTCTCTGTCCGGATTGTCTCCGGTACGTATCACGAAATCTATATCTTTCTGGACTTCCAGATGCTTTGACATGTTATCCTCTGAGAAACTTCCTCCGTCTCTGGAAATCTTCTCAGAGGCCTGTAGTATATCTTTTTTACCGGAGTAAGAGATCAGCAGATTGACTGTTGTCTCTCCTTCGCTGTACTGCTCCTGAATTGACTCAAGCTTCTCAGCAAGCCTTTCTGGCAGGGCCTCGGGCTTTGTTGATCCCCAGTTGACTTTGAAATCCTTGTCCTGGAAGAAATCTGCCATATCATCTATATTTTCCTCAAGAAGCTGGAAAAGCGTCTCAAGCTCCTCTTCCTCCCGTTTAAGGTTCTCCTCTGAGAGCAGGTAAAAAGTTATAGAATCAACATCATCGGAAAACCCCTGCAGAGAATCCGTCACATGCTTCACGGTGTCTCTGGCTTTTCTGTAGGCCTTGTAGTTTCCTATGCCGTGTGAATTCGCATATCTCCTGTTACCGTCCGGTATTACTCCTATGTGCATGAAAACTCTTCAGCTCCCTGTAACTCAAACACTTTGGAAGTTTTTTATACCCTCTAGCCGTTCCTAGGTCCACGGCAGCATAGCCTTCAACTGCTTTCTACTCAGAAGACTGGAAGGCCTGTCCATGTGAACACCGATCTCTCCCTGGAAAATCCACATCCCCAGTCTCTGAACAGGGGAAGGCATAGAGTAAACCTTCTCTATCAGGCCTCCAAGGAAAATATCCCTGCCCAACTCGCTGCGCCAGGCCTGTTCATATCTCTCAAGTTCGGGATCGTCGACGTCGATAGTCTCTGAGGCCCTGTCAGCAGCTCGCATCCCGTAAAGTATGCCTCCGCCTGTGAAAGGCTTTGTCTGCCCGGCAGCATCTCCTGCGAGGAAAACTCTCTCGGTGGAAACTTTTTCCGGAGGCTTGATCGGTATCGCACCGGCGCAGATATCTCTCCGATCCTGTTTTTCCACATCGAATTTTCCAGTTACTTTTTCCAGCCACTTCATCGGATTCTCTCCTTTAGGTACACCGACACCGTACTCGACTGAGTCTCCACGGGGGATACGCCAGCCGAAAAACTCCGGTACATCCAGCACAACATCCACGAAATCAGAACTGTCCTCCTCGTCCGTGAAACACAGAATACCCTGATAGAAATGATCCGGCTCCGGAAGGCCTACCTCTGATCTTACAGTTGAAGAGGCTCCATCACATCCTGCCAGAATCTTCCCCTCGTAGGAGGCCTCATCCGTATGCACTATGACTTTATCTTCTTTCTCCTGTACTTTTTCGACAGTCTCTCCCAGCTTTATCTCTGCTCCGGCTTCACGGGCCTGTTCAGCTTTCTTCCTGTCAAGGCCTACACGATCGATCACGTAGGAAACTGTTTCGTTCCGGTAGAAGCTGTATTCTTTTCCAGAGGTGTGAAAGTTCGCACCTGTAATCTCGTTCTGGTATATCTCATCGAATTCCTCGTTCGATAGAAAGTTTTTGATATCGGGAGAGACGTGTCCGGAACATGCGAGAGGCCTCCCGACTTCATCGCTTCTCTCTATAACAAGTACGTCGAGGCCTTTCTCGGCGAAGTTCTTCGCTACCTGTGATCCGACAGGCCCTGCCCCTACTACTATGACGTCTTTCATGTTGAGGCCTCTGTAGAATTTTTCAGTACCATTCTGGTTCGCTGATTTTGATGTCGCCGTGGACTTTCACCTGGCAGCTGAGTCTGTACGGGCCTTCAAGTACTTCATCGCCCTGGAATCTTCGCAGCGTGTTTTTCTCGTCGTCTTGCATATCTGAAACGTTTTCCATGCCTTCCTCTATTTTGACTCTACACGTGGTGCAGTTGCAGAATCCTCCGCATGCGTGCATGTATTCGATTCCTCCCTGTAGAAGTGCCTGGAGGATGGACTGGCCGTCTTCGGCCTCTACTGTTTCATCACGGTCTGTGAACTCGATTTTGTGTGTCATACATAATGGAGGCCTGAAAAATGATAAAATAACTCTGGTCATCAGATAAGAAAAAATTTGGGGGGGGGGAAATGTTCTTTCGGTAAATAAAAAAGAAAGTTCTGTATATGTGGTTCTTTAAGCCCTCTTGCCTTCAGTCTTCCACTTTCTGACGATGTTGGATCCGCTTGACTTGGAAGTTGTTTCCTTGGAGCTGTTGTTGTTCACATGTTCCTCAGCTCTATGGATTCCTTCCTTGATGTCGGCATCTCCTTCATCATCGGATTCGAAGACTTCTCCGCAGTAAGGGCATTCCTTTGTATCTTCACTCATTGTAATTACCTCTTGATAGTGAAACAATCTGAGAAGCCAGATTTTTTATCGGTTTTCACAAGCCAACAATTCTCCCGTTAAACTTATAAAGGTATTCCGTGTCAAGGCCGTTTTCTGGAATGGCTTAAAATCTTCTTACAGGCCTGTAGCTATCGAAAATATCATTGCTCCAAGCAGGAATATCCAGACGACAAGTGAGATGTAATTGAATGCTGTCTGGCTGTCTTCAAAGTATTTGTCGACTACAGCTCCTACCATTTGTCCTCCATCAAGAGGCCTGATCGGCAACATGTTGAAAAGTCCGATCAGTAGATTGAGCAATGCTATTACCTCCAGTCCTCCAAGTGTCCAGCTCAGGAAGCCCTCAATATCCTTGTATTCTGGCTTTATCGTTCTTCTGTCGTATATCATGTCGAAGAACGCTGCCACAGGGCCTTCGCCGGAGGCTATCAGTACTCCCATGTGCGCGGAGCTGTTTCTGTCCATAAGTGTGACATTAAACATGCCTTCTGACGTGTTCACTTCTACAGTATCGTTTATCTCGTAGTTCTCAAGTGCTTTCCGAACGTCACTTCCGTAATGCACAGGCTGTTCACCGATGCTGTAAAGTGTTCCGTTGTTCATGCCTGATTCAGCTGCCGGCAGTCCATCCTGTGCCTGGTAGAAAACTCCTGTAGGCTGGGCGACAGTCATAAACAGTGCAAGAGCTGATACGCCCATAACTGCTGCTGTAATATAATTTGCGAAGCTTCCTGCTGCAAGAACCTTCAATCTTGAACTGAGAGTTCCCTGATCCCAGTGTCCTCCAAGAGAGGCCTCTTCGTTTTCTCCGTCTTTTTCTTCATCTTCTCCCGGCAGCATCTGCTCTCCTTTAGGCTCCACGAACGCTCCAGGAATTATCCCGAGTACGATCCAGCCGACGCTGTTAAGCTCCATTCCTTCTGCTCTGGCGACTATGCCGTGACTCATTTCGTGGACGAACATCAGTACGCCTATCGCGATCAGCCAGTACTCTACAGGGATGAATGAGATACCTGACTGGAAAGTTGTCTCTCCGGAAAGGCCTGGAGCTATCAGACTTGGGCCTCCGGAAGCTCCGCCCGTCTGTGTCATCTGTGAGAACGAAAGCACGATGTTCCAGAGGATGAAAGGAATAGAGATGACTCCTACAACGAGGCCTGCCCATCCGTAGAAGTTCCAGAAACGTGGAAATCTCTGTGCAATGCTGTCTATAAGTTTCAGGCCTTTCTTTGTTCTTCTGTAGAAAAGTATTGACTGTCTCTGCACGCTGTTCCTGTCCCTGTACATCAGTAATGCCAGTGCACCGGCAAAAATTATCATGAATACAAGCCGTGGATTAACTCCCTGTAAAAATCCGGTTACTGACATACAAGTCAAGAATGTTCACAGGTCTTTAATAATTCCCCTTTTTCCCGGGTAACGAGTAAAAATGTATTTGAGCAAGCTTTCCATATGAGCGATCAAGAACAGCCACTTTTCTGGTCCGACCAGCTAGCTTACGGAGTAAAGAGAAAATTCGAAGATCAGGACACATACGTATGTGCATCCGGAATTTCTCCTTCAGGCCACGTCCACATCGGAAACTTCAGGGAGATCATCACTACAGACTTCGTTGTCAAATCGCTGCAGTACTACGATGAAGATACACGATTCATCTACTCCTGGGACGACTACGATCGTTTCAGAAAAGTCCCTGACAACGTACCGGACGAATTCGAGAAATACATAGGCCTCCCGCTAAGCAAAGTTCCAGATCCGGAAGGCTGCCACGAAAGCTACGCAGAACACTTCGAGGCCCGACTTGAGGAACAGCTCGAGGATATGCACATGGATATCGAGTTCATCCGCCAGAGCAAGATGTTCCAGAAAGGCGAATACGCTGACTTGATCAAGAAAGCGATGAACAACAGGGAAAAGATCAAAGATATACTGGATCAGTATAGACAGGAGCCGCTGGAAGAAGACTGGCAGCCACTCAGAGTCTACTGCAAGGAATGCGGCAAAGACTTCACAGAAATAAATGACTACGACGGCGAATACACAGTAGAATATAACTGCAACGAATGCGAAGAGGCCTTTGAAATCAATTTCAAGGAGGAGGATTCCGTCAAGCCGCCCTGGAGAGTTGACTGGCCGATGAGATGGTTCTACGAAAACGTTTCCTTCGAGCCCGGAGGGAAGGATCACTCCGCAGCAGGATCGTCAAGGGATACAGGCAAACAGATAATAGAAGAAGTCTACGATGCTGAAGCACCTGTATACCAGATGTACGATTTTGTCAGGCCTAAAGGCTCGGATAAAAAGATTTCATCGAGTTCAGGAGAGAACGTATTGACTCTCGACGACATGAAGGAGATATACAGTCCTGAGATGATTCGTTTCCTTTTCAGCCAGACAAAGCCGAAGAAAGTGATCAACCTGGCCTTCGATGAGGAGATCATACAGATATACGATCGTTTCGACAGATTTGAGGAAAACTACTTCGGGGAAGGCCTTGACAACGAGAAAAAGCAGAGGCATCAGGAAAGAGTCTACGAACTGGCGATGGTGGAACTGCCTGATGAAAGGCCTCTTCGTGTACCTTTCAAGCATGCTGCATTCGTCGCTCAGACAGTCCCTGAGGATGAATGGAGGAGTAAAGGCCTTGAATCACTTCGCCGGACAGGACATGTCCCGGAGGATATCTCTGAAGATGAGGAGCAACAGGTAATCGATCGCCTGAGAAGAGCGAAGAACTGGGCCCGTGAATACGCTCCCGAGGACTACGTGTACAGAATCAACGAGAGGCCTCCTGAAGACTTTACGGATGAGGAAGTTGAAACACTGAATCTGATACAGGAAGCTCTCGGGAATCAGGATTTTGAAGATGCTGATGAGCTGGACGGCGAACTCTGGAACGTTCAGGATGCATCACCTCTGGAAGCCGGAGATTTCTTCGAGGCCTCCTACAGGGCCATACTCGGAAGGGAAAGCGGCCCACGCCTGTCTACACTGATCATGTCGATAGGCCAGGAAAAGAGCCGTGAAATCCTTTCAAAGATCTGACAGAGGCCAGAAAATGGAAAAAATGGATAAAATCCCTCAAATACCTTTTTCTCTTTACTTCTGTACTTTCCTGATCTTTGTCTACGCATTACAGCTTTTCACAGGATTTGATCCAGGATTCCAGGCCTACGAGTCACATCCTGTAAATTTTTTCCTCTCATTTTTCGGCCACAGCGATGCAGAACATCTCTTCAACAACATATTTTTCCTGGGCCTCTTTGGAACAGTCTTTGAACTCATTACTTCAAGAAAGACGTTTATCTATACTTTTCTTGCTTCAGCTATTTTTGCAAATATCACGGCATTCATTTTCTACACGGATTCCTATATAATCGGTGCTTCAGGAGGAGCAATGGGAGTTCTCTCCGCACTGGCAGTTTACAGGCCCAGAAAAATAGGCCTGGCTCTGGGAATCCCTGTTCCGATGTATATAGTACTGGCAGTGTACGTGATGATCAATCTTGCTGGTATAGGCTCTGGAACAGGTACTGCATACGAGGCCCATCTATTCGGTCTTTTGACAGGTTCTCTGATAGGTATATGGATGAAAGACTTCGAATTTGACGAAGAAGATGGGTCAGAGGAAAAACTGGGGGAGGATAACTGGGATGAAAAAATCAGAAGATGGGAAGAGAAGTACATGCTGTAGCCGTTCCAAGGCTTGAAGCAATGTATCCTGCCCCTGCGAAAGTTGCGATAGCGCTTCCTATCGATACAAGTATGAAGACAAGCAGTATCTTGCTTGCCTGATTGCTCCAGAGATCTCTGTATCCTGTTATCTCTGCAACGCTTTCAAGCTCCTCCACAGTAGGAGGGAAGAACTTGCCCTCGAAGTATGCCGCAACCATGCCCGCTCCGATAGCAGGTGAGAGGGAAGTTAATGGAGCAGATACGAATGAGACTATCCATGTCGCAGGATGAGCTCTTGCCAGTACAGCTCCGATGAAAGCTCCGATTCCGTTCATCAGTATCCAGGCTCCTGTAAGATTCAGGCCTGTACAGAATCCTATCTTGTAGAAGCTGTAGGCAAGCATACTGATTATCAAAGCAGGGATGCCGTACTTCAGTATTTTCAGCCATGGAAGTGAGAATCCTGTATCTTCTTTTCTTACCTGTATGTCTTCACTTTTCTTCTGAAGTTCTTCTGCAAGGCCTTCGACATGTGCAGCGCCTACGACAACTACTCCGTTTTCAAAATCTCTGTCAAGTATTTTTTTGGCCATGAAACGATTTCTTTCGTCAAGAAAAGTCTCCTTCAAGGTAGGAAATTCTTCTTCCAAGGCCTTGATAACAGTGTTAAGCATGTTGTCTTCTTTCAAGTCTTCAACTTCCATCTCTTCATCCGCGATAAACATAGAGCTTACAAGCTTCAGCTTCTCCCATACAGAAAGCTTCTCCATGGCTATGCGGAAAGTTTCATTGATGTCTCTGTCGATTAATCCGTACTCTATATCATTTTCTTCAGCAGTTTTAACTGCTTCAAGTAGTTCTTCACCAGGCTTAACGTCTTCCTGAAGGCCTATACGCCTCTGGTAGATTGAAAGAATGAGATTCATGAACAGAAGGAACCCTTTACCTTCTCTAATTGCCTCAACTATGTTCAAATCTTTCCAGCCGCTTCCATTTCTTAAGGAATCGTAACGGCTTTCATCAAGCTCCACGCCTACAAAATCCGGCTCAAGCTCCTCTATACTGGAGTGAACCTCTTCCTTGCTCTCCTGAGATACATGCGCAGTACCGACTAAAGTTACAGTTCGATCGCCTAGATCAACAGTCTTTCTCATCCAACACGTAAAAACAGTTTCAGAAAGATAATAAATCCGAGGCCTTGACAGAGTCCTGGGTCCAAAATATATCATAGTTCGTGACGAAAAAATTTTCTGTGATAGGCCTCAAACAGAGAAGGATGCTCATAGATTCACTGATCGCGACAGTAGTGCTTTTATCCTCGTACCTTGTAGGATACTTTCAGTCCATGGATCTTGGATCATTAACATTTGCACTTATCCTTCCGAACTTTCTGCTTATCGCTCTCGCCTATCTACATCTCGTCCTGAGAAAAGGAAGAAGATACGACGAATCAGAACACAGAAACTCCTACGAGGCCCTGAAAACAGCAGTTTTCCTGGTGCTGATTTACTCAAGTTATACTGCAGGCCTGTCAACTAATGGAGGCCTTGCACCACAGAATATCGTCTCTACCTCGGTAGCCTTAGTATTCACAGCTTTCACGCTGTACCTGATGGCCTACAGGCCTAATACATGACTTACTTCCGTCTCTCCAGACAGAAATCCGTCAGCTTCCGCAGGAAATCCTTGAAATCTTCAGGAGCCTCTAGATTCTCTATATCACTGTAGGCCTCTTCCGCGAGTTCGCTCATCTTTTCCTGGACTTCTTTCTGGACTTCCAGCTCGTTCATCTTCTCGATTATCTCTGCTTTCTCCTCGTGATCAAGATCCTTCCTGAGTTTTTCACGCATACTTTCCCTTTCGTCTTCAGGAAGCTTTTCCAGCATTTTCAAGCGATGCAGAGTCTTCTTGTTCTCCTCGAGATCAGATCCCAGAGACTTACCTGTCTCGGCCTCATCACCGAAAAGACTCAATTCATCGTCACGCAACTGGAAGATAATACCGATACGCTCTCCCAGTCGATAAAGCCTTTCTATCTCATCCTCAGAGGCCTCAGCCATCAAAGCCCCGGCCTTGAAAGGAAGAGAGAAAGTATAACGCGCTGTCTTATCTCTGTAAAGCCGCATAATTTCTTCTTCATCAATCTCTTCCTTCGAGTACCCTGAGTATATGTCTACCTGCTCTGCGAGGCCTACAGCAGAGAACTCGGAGAAAACAAGTTCTGTGATCTTTCTCCTTTTTTCGGGCTTTATATCCAGATCTGCCAGCAGGCCCTGCCCCATGAAGTATGCGATATCTCCGCCGGCTATAGCCATGCCTGCTCCGAAATGCTCGACGTTGTCAAGATCCTCGTCTTCACCAAGTTCCTGATACTGCTTGGCGAAAGTCGGCATCCCTCTCCTGTAATCGTCTTTGTCGATTATATCGTCGTGCATGAGGAGGCCTGTATGCAGAAGTTCAATCGCTCCGGCAACTTTTACTGCCTCATCTGTATTTTTTCCGTCGTAGAAATTATTTGTTTTAAGTACAAGTGCGCCACGCACCATTTTGCCGCCTTTCGCCATTTCCTTCATTCTTCCCTTGATGTCTGATCTCCAGCGGCTTGCATCAGGCTCCATCTCCTCCCATTCATCCAGATAGTTATCGAGAAAGTTTGAAACCTTTTTCTTGTCGCTCTGTATGTGCTTTAGAACATTATCGCTTTCCTGAGGATTCATCGCAGTACAGAGAAGAACTTCTGCATTTAAACTTAAACCACTGTTCCTTCACTCCATCCCCCAACCAATTTATACAGGCCTGAATAAGTGTTCAAACAATGTCTCTTATCGAAGTTAAAGGCCTGAAGAAAAGTTTCGGTGATGTAAAAGCGCTTGACGGCATCGATCTTGAAGTGGAGGAGGGCGAGATAGTCGGTGTACTTGGCCCGAATGGCGCAGGGAAATCTACTTTAATCCAGATACTGACAGGCCAGATGAAATCGGATGCAGGAACTGCAGAGATACTTGGAATAGATCCATCGGAAAATCCTGTAGAGGCCCGTGAAAAAATGGGCATACTCCCGGAAAGAGAGGATCCGCCTAGCTTTCTGACGGGCAGCGAATACCTCGACTTTGTCTCAGATACAAGGGATACTGAAATCGATAAACAGGCCTGGATAGAAAGACTGAACATGGAGGGAAAAATGGATAGTCAGACGCGCAATCTTTCCAAGGGAGAGAGACAGAAACTTATGATTACTCAGGCCTTCTTCCATGATCCAGAGATTGTTTTCATCGATGAGCCTCTCGTCAATCTTGATCCTGTAGTCCAGGAAGAGGCCAAGAAAGTTTTCAAGGAGAGAAGAGACAACGGAGGCACAGTCTTCCTCTGCACACACGTTATCTCCCTGGCAGAAGAGGTATGCGATAGAGTTTTCTTCCTTAAAGATGGAAAAATAACTAGAGAGATCACAGAAGTCGAAAACTTGAAGGAAAAATTCCTGGAAGATCAATAATTAACGTAGAGGCCTGTAAAAAATTATGATAAAGAAGATGATTGAAGAGGAGTGGCGCAAGAACTCTGCGCTGTACAGAGGCCGCTCTTTTGCAGCTTTCCCCGTACTTGTATTTTTCTTCAGTTTTGCCTGGAACTGGATGGCATTGAATTTTTCTGTTATAACTGCTGAAACACTTCAGAACTTTGTGCTAGGCCTCTCAGCTTTCCTGGGGCTTGGAGTTGGAGCTGTAGGATTTTCAAGCCGTGATGCATTCAGAAATGTACTGGGCAGGACAAACTATCTCGTATTCACCTCCAGAACACTGCCGATATCACGAAAAAGCCTGATTACAAGTTTTGTAGTCAAGGATATATTCTACTACTCTGTACTCATGGTGCTGCCTATAATCGCAGGATTCCTTATACTAGCAGGCCTTAACTATGTCTCGGTAGTCTATATGGCTCCTTTACTCTTCTTGGGAGGAATACTTGTCAGCACAGTAATAACAGTAAGTTCGCTAACCCTGCCCTCAAATCGCTTCCTCAACTACGGCAGGCTATCCGGATTGAGGCCTTTGTCCGCAAAATCTGTGCTTGATCTCTTCAGATCCTCGGGTGGATTCCTGAAGATTCTTTTCTCTGTAGGCCTTCTGACAGCGTTCTACTGGACTCTAGTACTTTACTTCCCGGTAACGTCCATATTCCTGTCCAATCCACTGCTTTCATACAGCGTTATCATGGGCCTTGTATCCCTCACAGTGTATAACTGGCTTAACAGATTCGATGAACTTGAAGACTACACTTTCCTCCCATTAGATCTTCAAGAAATCATGAAATCTAAGAAACAG